>DASPVJ010000501.1:0-4629 GCA_035622435.1 Xanthobacteraceae bacterium | reverse complement strand
ACCTCCTGCTCCGACCGCCGCCCATGCCGCATCAACGCCCGGCGGAACGCCTGGTCGGCGAGAATGCGGGTGAAATCGTTCACGCCGCCGTTGCCCTCGGTCTTGCCGATCACGGCGACGACCTCATCGGCGGCGAAGCGGTCCGCGCGAATGCAATCCTCGAGTCCGGAGGCGTCCTGCACGGTCTTCAATTCGACTTTCGCCACTTCGATCGCCATGCCAATGGTCCCCTACAAAATCTGCCAACGTCATCCTGAGGAGCATAGGCGGCCTTCGGCCGCCGTTCTTGATGATAAGAACGCCGACGCGAAGCGTCAGCTATGGCGCAGCACGGCCGTCTCGAAGGATGGAAGCAGGCGCAGCGTTTGTTTCCATCCTTCGAGACGCCGGCCTTCGGCCGGCTCCTCAGGATGACGTCGGTGTTTTGTTCGCATTTGTTTGCTGCCTCATCGCCGCGTAGCCGGGCCCGCGATCGATCATGGGCGGAGCGGCGCGCCGCGCCCGCACGGCGGCGCGCAGCGCCGCGGTTTTGTCTTCATCGATTGCCGCCGCGTCTTCGCTGCCGACGAGCACGACGCCGTAATCCTCGCGCGCCGCCGCAGGCGACACCTTGCCGTCGACCACGTCCCAGAGCACCAGCTCGGGCTCGCGCTCGAAGGGATCGCCCCAGCCGCCGCCCCCGGTGGTGCGCACGCGCACGATCTGGCCGGCGAGCACCGGCGCGCCGTCGACGAGGCCGCCGAGGTCGCGCGGCGCGCCTGCGGCGTCGACGGTCACGCAGAACGGCAGCCCGGCCTTGCCGCCGTTGACGCCGTAACAGCCGAGCCGCACCCGGTCGGCGGTGACGATCGTTCGGCAGTCGACGAGAGCGCGATAATGCTTCTCGTAGCCGAGCCCGCCGCGGCGTTTGCCGGCGCCGCCGGAATCGGTGCGCAGCGCCAGCCGCTCGACCAGCAGCGGGAAGCGCGTCTCGGTGAACTCGGCCGGTTGGTTGCGCGAGTCGGGCACGATGTGAATGGCGTCGTTGCCGTCGGCGTAGTAGCGCCCGCCCGAGCCGCCGCCCAGCACTTCGCGCGACAGGAACGGCTGGCCGTTGCGGTCGCTGCCGTAGAATCCGGTGTAGCGAATGGTCTCCTGATCCGCCGGCATGCGGCCGTCGACCGCCTGCGCGACGACCCCGGCGAGCAGGCCGAGGCAGCGCAGCAGCACGAACGAGCGCGCGTTGGTGGCGGCCGGCCATTCCGGCGTGATCAGCGTGCCCTTGGGCGGGAACACCACGTCGAAGACTTCGCACACGCCCTCGTTGACGTGGATTTCCGCGGCGCGTTCCGGCGTGTCGGCTAGGTTGCGCAGGATCGGCGCGATCCATTTGATCAGGAACGCGCCCCCGGCGTAATCGGCGGGCCAGTTGATCGGCCCGGCCGATTGCGGGTCGGTGCCGGCGAAGTCGAGCGTGATGCGATCCTTCGCCTTGATCATGGTGATCGCGAGCTTGTGCAGCCTGGCGTCGGTCACGCCGTCGTGCTCGACGTAGTCCTCCCAGCGATAGGCGCCGTCGGCGATTTTCGGCAGCAGCTCGTGGCGGAATATGTCGCGGCATTTGTCGAGGATCGCCTGGAAGCAGGCCTCAACGGTTTCGAGCCCGAAGCGCGCGAACAGCTCCGCCATGCGGCGCGCTCCCATCAGGCAGGCCTGCACCTCGCTGTCGAGATCGGCCGCCAGCATGTCGGGCACGCGGGTGTTGCGCTTGATGATGGTGAAGACCGCTTCGTTGCGCGCGCCGGCGGCGTAGAGCTTGATCGGCGGAACGGCGAGCCCTTCTTCGAACACGGTCGCGGCGGTGCCGGGCATCGAGCCGGGGACGCGGCCGCCGATGTCGTCGTGGTGTCCGAACGCCTGGATGTAGGCGACGACCAGGCCGCCGTGGAACACCGGAACGGTGCTGCACAGGTCGGGCAAATGGCCGATCGACCCCTCGGTGAGATAGGTATCGTTCATCAGAAAGACGTCGCCCGGCGCCATGGTCTCGGGCGGAAAGTCGCGCACCACCGCGTTCGGCATGGCGGAATAGGATCGCCCGGTCAGCTTGCGGCAGTAGCGGTCGAACAGCCCGACGCGGTAGTCGTGCGCTTCGCGGATCATGGGCGATCGCGCGGTGCGCTCGATCGCGTATTCGATTTCCGCCTCGATCGAGTTGAGCGTCCCCTCGACGATCTGCAGGACGATGGGGTCGATGTCGCGCGCGCTCGGCCGCGGCGCGGTCGGCCACGACGAGGTCGCCGACTGCACGTTCATCGTTTCGCCTCGTCGGCCGGGCGGGCGCGGCGCACGATCAGGATTCCGTGCGCGTCGACCTCGAGCCGCTGACCCGGGAAAACCACCGTGGTCGAGCCGAATTCCTCGATGACGGCGGGGCCGTCGAGCCGGAAGCCGGCCGGCAAGCCGCCGCGCTGGTAGATCGGCGTGTCGCGGAAGCCGTCGCCGAAATAGACCGGCCGCAGCGTCCAGGCAGGCGCGGCGCCGCTTGCCCCGCCAAGCGCGGGAATGGTCGGGCGGTCGATCGCGCCGAAGCCGGAGACGCAGAAATTGACGATCTCCACCTTCTGCCGGCCGGCGTAGTTGTAGCCGAAGGCCTTCAGGTGCGCGGCGTGGAATGCGTCGATGGTGGCGGCGATGAACGCGGCGTCGACCGCGCCCGCCGGGGCGGGCACGCGCACTTCCATGGATTGCCCCGCGTAACGCACGTCGGCTTCGCGCACCAGCCTGATGCGCGCGCGCGCGATGCCGTCGCGTTCGAGCGTCGCCACCGCCTCGCGCTCGAGGCCCGCGTAGATGTCGGCGACGATCGCTGCGTCGATGGCGTCCTCGTGCGTGACCTTCGTCACCATGCGGTCGGTGCGCCAGTCGACCGCGAGCAGCCCGAAGGCGGAAAGGTTGCCCGGATTGGGCGGCACCACGCAGGCGCTCATGCCGACGAGGTCCATCACCGCCGGCGACTGCGCCGGGCCGGACCCGCCGAACGAAAGCAGCGCGAACTTGCGCGGGTCGATGCCGCGCTGGATGGTCATCTGGCGGATGGCGTTGGCCTGGTCCCAGTTGGCGATTTCGACGATGCCGGCGGCGAGTTGTTCCGGGCGCAGGTTGCCGGGGAGCCGCGCCGCCAGCCGCGCGATGCCGTCGCCGGCGCGGTCCCGGTTGAGGCGAATGCCGCCGCCGATCAGCGCCGGCGGAATGCGTCCGAGCACCAGGTTGGCGTCGGTGATTGTCGGCTCGTCGCCGCCGTCGGGGTAGCACATGGGGCCGGGTTCGGCGCCGGCGCTGCGTGGCCCCACCTTGAGATGTCCCTCGCGGGTGATCCAGGCGATCGATCCGCCCCCGGTGCCGATGGTCTTGATATCGATCATCGGCACGCGCACCGGAAAGCGCCCGACCGCGCCGCCGTTGGTGACGCTCGGCTCCGCGTTCTCGATCAGGCACAGGTCGGTCGAGGTGCCGCCGGCGTCGAGCGTCACCACGTCGGCAAATCCGGCGACGCGGGCGACGACGGCGCCGCCGATGGCGCCCGCGGCCGGCCCCGACAGCGCGGTCGCGATCGGCTTGCGCATGACCTGATCGGGGCTGGCGACGCCGCCGCTCGACTGCATCACCAGAAACGGCTTGTCGCGCAGGCCGTCGCCGAGTTCGTCGCGGATGCGCTTAAGGTAGCGGCCCATGTGCGGCTTGACGAAGGCGTCGACCAAGGTGGTGACGGCGCGCTCGTATTCGCGGTACTCCGGCAGCACCTCGCACGACAGCGAAACGACGCAGTCGGGATGCTCCGCGGCGAGGATGTCCGCGACCCGGCGCTCGTGCGCCGGATTGGCGTAGGAGTGCAGCAGGCAGACGCCGATCGTGGTCACGCCCTGCCGGCGCAAGAACTGCGCGGCGGCACGCACGCTCGGTTCATCGAGCGGGCGCAGTTCCTCGCCGAGAAAATTGAGGCGTCCGCCGGCCTCGCGCACGTGGCGCAGCGGCACGATGCGCTCCGGCTTGACCCAGAAATACGAGTTGCCGTAGCCGGCCGGGACCGCCTGCCGGGCAATCTCCAGGATGTGGCGGAACCCTTCGGTGACGATCAGGCCGAGGCCGGCCATCTCGCCTTGCAGCAGCGCGTTGGTGGCGACCGTGGTGCCGTGGGCGAGGCCGGCGAGATCGTCGAGGGCCGCGTCGGCGAGCACCGCCTTGATGCCGCGCACGAGCCCGATCGCCGGATTGGCCGGCGTGCTCGCGACCTTCGTCACCTGCATCGCGCCGGACACGGCATCGACGCAGACGACGTCGGTGAAGGTGCCGCCGGTGTCGATGCCGACCCGGAGGTGTGGCTGGCGGGAGGGTTTGGGCATGCGGAGCTCCTGGCGCCGAGCAAAACCATGGCGCACCCGCCCGCCGCAAGTCAAAAGAGCCGGGGGATGTGCGGGCTGCCGCCGACGCTGTTCTCCGGAGGCGGTGCGGCCACGAGCCTGTCAGTTTAACAAGATCGTTTAAGCTGTCGGCAATGCGTTCGATATATCGTCGAGTTGTGATGACGGGTCCGCTTAACCCGGATGCCCGCCGAGGAGCATCCCGCAACGCAGCGGCCGGCAATGGTGC
>DASPVJ010000500.1:0-16713 GCA_035622435.1 Xanthobacteraceae bacterium | reverse complement strand
GGGGCACGCGCAGGATGAGTTCAGTTGCCGATGGACGCGGCTGGTCGAGGGCCGAAGCCGCGGCGCCGGCCGAAGCCGCGCCGCGCGGACGAGCGAGGTTAAAGCCGCTCGCGGGTCTCTGGCCCTACGTCCGGCGCTATCCCGGCCTGGTGGCGGGCGCCGGCGTCGCGTTGGTTATCGCCGCGCTCGCCACCCTAGCGGTACCGATCGCGGTCCGGCGGATTATCGACTTTGGCTTTTCTGCCGAGCGCATCGGGCTCATCGACCAGTATTTCACTGTGATGATCGGCATCGTCGCCGGGCTCGCAGTCGCCAGTGCGCTGCGCTACTACCTCGTCACTGTGCTGGGCGAACGCGTGGTCGCCGACCTGCGCGTTGACGTGTTCGCGCACCTCACCGCCCTCTCGGCCGCTTTCTTCGATACCGCAAAGACCGGCGAGATGGTGTCGCGGCTCACCGCCGACACCACTCAGATCAAGGCGACGGTCGGCGCCTCGGTGTCGATCGCGCTGCGCAATCTCCTGCTGTTCCTCGGCGGCAGCGCCATGATGGTGGTGACGAGCCCGCGGCTCTCCGCCTTCGTGCTCGGCGCCATTCCGATCATCGTGCTGCCGCTGGTCGGGTTCGGCCGCGCGGTGCGCCGCCGCTCGCGCACGGCACAGGATACGCTCGCCGATGCCACCGCCTACGCCAGCGAATTGATCGGCGCCGTGCGCACGCTGCAGGCCTTCACCAACGAGGCACCGGCCGCCGCGCGCTTCAAGGCGGCGGTCGAGCGCGCGTTCGCGGCGGCGCGCACGTCGACGCAGGCGCGCGCGGTGTTGACCGCGGTCGTCATCTTTCTGGTGTTCGCGAGCGTCGTCGTCATCCTGTGGGTGGGCGCCCAGGACGTGCTTGCCGGCCGCATGACCGCCGGACGGCTCGGCCAGTTCGTGCTCTATGCGGTGTTCGCCGCCGGCGGGCTTGGCGAATTGAGCCAGGTGTGGGGCGAAATCTCGCTCGCGGCCGGCGCCGCCGAGCGGCTCGCCGAAATCCTCGCCATTGCGCCGGCCATCAAGGCGCCCGCCCATCCCGTGGCGCTGCCGACGCCGCCGCGCGGCGAAATCGCGTTCACGGACGTGCGCTTCGCTTATCCGACCCGGCCCGAGACCGGCGTGCTCGACGGTCTGACCTTGCGCGTCTCCCCCGGCGAGAAGGTGGCGATCGTCGGCCCCACCGGCGCCGGCAAGAGCACGATCTTCAACCTCATCCTGCGCTTCTACGATCCGCAGGCGGGCCAGGTGAGCTTCGACGGCGTGCCGATCGCCGACGCGGATCCCGTCGCGCTGCGCTCGCGCATCGCGCTGGTGCCGCAGGACGTGGCGATCTTCGCGGCGAGCGTCGCCGACAACATCCGCTTCGGCCGCGCGGACGCGACCGACGCCGAGGTCAAGCGCGCGGCCCAATTGGCGCTGGCCGAGGAGTTCGTCGCCCGGCTGCCCCAGGGCTACGCCACCGCCGTCGGCGAGCGCGGCGTCACCTTGTCGGGCGGCCAGCGCCAGCGCATAGCCATCGCCCGCGCCATCCTGCGCGAGGCGCCGCTGCTGCTGCTCGACGAGGCGACCTCCTCCCTCGACGCCGAAAGCGAAACCCTGGTGCAGCAGGCGCTCGCGCGGCTGATGCAGGGACGCACCACGCTGATCATCGCCCACCGCCTCGCCACCGTGCTCACCTGCGACCGCATCCTGGTGATGGACCACGGCCGCATCGTCGAGGAGGGCACCCACGCAAGCCTCGCGGCCGCGGGCGGCCTCTACGCGCGGCTGGCGAAGCTGCAGTTCGAGATGGCGAATTAGCGAAGAAGGGCGAGTAGCGAATTGCCACTCGACTGCTTGCTTTTTCTATTCGCTACGCGCGCAGACCGCCTACGTGACCTACGGAAATTCCTGCAGGGCGTCGGTTCCCTGTATGTACCACCAGCCGTTTGTCTGCGATTGCGAGATGTTCGAGGATACCGGCCCCTTGCCCCAATAGCAGTCCTGGTAGTTGAAAATACCGAGGCCTTCCACCAGATTCAAGATCGGTCCCATGGCGGCCGGCGTGCCCATCTGGTTGGCTATCGCCGCATTGAGCCACCCCTGCAATATGGTCTGGGGCGGTATGCTGATTTCGAGCCCCAATATCGTAATTGTGAAGCCCAGTATGTTATTCGGGAAGTCGGTCATGAAGCCGACGCCGGCGTCTGACGCCGAGGTCTCGAACCCCAGAAGGATGTGGAGGCCATTGAAGGCGGGGCCCCAGCGCAGCCACGGGGAAGGATAGCTGGTGTCGTCCTCGAGGATATGGCAGGCGTACATAGCGAGCCACTGCAGGTTGTCGTTCGGGTACGGGGCTCCCCAAGAGCCGGTGTAGTTGACGGCGTAGCCCTGGCCGCCGATTTTCACCGTCACGCCCGAACCCGGCGCCCACAGGCTGGCTCCGCCTGACTCGTTGTAGTCGGCGAGCGTCGCGCCGGGGTACATCTCTGCGAAGCCCGTAGGCCAGCCGTCGCCGTTGTACAGCATCATGTTCGTCGTGTTGATCCCCCAGTTCGAATAGTCGGCGTCACCGTTTATCCATGGATTCGGTTCCAATGACCCGGGGGGAACGGGCTCGATGTAGTCGCCCGGCCATGACGCGTCGGCCAGCCAGCAGAACCTCTCCGACCCCCCGCCCTGGCCCGCGGCCCCCATAGCCTGCTGCCAGGCGATCCTTTCCGGCGCGTACGAGCCGAAAATCGGGCTCGGCCCGGGGTCGTTTGGGCTCTCGCAGCCATAGGTCACGGAACTATGGGAGCGAGGAGCGGGGTGGGCAGTCACTTGGACCGACTGGCCTGCCTGCGCTCGCACGCCGTTGGCGTCGATGACCGTCACCGAAATATTCTCGATCCTCTCGAACGATTGGGCGGGCAGGACCGTGCGAAAATCGCGTACCAAGGGAACGTAGCTGATCGAGTCGCCCCCGCTGGAAGATGCGTCTGGATTGGACCCGGCCCAAAGATACGTGTAGGGCGGCGTGCCGCCGGTTGCGACGGCATGGGCCTCGACCAATGAACCTTGCTCGGCGGCGGCCGCGAGGGTCACCGAGGGGACGAACCTAGAATCGTCGGTCGCCGGAACCAGATGTACCCGCGAGGTCCGCTTCTGGGCCATCTTCGGTTTCGAATCGACCGAGCGTTGGGTGATGGTCACGGCGTACCACGGGATGATCGTACTGGGGCTCCATCGCGACGACGGGCGGATTCCGGGCCGAAGCGGCGGAGCCCAGTACACGAGTCGCAGCTTCACCTCCGCATCGTCGGATAGAAACCTGGCAAATCGGCCGCGAACCACATCGATGGGGATGATCTTGACGGAGGGTCCTTTCTTCAACGTACGCGTGGAATGGAGCAGGCGAGTCACGTTTCCTTCAGGTCCGTACGACACCTGCATCTGTGCGCCCGGCCCCACCAGCAGGTAGCCGTCGAGGGTGAAACGGTAGCTCACGTGCGTGTCGAGCTTCGTCCTGGTGGAGGCTGGTGTGCGGTTGTCGCTGCTGGATGACACTGTCTTGAACACCGTGTGACCAACGACCGGCGTGGCGTCCTCCGGCGTCAGGCCTGCGGCTTCCAGAGCCCCCGATGTCGATTTCAGCGCTTCCTCGGGGCTAAGGGGCGACAGCCTGCCTAAGGCCTCGTAATCGATAGCCTTCACCTCGATTGGTATCTCCGGATGATGGTTCGTGGTGGCCCGGCGCTGGGCAGCAGCGAGCTCCGGATCGGGGATGGAGACGCTGGGGACGGCAAGGTACTTGGCGGGATCAATGAACGCGGCCATCCTGTCTCGCCAGAGCATTTTCTCCATAGGAATTTTCAACGCCTCGGCCAGCTTCTTTGCCTGCTTTTCTTCGATGCCTGTCTCCGTGACCTCATACACGGGGAGATAAGCTTCCGAGCACGACTCGTTTCCAGCCATCGTGATGTGCGTCATCGGCGTATGTCCTCAAGATGTGGCGCGACAATCGAGATGAGAATGAGGTAACAGTCATATCTTTAGGTTGCTAAAGCAACTATCATACCCTCTCTTGAGGTTTGCAAGCGATTTTTTGATGGTCTCAAAACCGTGACGCGCCAAACTGACTGCTTCACATCTGCACGGGGATCACTCCAAGCCAATCACCGGAAATGGAGGTGAATGGAGACCACCCGCTTTCTATTCGCTACTCGCCATTCGTTATTCGCTCTTCTCCCACCGCATCACATAAACCGGCGCGCCCGAGCGCGGGTTCACGTCCTCGCCGGCGACCGCAAATCCGTGCTTGCGGTAGAAGCCGACCGCGCGGGCGTTGTCTTTGTTGACGTGCAGCTCGAGCCGCGCCGGCGACAGGCGCTTGGCCTCGTCGAGCAGCAGTTCGGCAACGCCGGTGCCCCACAGGGACGGCGCCACCACGATCTGGTCGAGATAGCCGGTCGCAACGTTCACGGTCACGAAGCCGACGAGGGCGCCGGCATCCTCGGCCACCGTGACGGTCGCGGTCGGCACAAGCTCGTTGCGCCAGCGCGCGCGCCACCAGTCGACGCGCGCCGCAAAGTCGATCGCCGGATAGGCCTCCTGCCAGGTGCGCCGCCACAGCTCGATCGCCGCCGCCTCGTCGGCGGCCCGGTACGGACGCAGCGTCGCGGGTCCCGGCATCGGCGCGGGTCACTCGGCGAAAAACGCATCGAGCATCGGATTGACGACCTCCGGTGCCTCGGCCTCGGGCAAATGGCCGCAGCCTTCGAGCACCTCCAGGCGCCCCCGGGGCAGCGCCTTGATCAGGATCGCGGCGTTCTTGTCGAGCGGGTTCACCTTGTCCTCGTTGCCCTGGATCAGCAGCACCGGAAACGCGAACGTGCCGGCCGCGTCGGGAGCGTAGCAGTCGGCAAGGCCGAGCTTGACCGCCTGCATGAACCCGCGCGGGTTGGTGGCGCGCAGCGTCTGCTGCACGATCGCGGCGGTCTGCGGCGAAGCCTTGGAGCCGAGGAGCGCCGACACGCGCGCGCCGAAGGCGAACCCGCCCTTGGCGATCTGCGCCTCGCGGACGGCGATGATCCGGCGCTTCTCTTGCTCCGGCATGGCGCGCTGGCCGATGCCGATTCCGGTCAGCGCCATCTTGCGGACGCGGCCCGGGTAGTAGGCGGCGAAGCACATGGCGACCCGGGCGCCGAACGAGTTGCCGAAGAGGTTGACCCGGTCGAGCTTGAGCGCGGCGAGAAAGTCGGCGAGCGCGTCGGCATAGTCGCGGCAATCGGGCCAGTCCTTCACCAGCGCATCGGACAGCATGTAGCCCGGCGCGTTCCAGGCGATCAGGCGGTAGCGGTCGGCGAGTGCCGCGAACTGAAAGCGCCAGTGCAGGGAATTGGCCCCGACCCCGTGCAGCAGCACGATCGGCGGTGCCTCCGGCCGGCCGGCTTCCATGTAGCTCCACCGGTCGCCCGCGTATTTGTCGCGCGCGGCCTCCGGGATTTCGGCGAACTTGAGTTCCGGCAGCGGCGGAAGGTCGGGCTTCATCCGGGCGGCCCCGGCGCTCAACGCTCGGTGAGCTTCAGCTCGATGCGCCGGTTGCGGCGATAGGCGTCCTCGGTCGTGCCGGTATCGAGCGGCTGGAACTCGCCGAACCCGGCGGCGACCAGGCGCTGGGGAGAAATGCCGCGGCTGATCAGATATTGCACCACCGAGATGGCGCGCGCCGACGACAGCTCCCAGTTCGAGGGGAATTGCGGGCTCGCGATCCGCCGCACGTCGGTGTGGCCGTCGATGCGCAGCACCCAGGCGATCTCCGGCGGGATTTGCTTTTCGAGTTCGGTCAGCGCCGCGGCGAGCTTGTCGAGTTCGGCCTTGCCCTCCGGCCGGATCGCGGCGGAGCCGGTGTCGAACAGCACTTCCGATTGGAACACGAACCGGTCGCCGACCACGCGGATGTCGGGCCGGTTGCCCAGGATCGCCCGCAGCCGCCCGAAGAACTCCGAGCGGTAGCGCGAGAGTTCCTGCACCCGTTGGGCGAGCGCGACGTTGAGCCGCTGGCCGAGATCGGCGATGCGCCCCTGCGCCTCCTTGTCCTTCTTTTCCGAGGCTTCGAGCGCTTCCTCGAGCGCCGCCAGCTGGCGGCGCAGCGCCGCGATCTGCTGGTTGAGCAATTCGACTTGCGCCAGCGCGCGCGCCGATACCTGCTTCTCGGCGTCGAGCTGGCCGGTGAGCGCCGCCGCCTTGCCCTCGGCGTCGGAGACGCCGGAGCCGATCCCCTCGTAGAGTCCCCTGAACCGGTCCCGTTCGCCCTC
Source organism: Xanthobacteraceae bacterium (assembly GCA_035622435.1). GTDB lineage: Bacteria > Pseudomonadota > Alphaproteobacteria > Rhizobiales > Xanthobacteraceae > AP-16. Next base: position 10,400 of record DASPVJ010000500.1, on the reverse strand, counting down.
GGCCGCCGCCAGGCTCGCCCGCAAGGTGGTCAGCGTCTCCTCGAGGGTCGCCTTGCCGGTCTTTTCCATCGACAGGAGTTCGGTCAGCTCGGCGATCTGCGCGTTGAGCCGCTGCAACGCCACGTCTTTGCCGGTCACCTCCTGCGACAGGTAGAACTGCACGACCACGAACACCGACAGCAAAAAAACGATGCCCAGGATCAGGGTCGACAGGGCGTCGACGAACCCCGGCCAGTACTCGACAGTGCGTTCGCGGCGGGCTCGCGCCAGCGCCATGGCTTACCTCGTGCTCAAAATCCGGAGCATGATCATTTCCGAAAACTCTTCCGGATCATGCTCCGGGGACGTCCTCGCGCCCGAGCCGTTCGAGCAGGCGCTTGATGTCGCGCTGCTGCTCGGCCTGGGAATCGGCCCAATCGCGGATCATCTGTTGCTCGCTGCGCATGTGGTTGACGAGGCCGTGGATGGCCTCGGCCAAGTTGGCCATGGCGGCGGTCGCCGCCTTGCCGGAGCCGGACTCGCCGATCGTCTCCTTGAGCCGCTCGATGGCGACGCGGATTTCGCCGGCCGGCGCCCCCGCGTGGCGCAGGTCGCCTTCGACGCCGAGGTCGCGCACGGTGGTCGACAGCCAGTCCTCGAGGTCGATGTAGAAGCGGTTCTGCGCCTGGCTCGTCTGCAGGTCGAGGAAGCCGAGGACGAGGGAGCCGGCGAGCCCGAACAAGGACGAGGAGAACGAGATGCCCATGCCGCCGAGCGGCGCGGCGAGCCCCTCCTTGAGCGAATCGAAGACGGCGCCGGCGTCGCCCCCGACTTTCAGGCCGTCGATCACCTTGCCGACCGAGCCGACCGTCTCGATCAGGCCCCAGAACGTTCCGAGCAGGCCGAGGAAGATCAGCAGGCTCGTCATGTAGCGCGACAGATCGCGCGCCTCGTCGAGGCGGGTCGCGATCGAATCGAGCAGGCTGCGCATGATTTGCGCCGAGATCGCCATGCGGCCGGCGCGGTCGCCGAGGATGGATGCCATGGGGGCGAGCAGCACCGGCGGGCGGGCGACCGCCAGGCCGGGATCGGCGATGCGGAAGCCGTTGACCCAGGCGACCTCCGGGAACAGGCGGATCACCTGACGGAACGCCAGCAGGATGCCGGTCAGCAGCACCAGGATGATGAGCGCATTGAGGCCGGGATTGGCCAGGAACGCGCCCCAAATCTGTTTGTAGAGCACGACGACGATGAGCGCGCACAAGGTCAGGAACACCAGCATCCGGAACAGGAAGATGCGGGGGGACGACAGTTTGAACGGGTCGATATCCTGCGCCATGGCCAGCTCTGTCGGCGAGACTCGGCCGCCACTATGGCATAGCCGCGGCGAAAGGGAATGCGGCCGCCGGTGCGGCCATGCGTCAGCTCCGCGCGGCCTGCTGCAACACGCGCAGCAGGTCGGCGTGCATCGCCTCGTTGCCGGCGATGATGTTGCCCCGGGCGAACATCGCCTCGCCGCCGTCGAGATCGCTCACGAAGCCGCCGGCCTCGCGCACCAGGACGATGCCGGCCGCCATGTCCCAGGGCGACAGGTTGCGCTCCCAGAAGGCGTCGATGCGGCCGGCGGCGATCCAGGCGAGGTCGAGGGCGGCGGCGCCGAACCGGCGCAACCCGACGACCTTTTCCTGCACCGCCGCGAACTCCTTGCGGAACTCGGCCAGTCCGCCGCGTCCGCGATGGGGAAGGCCGCACACGACGACCGCGTCCTCGAGCCGGCGGCGGGCGGCGACCCGCAGCCGCCGGTCGTTGAGGAAGGCGCCCTTGCCGCGCTCGGCGGTGTAGAGTTCGTCGTTCGCCGGATTGTAGATCAACCCGGCGACGATGACGCCGTCGCGCTCGAGCGCGATCGAGATGGCGAATTGCGGGATGCCGTGCAGGAAGTTGGTGGTGCCGTCGAGCGGATCGACGATCCAGGTATTGGTTTTGTCGGTGCCGGCGCGGCGGCCGCCTTCCTCGCCGAGGAATCCGTAGCCCGGCCGCGCCTTGGTCAACTCCTCGCACAGGATTTCCTCGGCGCGGCGGTCGGCTGCGGAAACGAAATTGCCCGGACCCTTGAGCGACACCTGCAGCCGCTCGACCTCGCCGAAATCGCGCTTGAGGCTGCGGGCGGCCTTGCGCGCGGCCTGCAGCATGACGTTGAGAAGGGCGGAGCGGAGCATGACGGACGCGAGGGCGGAGATCAGGAATCCGCCCGGCGGACGTAGGCGACGTCGTTGGTATCGACCACGACCTTCTCGCCGGCGGTGACGAACGGCGGGACCATCAGCCGCAGGCCGTTTTCGAGCCGCGCCGGCTTGTACGAGGAGGCGGCGGTCTGTCCCTTGATGACCGCGTCGGCTTCGGTCACCTCGAGCACCACGTGCTCCGGCAGGCGGATGCCGATCGGCCGGCCGCCATGCAGGGCGACCGTCACGGTCATGCCGTCCTTGAGGAAGGCCGCGCGCTCGCCCACGAACTCCTGCGCCAACTCGATCTGCTCGTAGCTGTCGGTATCCATGAACACCAGGCTGTCGCCCTGGCGGTACAGAAATTGGAAATTCCGGCGCTCCAGATGGGTTTCCTCGATCCGCTCGTCGGCGCCGAAACGGTGATTGAGCTTGCGGCCGTCGATAAGGTTCTTCAGTTCGACCTGGTTATAGGCGGGGCCCTTGCCGGGTTTCACCGCCATGGTCTTGACCGCGACCCAGAGCGCGCCGAGGTGCTCGATCACCATGCCGGGTCGGATTTCGCTGCCGTTGAGCTTGGCCACGCGCAGGTCCGGGTTGTCGTGGGAATGGGCCGATCGTTCGTGCCCCGGAGGGCGGATCGGCGTCAAGTGCGCGGCGGCTGCAGCGCGTCGAGCCACGCCTTGGCGGCTCTTTCGCCGGCTTCCCGGTCGGCCGGCTTGAGCCCCTGCACGAAGCTGTCGAGCCACGGGTCGCTGGCGCCGCCGGCCTTGGCCACGATATGCCACTTGGTCGCCGCCGCCGGGTCGGCCGGGAGGCCCTTGCCGGTGGCAAGGATGCGGGCGAGGCGGTTCTGGGCGATCGGACTGCCGCGCCGGGCCGCCTTGCGCAGGATCGCCGCGGCTCCGGCTTCGTCGCGAGGGACGCCGGTGCCGTTATAGAGGGCGATGCCGTATTCCACTTCCCCGTCGATGTTGCCGGCCCGCGCCGCGGCGGCGAGCAACCGCGCGGCTTCGACCACATCCTTGGGCACGCCGCGCCCCTCCTTGTAGAGGGTCGCCAGCGCGTATTGGGCTTCCGGACTGCCGGCGTCGGCGGCTGTGCGGAAGAGTTCGGCGGCGTGCTTGAAGTCCTGCGGGAATTGCTGCCCCTCGAGATAGAGCAGGGCGAGATTATAGGAGGCGGCGACGTGGCCGAGTTTGGCCGCGCGGACAAGAAGGTCGGTGGCGGCCTCGCGGTCGCGCGGACCGCCGCGTCCGGCGAATTTGAACATCGCCAGCGCGAACATGGCTTCCGGGTCGCCCCGATCGGCGGCGAGCGAATACCACGCGAGCGCCTTGGCCTCGTCGCGCGCGACGCCGTACCCGTTGGCGTAAAGCTCGCCCAGGAGGGCCATCGCCTTGGGGTCGCCCTTCTCCTCCACGCGGCGGGTGGCCGCGGCGAAGGCGGTGAGGTATTGGCCGGCCTGATAGGCGACGAAGGGCCCATTGGCATCGGGGGCGCCGCCGAGGTCGGCCGAGGTCGGCCGCCGGTCGGTCGGTTCGCCGAAAACCGGCCCCGGGAGAGCCGCGCCGGCGGGCGGCGGGTTGGGAGCGAAGCTCGTCGCCTTACCGCCCGGTTCGGCCGGCGCCTGAGCGGCGGGCTTCTTGGCGGCGGGCGGCTTTGCCGCTTTGCTCGCCGGCTTGATCGTCTTGGGAGGCGAAGTCTGTGCTGGCGGCCCGAGCTGGATCGGTGCCTGGGCCGACGCGGAGGAGCCTGCCCCGGCAAACGCCAGCGCCGCCGCGATTGCGAATGGCCGCGCCCGCCTCATGCCACCGGTTCGGGGAGTTTCAACCGTGCCGCCGCGGCTGCCGTCCCGCGGCCGGCACCGCCCGCATGCGTCCAGACCGCATCGCCGATGGCGACGAAATCCGCCCCGGCTGCCGCCAAGGCGGCGGCCTCATCGAAGCTTGCGGCCCATCCCACGCACGGGACTTCGAACACCTCGGCCCACCATGAAACGCGATCGAGGACTGCGCCGAAGCGCGGCCGTCGGCCGTCGGCGTCCGGCTCGCCGAACATCACGTAGTCGACGCCCCGCTCGCCCGCCGTCATGGCGTCGTGACGGGTCGCGAGCCCGCCGCAGCCGGCAATATGGCCGGGCTTGAGGATCGGCAACGCGGCATCGAGCGCGGCGATCCCGGCGACATGGGCACCGTCGGCGCCGGCCGGCGCCACGCTCTGCGGGTGTCCGTCGATCAGCAGGGCAACGCCGCGATCCTGAACGACGGGCGCGATGGCGCGCACGCAATCGACCAGGGCGGTCGCGCCCGCTCCCGGCGTGCGGCCGAGCACGGCCGCCACATCCGCCGCGTCGAGCGCAGCGGCGAGATTTGCAGCGAGCACAGGCGCGTCGGTCGGCGGGCTCACCAAATAAAGACGCGGCGCCGATCGCCCGTGGTCTCTGGCCGATCCTCGCGGAGCCGTCATCCCTGCCAACCTCCACCCCGCCCCGGGCTGCGGCGGCGTCGTCTGCCGCAGCGCGAACTTACGCCGCCTTTCTTTCCAAATCCGCCTTCCATTGCCCCTGTGTCGCAAGGCCGTTCATGCGCGCCCGATGGGAGAACGCGCGCTGGGCCGCGGCGACGTTCTCGGGTTTTCCCGACCAGATCTTTTGCGGAGCCGCCTGCAGGGCGCGGCCGTAGGAGAAGGTCAGCCGCCACGGCAAGCCGCCGATCCGGTTGAGCGCATCGAGGTGCGCGGTCGCCTCTTCGTCCGACTGGCCGCCGGACAGGAACGCGATGCCGGGCACCGCCGCCGGCACGCAGGCCTTGAGCACCTGCGCGGTCCTTTCCGCCACCTCCTCGACCGAGGCGCGTTTCGGGCATTTCTTGCCCGGGACCACCATGTTGGGCTTGAGCACCGTGCCTTCGAGCTTGACGCGCGCGTAATAGAGATCCTCGTAGACCGTCTTGAGCAGCCATTCGGTGATCGTTTGGCAACGGTCGATGTCGTGATCGCCGTCCATCAGCACTTCGGGCTCGACGATCGGCACGACGCCTTCGTCCTGGCACAGCGCGGCGTAGCGCGCGAGCGTGAGCGCATTCGATTTGATGCAGTTGTAGCTGGGGATGCCGGCGCCGATGTCGATGACCGCACGCCACTTCGCGAACTTGGCGCCAAGCCCGCGATATTCGGAAAGCCGCTCGCGCAGCCCGTCCAAACCCTCGGTGATCACTTCGCCCGGGCAGAAGGGGAGCGGCTTGGTGCCCTTGTCGACCTTGATGCCCGGCAGCGCGCCCGTGCCGGCGATCAGCTTGACGAGCGTCGTGCCGTCGCGGGCGGACTGGCGGATCGTCTCGTCGTACAGGATGACCCCGGATATGTACTTCGACATGGCGTCGGTCGAGCGGAACAACAGCTCGCGATAGTCGCGGCGGTTGTCCGGCGTCGACTCGACCCCGATGGCATCGAACCGCTTTTTGATCGTTCCCGAGGATTCGTCGGCGGCGAGGATGCCCTTGCCGGGCGCCGTCATCGCCTCGGCCACCTTATTGAGTTCCGCGAGGTTCATCGGACCCTCCTTGTTGGTCTTCCCCTGCCCGAATCTTGCGTGCGTCATTTTACCCTCAACACCTCGACGCCGGGCAATGCCTTGCCCTCCAGCCATTCGAGGAACGCGCCGCCGGCGGTCGACACGTAGGTAAATCGGTCGGTCACGCCGGCCTTGTTGAGGGCCGCCACGGTGTCGCCCCCGCCGGCGACCGAAACGAGCTTGCCGGCCTGGGTCAGCTCGGCGGCGGCTTCCGCCGCCTCGATCGTCCCGGTGTCGAAGGGCTCCAGTTCGAACGCGCCGAACGGGCCGTTCCACACCAGCGTCTTCATGCGGGCGAACACCGAAACCGCATGTTCGATGCTTCGCGGCCCGATGTCGAGGATCATGTCGTCGCCGTCCACCGCATCGACCGCGACGACGCGCGAGGGCGCGTGGGCGGCGAACGTGCGTGCCACCACCGCGTCGACCGGCAGCACGATCTCGCGGCGCCGTTCCGCCGCCTCGGTCATGATGCCGCGGGCGGTGGCGAGGAGACCGGGCTCGGCGAGCGACCTGCCGATCGGCTTGCCCGCGGCCGCCAGGAACGTGTTGGCCATGCCGCCGCCGATGACGAGCGCGTCGACCTTGGCGATGAGGTTGCCGAGGAGGTCGAGCTTGGTGGAAATCTTGGCGCCGCCCACGACCGCGGCAAGCGGCCGCTGCGGCGTCTCGAGCGCGTGCGTGAGCGCGTCGAGTTCCGCCTGCATGGCGCGTCCGGCATAGGCCGGGAGGCGATGGCCGAGCCCTTCGGTCGAGGCGTGGCCGCGATGCGCGGCCGAAAACGCGTCGTTCACCCAGATGTCGCCGAGGCCGGCGAGCGCAGCGACAAACGCCGGATCGTTCTTCTCCTCGCCGCGATGAAAGCGGGTGTTCTCCAGGCACAGGATGTCGCCGGGCTCGAGCGCCGCGACCGCCGCTTCCGCCCGCGGGCCGATGCAATCCGGCGCGAACGCGACCGGACGCGCGAGGATGCCGGCGACGGCCGCGGCCACAGGCCGCAGCGACTGCGCCGGATCGGGCCCCTTGGGCCGATCGAAATGGGACAGCAGGATGACCTTGCCGCCCTTGGCGGCGATCTCGGCGATGGTCGGCGCGACGCGCTCGATGCGGGTCGCGTCGGCGACCTTGCCGTTTTTCACCGGCACGTTGAGATCGACCCGCACCAGCACGCGCTTGCCGTCGAGGTCGGCCTGATCGAGGGTGCGGAAGCCGGTCATCTCCGCCTGGCGGCGTTCGTCAGATGAGCTTCCCCATCGCCACGGCCGTATCGGCCATGCGGTTGGAGAAGCCCCACTCGTTGTCGTACCACGACATCACCCGCACCAGCGTGCCGTCGATCACCTTGGTCTGGTCCATGTGAAACACGGAAGAGTGTGGGTCGTGGTTGAAGTCGATCGAGACGTTCGGCTGCTCGGTGAAGCCGAGAATGCCTTTCATTTGTTGTTCGGCCGCGCGCTTGACCGCCGCGTTGACCTCGTCCTTGGTGGTCGTGCGCTTGGCGACGAACTTGAAGTCGATGGTCGACACGTTGGGGGTCGGCACCCGGATGGCGACGCCGTCGAGTTTGCCGGCGAGTTCCGGCAGCACCAGGCCGACCGCCTTGGCGGCGCCGGTCGACGTCGGGATTATGGACATCGCCGCCGCGCGGGCGCGGTAGAGGTCCTTGTGCACCTGATCGAGGACCGGTTGGTCGGTGGTGTAGGCGTGGATCGTCGTCATGAAGCCCTTGTCGATGCCGATCGCGTCGTTGAGCACCTTGGCGACCGGCGCCAGGCAGTTGGTGGTGCATGACGCGTTCGAGACCACGAGGTGGTCCTTGGTCAGCTTGTCGTGATTGACGCCGTAGACCACGGTGAGGTCGGCGCCGTCGGCGGGCGCGGAGACGAGCACGCGCTTGGCGCCGGCCTTGAGATGGGTCGCCGCCTTCTCCCTGGCGGTGAAAATGCCCGTGCATTCGAGCGCGACATCGACGCCGAGGTCCTGCCACGGCAACTGCGTGGGGTCCTTGATGGCCGTCATTTTGATCTTGCCGTTGCCGCACGAGATCGTGTCGCCCTCGACCTTCACCTCGCCCGGGAAGCGGCCGTGCACCGAATCGAAGCGCAGCAGATGGGCGCTGGTCTCGACCGGGGCGAGCTCGTTCACCGCGACGACTTCGATGTCCGTGCGGCCGGCCTCGACGATGGCGCGCAGCACGTTGCGGCCGATGCGGCCGAACCCGTTGATGGCGACCCGAACCGACATGTTCCGCTCCTCTGTGGGCGCAGGGGCTAAACTGCCGCCGCCCGATTGACTAGGAATTAACACCAAGTCGCGGCGCTGCAACCGGGTTCCGTCTATTTTACCCCGAGCTTGGTTGACGCCGCCGCCGCGACCGCCGCGGCCCTGATGCCGAAATGGGCGTAAAGGTCCTTGTAGGGGGCGCTGGCGCCGAACCCGGTCATGCCGACGAACGCGCCGTCGGCACCGATGATGGCGTCCCATCCCTCGCGCACCGCGGCCTCGACCGCCACCCGGATCGGGGCGTCGCCAATCACGGCGCGCCGGCGTTCGACCGGCGCCGCCAGGAACAGTTCGACGCACGGCACCGAGACCACGCGCGCGGCGATGCCGCTGGCGGCAAGGAGCTTGCGCGCTTCCACCGCAATCGCAACCTCCGAACCGGACGCGAACAGCGAGACCGCGGCCGTGCCGTCGGCGGCGACGAGTTCGTAGGCGCCGGCCGCGCAGCGATTGTCCGCGTCGAATCCGGCGCGCAGCTGCGGCAAATTCTGGCGCGTGAGCGCCAGTACGCTCGGGCCGGTCGTGCTTTCGATCGCGAGCTGCCAGCACTCGATCGTCTCGACGATATCGCAGGGGCGAAACACCTTGAGGTTGGGGATCGCGCGGAGCGCCGCGAGGTGCTCGACCGGTTGATGGGTCGGGCCGTCCTCGCCCAAGCCGATCGAGTCGTGGGTCATGACGTAGATGACCCGTTGCCCCATGAGGGCGCCAAGGCGGATCGCCGGCCGGCAATAGTCGGAGAACACCAGGAACGTCCCCGAATAGGGAATGATGCCGCCGTGCAGCGCCATCCCGTTCATGGCCGCCGCCATGCCGTGCTCGCGCACGCCGTAGTGGATGAACCGGCCGGAATAATCGTCGGCGGAAAGAACCGTCATGCCCTTCGGCCGGGTGTTGTTCGACCCGGTCAGATCCGCCGATCCGCCCAGGAGCTCCGGCAGCGCCGGCACCAGGCTTTCGAGCGCGATCTCGGAGGCGCGCCGGGTCGCGACCTCCTGCGGCTTGGCGGCAAGCTGCTGTTTGACCGCGCGCACGGTCGATGCAAGCGCGCTTTGCGCCGGGTCGCCGCGTAGACGCCGTTCGAATTCCTCGCGCACGTCGGGAGCGAGCGCGGCCAGTCGCGCGTTCCAGGCGGTGCGTGCCCCTCGCGAGCGCAGGCCGGCCTGCCGCCACAACTCGCGCAGATCGGCGGGAATCACAAACGGCGGCTCGGTCCAGCCAAGGTTCTTGCGCGCGGCCTCGATTTCCGCTGCGCCCAGCGGCGAGCCATGGGCCTTCTCGGTGCCGCCCTTGGTCGGCGCGCCGAAGCCGATGGTGGTGCGGCAGGCGATCATGGTCGGGCGGTCGCTCGTCTGCGCCGCCACGATCGCCGCCGCGATCGCCTCCGGATCGTGCCCGTCGATCGGGCTCGCCGCCCAGCCGGCGGCCTTGAAGCGCGCTACTTGGTCGACCGAATCGGCGAGCGCGAGCGGGCCGTCGATCGAAATGCCGTTGTCGTCGTAAAGCACGGTGAGCTTGGCGAGCTTGAGATGGCCGGCAAGCGCGATCGCCTCGTGGCTGATGCCTTCCATCAGGTCGCCGTCGGAGGCGAGCGCATAGGTGCGGTGGTCGACCACCGCCTCGCCGAAGCACGCGGCGAGATGACGCTCGGCAATGGCCATGCCGACCGCGTTGGCAAGCCCCTGGCCGAGCGGACCGGTGGTGGTCTCGACCCCCGGCGTATGGCCGTGCTCGGGATGGCCGGGCGTGATCGAGCCGAGCTGGCGGAAGCGCTTGATCTCCTCGATGGTCATCCGCGGATAGCCGAGGAGGTAGAAGAGCGCGTAGAGCAGCATCGAGCCGTGGCCGGCGGAGAGCACGAAGCGGTCGCGGTCCGGCCACGCCGGAGCGGCCGGATCGAATTTCAGAAAGCGCGTGAACAGCACGGTTGCGATATCGGCGGCGCCCATGGGCAGCCCCGGATGGCCGGATTTCGCCTGCTCGACGGCGTCCATGGCAAGCGCACGGATGGCATTGGCCATGCGGTCGTGTTCGGCGCGCGCGGCGGCCGCGAAGCGGGAAGCCTGAGCGGGGGCAGCGGGGGCAGCGCTCGCTGCGCGCAAACGTTCCGGCATGGTCATGAAAACCGGCCAAGCGCGGCAGCGATCGCAACGGCCGCGGTTATTTGAAGGGTTTTGGCACAGATAACATGGGGGGCCGATGAGTCAATTCCACGGCCTTGGCGCTGTCGTGTCATGCACAGGCGGTTTGGCGGCTGACGCGTCAGACGTTGACGCTATCGCTCGATTCGACCTAAGCTTCCTTCCATAAATATTTGCCGTCACATGGTTTTTGCGCTC
>DASPVJ010000499.1:0-4100 GCA_035622435.1 Xanthobacteraceae bacterium | reverse complement strand
CGCGCTCAAGAAGGCCGACTTCAAATCGCTGCGCGGCGGATTCAAGTTCAACAACAACCACTATCCGATCCAGAACTTCTACCTGGTGAAGGTCGCCAAGCGCCCGGACGGCAAGTACGAGACCGAGATCGCCGAGACGGTGTTCACGGACTATGCCGATGCGTATGCCAAGGATTGCCCGATGAAGTGACGCGAAGCGTCATTCCGGGGCGCCCGAAGGCGCGAGCCCGGAATCCATCAACACGAACCGACGGTGTTCCTGGATTCCGGACTCGCGGGCGGCGCCCGCGATCCGGAATGACGACGGTTGTTATCTGTCATGTCCAGCCTTCTCTTCGTGCAAATCCTCAACGGACTCCAGCTCGGCGTGCTGCTGTTCCTGATCGCGGCCGGCCTGACGCTGGTGTTCGGGGTAATGGACTTCATCAACCTCGCGCACGGCGTCCAGTACATGCTGGGCGCCTACCTCGCGGTCGCGTTCTACGGCGTCACCGGCAGCTTCCTCCCGGCCCTGGTCCTGGCGCTCGGCGCGACGCTCGCGTTCGCCCTCGTCCTCGAGGTCGTCCTGTTCCGGCGGCTGTACGGGCGCGACCATCTCGACCACGTGATGGCGACGTTCGGCATCATCCTGTTCCTCAATCACGGAGTGAAGCTGGCGTGGGGCGCGGCGCCGCTGAGCCTGCCGATCCCCGACGCCTTGGCGGGCTCGGTGCGGCTGATGGGCGGGCTCAACTACCCGGTCTGGCGGCTGGTGGTGATCGGCGCCGGGCTTGCGGTCGCCGCCGGCCTCCACGTGCTGGTCGGCCGCACGCGCATCGGCATGCTGGTGCGCGCCGGCGCCGCCAACGCGCGGCTCGTGTCCGCGCTCGGCGTCGACATCAGCCGCCTGTTCATGCTGGTGTTCGGTTTCGGCGCCATGCTGGCGGGATTCGCCGGCATCATGATCGCCCCGATCCTGTCGGTCGAACCGGGCATGGGCGACACCATCCTGATCCTCGCCTTCGTGGTCATCGTCATCGGCGGCATCGGCTCGATCCGCGGCGCGTTCCTGGCGGCGCTGATCATCGGCCTCGTCGACACGCTCGGGCGCTCGTTCGCGGTCGACATACTGCGGCTGTTCATGGGGCCGTCGCCGGCGCGCACGGTGGGACCGGCGCTCGCCTCGATGCTGATCTACGTGCTGATGGCGATCGTACTCACCCTGCGGCCCGCCGGGCTGTTCCCGGTCAAGGGCCGCTGACGTGGCCGAGGCGGCGCCCGTCGGCTCGCGCGCGAGGCCCGCGTCGGCGCGCGCCGGCATCGCCGTGCCGGGGCTGATCTTCGGCGTGCTCGCCGCTTTGCCGACCGCCGCCCTGGTGGCGCCGGAGAATTACCTGCTCGGTCTCGGCACCCGCATCATGATCTTCGCGATCGCGGCGGTCGCCCTCGACCTCGTGGTCGGCTACGGCGCGCTGGTGTCGTTCGGGCACGCCGCGTTCATCGGGCTCGGCGCCTACGCGGTCGGCATCCTCGCCGCCCACGGCGTCGGCGAAGTGCTGGTGTCGCTGCCCACGGCGCTCGTGGCGTCGATCCTGTTCGCGCTGGCAACCGGGGCGGTGAGCCTGCGCACCCGTGGCGTCTATTTCATCATGATCACGCTTGCGTTCGGCCAGATGGCGTTCTTCACCGCCTCATCGCTTGCACCCTACGGCGGCGACGACGGCCTCACCATCGCGGCGCGCAACACCCTCGTCGGCCTCCCGCTCTTCAAATACCCGCGCGTGCTCTACTACGTCGTGCTCGCGGCGCTTGCCGGCACGTTCTTCCTGTGCCGGGCGATCGTCGCCTCCCGTTTCGGCCGCGTGCTGCGCGGGGCCAAGGAGAACGCGACCCGCATGGCGACCCTGGGCTTCGAGGTCTACCGCTTCCAGCTCGTGGCCTACGCCGTCTCCGGCGGCCTGTGCGGCCTTGCCGGCTTCCTGCTCGCCAACGCCAACGATTTCGTCAGCCCCGCCTACATGGCGTGGCAGCGCTCGGGCGAGCTGATCATCATGGTGCTGCTCGGCGGCATCGGCACGCTCTACGGGCCCATCATCGGCGCCGCGGCCTACCTGCTGATCGAGGAATATCTCTCGCGTCTGACCGAATATTGGCAGGTGATCTTCGGGCCGCTGCTGGTGCTCGTCGTCGTGTTCGGGCGCGGCGGCCTGGTCGGGCTCGTCGCCCAATGGTCGGAACGCCGCCATGGCTGAACCGGTGCTCCGCCTCGAAGGCTTGCGCAAGAGCTTCGGCGGGCTCGTGGTCACCGACGACCTCACGCTCGACGTGCGGGCGCGCGAGCTGCACGCCGTCATCGGCCCGAACGGCGCCGGCAAGACCACGCTGATCAATCAGATTTCCGGGCTGATCAATCCCGACGCCGGCCGCATCGTGTTCGCCGGCCGCGACGTGACCGCGCTGCCGGCGCATGCGCGCGCCGCCGCCGGGCTCGCGCGCTCGTTCCAGGTCACCTCGATTCTGCCCGGGTTCTCGGCGCTCGAGAACGTCGCGCTCGCGGTGCAGGCGCGCTCGGGCTCGAGCCTGCGCATGTTCGGGCGCGCCGCCGAGGAAGCCGGCCTCAACGAACCGGCGCTCGCCGCGCTCGGCACGGTCGGGCTCGGCCCGCGCGCCCACGTGCCGGCCGGCCACCTCTCACACGGTGAGAAGCGCGCGCTCGAATTGGCGATCGCGCTCGCCATGCGGCCGAAGCTGCTGCTGCTCGACGAACCGACCGCCGGCACCGGCCGCCAGGAGACCGGCCGCCTGGTCGGGCTGCTGCGCGAGCTGAAGGGCCGCTTCCCGATGGTGCTGGTCGAGCACGACATGACGGCGGTATTCGCGCTCGCCGACCGCATCTCGGTCCTGATCTACGGGCGCGTGCTCGCGAGCGGCACGCCGGAAGAGGTGCGCGCCGACCCCAAGGTGGCGGCGGCGTACCTGGGCGACGAGATGGAGTAACTCAGATGGCCGATGTCGGAGGACAGATGTCAGATGACGGTGCGGAGAGGTCCCCTCGGTCCTCCGACCTCCGACATCAGACATCAGACATTCGATGTTAACCGTCGCGCATCTGCAGGCCGGGTACGGGCCGGCGCAAGTGCTGTTCGACGTGAGCTTCGCGGTCGGCGCCGGCGAAGTCGTGACCTTGCTCGGCCGTAACGGCATGGGCAAGACCACGACCATCCTCGCCGTCATGGGCCTGCTGCCGCCGACCGGCGGCACGGTGACGTTCGAGGACGCGGCGCTCGCCGGGTTGCCGCCCTACCGCATTGCCCAGGCGGGCCTCGGCTTGGTGCCGGAGGGCCGCCAGGTCTTTCCCACCCTGACCGTCGAGGAGAACCTCGTCGCCACCGCCGCCGCCCGGTTCGGCGCGCCGCGCTGGACGCTCGCGCAGGTCTACGCGTTCTTTCCCAAGCTCGCCGAGCGGCGCGCCCATTTCGGCCACCAGCTGTCCGGCGGCGAGCAGCAGATGCTCGCCATCGGCCGCGGGCTGATGACCAACCCCAAGCTCCTGATCCTCGACGAGGCGACCGAGGGCTTGGCGCCGCTGGTGCGCGCCGAAATCTGGACGTGCCTGTCGCGCCTCAAGGCCGAGGGCCAGGCGATCCTGCTGGTCGACAAGCACCTCGACGCGCTCGTCAAACTCGCCGACCGCCACGTGGTGATCGAGAAGGGCCACGTGGTGTGGACCGGATCGTCGGCCGAGCTCGCGGCCGACCCGACCGTGCGCGCGCGATATTTGCAGGTGTGATGCCAATCGCCGCGGCTGGGCATACATTGGGCCTATGACCGAGACGCCCGCCCCGCGCATCGTAATCGTCGGTGCCGGTTTCGGCGGACTGTCCGCCGCCAAGGCGCTGGGGCGCATGCCCGCGCAGATCGTCGTCATCGACGAGCGGAACTATCACCTGTTCCAGCCGCTGCTCTATCAGGTGGCGACGGCGGGCCTCTCGCCCGCCGACATCGCCGCGCCGATCCGCGGCATATTGCGCCGGCAGAAGAATACCCACGTGATGCTCGCGAGCGTCACCGGCATCGACGTGGCGGGACGCGCGGTGCTGCTGGGCGAGCGGCGCGTGCCC
>DASPVJ010000498.1:0-4469 GCA_035622435.1 Xanthobacteraceae bacterium | reverse complement strand
GGCTGCGCCGTTTGCCCGCGCACGCCGCCCGCCACGTAGACCAGGACGTCGACGGCGCCGTCGCCCGCCGCGGCTTCGACCAACCGGGCGATCGAGGCCGGATCGGTCGCGTCGAGATGGGCCGTGTGCACCAAGCCGTCGCCCGCCGCGCCGGCGAGCGGGGCGAGTTCCTCGGCCAAGAGGTCGCCGGCCCACACCTGCGCGCCGCGCTCGGCGAATGCCCTGACGATCGCGCGGCCGATGCCGCGGGCGGCGCCCGCCACGATCACCCGCTTGTCGGCGAACGCGATGTGCACGGCCTGCGCTCACCGCAGCTCTTCGTGCGCCGTTTCGCGCAGGTTAAAGATCACCACGGTCGACACGATCGCGGCGGCGATCAGATAGTACGTGTGCGCCAACGGCGAACCGAACAGGCTGATCAGCCAGACCGCGATGTATGGTGCAAAGCCGCCGAAAATGGCGACCGCGAGCGCGTAACCCGACGTCATCCAGAGGGAGCGGGCGCGGGTCGGGAATATTTCCGCGATCGCCGCCGGGCCCGGCCCCGAGAACATGGAGATGAGGAGCGCGAACAGGATCTGCACCCCGATCAGCGCGGCGTAGGAAGCTCCCGACACGAGGAAGCTGAAGATCGGATAAGGCAGCACGATGAAGGCCGCGCAACATCCGAGCAGCAGCGGCCGGCGCCCGATCCGGTCGGACAGCTTGCCCATGACAGGGATGGCGATCATCAGGACGAAAAGTCCGATGGTGTTCGCCCACAGCGCCGCCGAGGCGCTGATGTTCATGTACTTCTGCGTATAGGTGGGCATGTAGTTCAACAGGATGTAGAAGCACACCGTCCACACGATGGTGAAGCCGAAGGCGCGGCCGGCGAGCGTCCACGGGTCGGTCGGCTCGGCGGCGCCGGCGGGCAGCGCGGCGGCGCGCTGGTACGCCGGCGTCTCGTCGATGGTGCGCCGCATGTAGATCCCGACCGGCCCGATGATGCCGCCCAGCAAGAACGGGATGCGCCAGCCCCAGCTCTCCATCTCGGCCGGCGTCATGAGGGTGTTGAGCAGGGCGGCGACGCCCGAGCCCAGCAGCAGGCCGCCAACGACGCTGGTCTGCTGGAAACTGCCGTAGTACCCGCGCGCGCCCGCCGGCGCCCATTCGACGATGAACGCCGTGGAGCTGCCCCATTCGCCGCCGGCGGAAAATCCCTGCAGCAGACGGGCGCCAACGAGCAGCAGCGGCGCCAGATACCCGATCGCCGCGAACGTCGGCAGCACGCCGATCAGCACCGTGCCGATCGCCATCAGCAGGATGGTGAGCAGCAAGGCGGCCTTGCGGCCGCGCAGGTCGCCGATGCGGCCGATGACGATGCCGCCGAGCGGGCGCGCCAGGAAGCCGAGCCCATACGCGAGGAAGGTCGACAGCAGCGCCGACACCTCGTCGCCCTGGGGAAAGAATTGGCGCGAAATGTAGATGGCGACGAACGCATAGACCGCGAAGTCGTACCACTCGAGCACGTTGCCGACGACGGCGGCAGCGACGGCCTGACGGGTCTTTGCGCGCGCAAGTTCGTGCATGGCATCCTCCCCCCGCCGGCACGGCGCTGCGGCCGGCATGGCCCAGCATATCCGCCGGGGCGCCGACTGTCTTTCCGGCGCCGACGCGACCTGTGGTAGGCGTCAGCGGCGGGCGCCCGGCGGTTGCCGCCCTTCAATTGGCCGCCCCGGGTCGTTATATCTCGCGCGTTCGTCACAGGGCTGAAACCATGATTCGTACTCGGTTTGCGCGCGCGGCCGCCGCCGCTGCGATCCTCGCCGTCGCGCTCGCCGCGGGTACGGGGGTGGCGCAGGAGCGCCGCGTGCCCGGCTCGCCCGCGGAGATGATCGCCTCGTTCGCGCCGGTGGTGCAGCGGGTCGCCCCCATGGTCGTCAACGTCTACGCCGCCAAGGTGGTGGCGAACCGCAACCCGTTCGCCGACGATCCGCTGTTCCGGCGCTTCTTCGACCTGCCGGGCCTGATGCCGCGCGAACGGGTGCAGCGTTCCCTCGGCTCCGGCGTCATCGTCGACGGGTCCGGGCTCGTCGTCACCAACAACCACGTGATCGAGGGCGCCGACGAGGTGAAGGTGGCACTCGCCGACAAGCGCGAGTTCGAGGCCGAACTGGTGCTCAAAGACGCGCGCTCGGACCTGGCGGTGCTGCGCCTTAAAGGGGCGCACGAGCCGCTGCCCGCGATCGAACTCGGCAATTCCGACGAGCTCGAGGTCGGCGACCTGGTGCTCGCCATCGGCAATCCGTTCGGCGTCGGTCAGACCGTGACCCACGGCATCGTGTCGGCGGTCGCGCGCACCCAGGTCGGCATCACCGATCTCCAGTTCTTCATCCAGACCGACGCGGCGATCAATCCGGGCAATTCCGGCGGCGCGCTGGTCGATTTGCGCGGCCGGCTCGCCGGCATCAACACCGAGATCGTCACGCGTTCGGGCGGCTCGCAGGGCGTCGGCTTTGCCATCCCGGCCAACATGGTGCGCGTGGTCGTCGCCTCGGCCAAGAGCGGCGGCAGCGCGGTCAAGCGGCCGTGGCTCGGCGCCAAGCTGCAGGAGGTGACGGTCGAAATCGCCGAAAGCCTCGGCCTCAAGCGGCCGGGCGGGGCGCTGGTCGCCAACGTGTCGCCCGACAGCCCGGCGGCGCGGGCAGGGCTCAAGACCGGCGACCTGATCATCGCCATCGACGGCCAGACGGTCGACGATCCGAATGCGTTCGACTATCGCTTCGCCACCAAGCCGCTGGGCGGCAGCGCGCAAATCGGCCTGTTGCGCGGCGGCAAGGAGGGGCGCGTGACCGTGGCGCTGGAGCCGGCGCCGGATGTGCCGCGCGACGAACTCGTCATCCACGCGCGCTCGCCGTTCCTCGGCGCCAAGGTCGCCAACCTGTCGCCGGCGCTAGCCGAAGAGCTGCGGATCGACGGTAAGGTCGAGGGCGTGGCGGTTGTCGACGTGCCCAACGGGTCGGTCGCGGCACGCTACGGCTTTCAGCGAGGCGACGTGATCGTCACCGTGAACGACCAGCCGATCGCCAAGACCCGCGATCTCGAACGGGCGGCGGGGGCTTCGAATCGTACTTGGTCCGTCACCATCGTGCGCGGGGGACAGCGCATCAGCGCCGAGTTCCGCGGATGAGCGCGCGCCCGCGCCGCGACGCCAATCTGTTCGAGGCCGCCGGCCTGGAGCAGGACGCGCCGCGCCCGCTCGCCGACAAGTTGCGTCCGCGTGAACTCGCCGAGGTGGTCGGCCAGGACCATCTGCTCGGCGCCGACGGCGCGCTTACCCGCATGCTGGCGACCCGCTCGCTCGGCTCGCTGGTGTTCTGGGGGCCGCCCGGCACCGGTAAGACCACCGTGGCGCGGCTGTTGGCGAGCGCGACCGCGCTGCACTTCGAGCAGATTTCCGCGGTGTTCAGCGGCGTCGCCGATCTCAAGAAGGCGTTCGACGCGGCGCGCGCCCGCCGCCAGGTCGGCCAGGGCACCTTGCTGTTCGTCGACGAGATCCATCGCTTCAACCGCGCGCAGCAGGATTCTTTCCTGCCGGTGATGGAAGACGGCACCGTCATTCTCGTCGGCGCCACTACCGAGAACCCGTCGTTCGAGCTCAACGCGGCGCTGCTGTCGCGCGCGCGCGTGCTGGTGTTCAAGCCGCTCGATGCCGCGGCGCTCGAAAAGCTCGTCGCCCGCGCCGAGGCGATCGAAGGCCGGCTGCTGCCGCTCGATGCCGACGCCCGCGCGGCGCTGGTGCAGATGGCGGACGGCGACGGCCGCGCCGCACTCACGCTTGCCGAAGAAGTGTGGCGGGCGGCGCGCCCGGGCGAGACCTTCAACGCGGCGGCGCTGCAGGAGGTGGTGCAGCGTCGCGCGCCGATCTACGACAAGGCCCAGGACGGCCACTACAACCTGATCTCGGCGCTGCACAAGTCGGTGCGCGGTTCCGATCCGGACGCGGCGCTCTATTATCTGTGCCGCATGCTCGACGCCGGCGAGCCGCCGCTCTACATCGCGCGCCGCGTGGTGCGCATGGCGATCGAGGACATCGGCCTCGCCGATCCGCAGGCGCTGGTGATCGCCAACGCCGCCAAGGACGCCTACGATTTTCTCGGCTCGCCGGAAGGCGAACTGGCGATCGCGCAAGCGGTGATCTACGTGGCGACGGCGCCGAAGTCGAACGCCGCCTATGCGGCCTTTGGCGAGGCGATGGAGGTGGCGAAGAGCGCGGGGTCGCTGCTGCCGCCCAAGCACATCCTCAACGCGCCCGCCGGGCTGATGCGCGAGGAAGGCTACGGCCGCGGCTACGCCTACGACCACGACCAGGCCGATGCCTTCTCCGGCCAGGATTATTTTCCCGAGGCGCTCGGGCGGCGCACGTTCTACGACCCGCCCGAGCGCGGCTTCGAGCGGGAGATCAGGAAGCGCCTCGATTACTGGGC
>DASPVJ010000497.1:0-11521 GCA_035622435.1 Xanthobacteraceae bacterium | reverse complement strand
AGCCGCTTGTCGGGGAAGACGTAGCGGTAGGCCTTCTGCGCCATCAGCGCGACTTCGTGGAAGCCCGACAGGATCAGCTTGAGCTTGCCGGGGTACCAGTTGATGTCGCCGACGGCGAAAATGCCCGGCGTGTCGGTCTCGAACGCCGCCGTGTCGACCGGGATGAGCTCGCCCTCGTGCAGCTTGATGCCCCAGTTGGCGACCGGCCCGAGCTTCATGGTCAGGCCGAAGAACGGCAGCATGGTGTCGCAGGAAAGCCGCGCGGTCGCGCCGTCGCTGCCCTTGACCGCGGCGCCGGTGAGCATGCCGTCGGCGCCTTCGAGCGCGGTCACTTGCCCGATCTTGAGGTCCATGGCGCCGTCCGCCACCAGCGCCCGCATCTTGTTGACGCTGTCGGGGGCGGCGCGAAAGTCGTCGCGGCGGTGCACCAGGGTCAGCCGCTTGGCGATCGGCTGCAGATTGAGCGTCCAGTCGAGAGCGGAATCGCCGCCGCCGACGACGAGCAGCTCCTTGTCGCGGAAGACGTCCATCTTGCGCACCGAATAGAAGACGGACTTGCCTTCGTAGGGCTCGATGCCGGGGATGGGCGGCTTCTTCGGCTGGAACGAACCGCCGCCGGCCGCGATTACCAGCACCTTGGCCTCGAACAGCTTGCCGCTGTCGGTGCCGATCCGGAACAAAGGATCGCCCACGCGCTCGATGCTCTCGACCATCTCGCCCAAATGGAAGGCGGCGCCGAACGGCTTGATCTGCGCCATCAGCGCGTCGACCAGGCCCTGGCCGGTGGTGTAGGGCAGCCCGGGAATGTCGTAGATCGGCTTCTCCGGATAAAGCTCCGCGCACTGGCCGCCGGGCTTGTCGAGGATGTCGATCAGGTGCGCCTTCATGTCGAGCAGGCCGAGCTCGAACACGGCGAACAGCCCGACCGGGCCGGCTCCGACGATGAGCGCGTCGGTCTTGATCGGCTCGTTCATCGCGCGCATCACGCCTGCCGTTCCGGCGTACTGACGACGAGCCCGTCGAGCGCCTCGCTCACCTTGATCTGACACGACAGGCGCGAGTTCGGTTTCACTTCGTAGGCAAAGTCGAGCATGTCCTCTTCCATCGGCGAGGGCTCGCCGGTTACTTCGCGCCACGCCTCGTCGATATAGACGTGGCAAGTCGAACAGGCGCAGGCGCCGCCGCACTCGGCCTCGATGCCCGGAACGCCGTTCTTGATCGCCGTTTCCATGACGGTCGACCCGATCTCGCCGTCGACGGTGCGGGCGACGCCGGCAACGTCGATATAGGTAATCTTGGCCATGAAAGCTTATCGAAAGACCGGGAAACGCCGGCCCGGGATGAACGGGCCGCTTCTATATAGGTTCGCGCCGCACGCGCCAACCCCGGCCGACGGGGCGTAGCCCGCGGGCGACCGCGCTCCGATGAAGGCGGAAATTCAGTGCGCGCGCAGCAATTCGGCGATGACCGCGCGGGCTTCCTCGGCGACCGCGGCGAGCCGGCCGATCGCCGCGGCAAGGTCGCCCTCCCCGCCCGACGCCGCCTGCTCCACCGCCTCGGCGGCCGCGGCCACGCGCCAGGCGCCGACCCCGCGCGCGGATCCCTTCAGCGTGTGCGCGACCGACGTGACCGAGCCCGGCGAGGCCGCGCGCAGGCGCGACACCAGCACGGTCGCCTGGCGATCGAACAGGGCCAAGACCTCGCGCTCGAGGCCGCGGTCCCCCAGGGTCATGCGGGCGAGGTGGACGAGATCGATCGGCCGCTCGAGCGAGGCGCGCGAGGCCGGTTGTCCTTCTGCGACTGCGATTGACGGCTGTCCCATTGCGAGCCCTCCCCATGGGCTTGGTGCGGTGTCGGCTTATGGGCCGAGCTTGGCCGGGAAGCGACGAAAACCCGGTAAAACCATGGCCGTGGCGCCGGCAGCGGCGTCAAGCGAACCACGTCGGTAGTAAACGATTCCCTAACGGGACCGGCGCAGCGGCACGGTCGCGGCGCCCTTCGGCGCCGCCCCCAACGCCCGATAACCCTCTGGCGTCAGCTTACAAACGAGCCAGTCGGCCCTGAGCGGATTGGCGAACCAGGGCTCCGCCCAGCCGTGCGCCAGGCACGCCTCGATGGTTTTGCGCGGCACTTGCCGGCCATCGCGGTCGAATAGCGGCAATTTGCCGCCCGGCTCGGTCAGGCCGCGCTCGAGGTAGCGCCGCTGCGGCTCGGTCGGCCGGGCCGGCCCGACCGGTCCGTCCGTGCTCGGTCCCCGCCGCTCCCGGTCCCGCCCCTCGCCCATAGCGCCATACCGTTAACGATGATTAACGGAAGGTTACAAAGTCAGTTTCAATCAGCCAATGACGCCGATAGGATACGCAAGCGGCGGTGCGTTGTCCGTGGCGGGACAGACGGCCGTGCGCGCACGCCGGGAGGGGTTCGCAACGTTCACACGCCCTGCGTGGCCGGCGGGTTCGCCCCGTCCGGGCGACGATCCCGGTTGAGAGTACGGACGCGGACGAACAAACATGGCAAACACCCCACGGAAAATGCAGGATCCGACCGAGGCGGCGCTTTCCGCGATTCAGGACGCGCTCAACCTGCGCGAGGGCGACCCCGGCGTCGCGCCCCCGGTCGCACCGCCGGTCGAGCCCGAACCCGTCCGCGAGCCGCGGCGACGCGCCCGCAGCCCGGCGATGGACGAGGAATTGTTCTTCGAATCGCCGCCGATCCCGGCCAACGAGCCCGGCTTCGAGGAGCCGCAGCCGCCGCGCCGCGCCGCCAACGACGATCGCCGCGCGATCGGCCAGTTCGTGGCCGCGCCCCAGCGCCGTTCCGCGATCGGGCCCTATCTCGCCGCCGGCATATTCGCGGTGGTGTGGGCGGGGCTCGGCATCGCGCTCGCCTTCGGTTATTTCGGCGCCGACGTCACCCAATGGTTCGGCAGAGGCGCCGCCGCGCCGCAGTTGTTCGGCATCCTCGGCGCCATCGTCGTGCCGATCGCGTTCATCTTCGTGCTCGCCCACATGGTGCGCCGGGCGCAGGAACTGCGCCAGATCGCCGCCTCGATGACCGACGCGGCGGTGCGCTTCACCGAGCCGGAAGGCATCGCCAGCGAGTCGATCGTCACCGTCGGCCAAGCGGTGCGCCGCGAAGTCGCCGCCATGGGTGACGGCGTCGAGCGCGCGCTCGCGCGCGCGGCCGAACTCGAGGCGCTGGTGCACAACGAGGTGGCCCAGCTCGAGCGCGCCTATAACGACAACGAGCTGCGCATCCGCGGCCTGATCGAGGACCTCGCGAACCAGCGCGACACCCTGGTGGGTCAGGCCGAGCAGGTGCGCAACGCGCTTGCCGGCGTGCACCTCGGGCTGACCCAGGACATCAGCTCGATCAGCGAGATGGTCGCGGCCAGCGTCAACGACGCCGCGCAACGCATCACCCGCACTCTCGCCGAGAAGGGCGAGCACATCACCCTGGCGCTCGGGCGCGCCGGCGATTCCATGATCGACGCCATCGGCGAGCGCGGCGGCGACCTGCTCGACCACCTCAACCGCACCGGCGATGACGTGAGCCGCACGCTGGAGGCGGCGAGCGACAAGATGAACGCCAGCCTCAACGTCAAGACCGACCACGTCAGCGAACAGGTCGATAACCTCACCGTGCGGCTCGCGCAGATGCTCTCCTCGCGGCTCGACCGCGCCACCGAAGAGGTCGCCGACCGCACCCTGGCGCTGGGCGAGAATCTCGCCCGGCGGATCGACGAGGTCACCTCCAATCTGCTGCGCTCGACCGCGACGCTTGCCGAATCCATGAACAACCGGTCGCAGGAGATCAGCGACGCGCTGTTCCACACCGGCACGCACCTCGCCGAAAGCATCGCCAGCCGCGCCGAAGAGGTGAACAACTCGCTCAAGGCGACGGGCGAATCCCTGGTGCTCGACCTCACGCTGCGCGGCACCGACGTCGTCTCCAAGCTCGAGGAGACCGGCTCGCGCATCACCGAGACGATCGTGACGCGCACCGGCAAGGTGACCGACACGTTCAACGAGACCGCCGACAAGCTCGGCTCGGAAATCAACGCCAAGGGCGAGTCGGTCAAGGAAATGCTGGCCGCGCGCCTGCAGGCGCTGGAAGGCGTGTTCGCGCACGGCGGCACCGAGCTTGCCGACCGCATCTCGCGCGACAGCACCGCGCTCGGCAGCCTCATCACCCGGCATCTCACCGAGTTCGACCGCACCGTGAAGGTCTACGGCGGCGAACTGGTCGAACGTCTCGGCAGCAAGACCGGCGAGATCACCGAGACCATGCGCTCGAGCGTCGAGGACTTCGATACCCGCATCGGCGCCAAGACGACGGAGGTCATCTCGGCGCTCGACGAGCGGTTCGGCCGGATCGAGGCGGCGGGCAGCCAGATCGTGGATCGCTTCGGGTCGAAGTCGAGCGAAATCACCGAGGCGATGCGCACGCACCTCGAGCTGTTCGACAGCCGCATCGCCGGCAAGAGCGCGGAGGTTACCTCCGCCCTCGATCAGCGCTTCACCCGCATCGAGGAGGCGCTCGACACCCGTACGCAGGCGCTCAACGAAGGCCTGGGCGCCCGCGTGATGGAGATCGCCCGCACCTTGGCGGAGGGCGGCAAGGAGGTGGTCGGCGCGGTCGACCGGCGCATCGGCGACACCATGGCGGCGATCAACGCGCGCAGCACCGCGCTCGCCGACACGCTCGACGGCAAGGCGGCCGAGATCGACCGCACGCTCGGCACCCGCGCGAGCGAGATCGCCGCGAACCTCGACACCCGCATCGGCCGCTTCGAGGAGCTCTTGGTCGGCCGGGTCGAGACCGCCATGACCCAGATCGAGGTACGCGGCCAAGCGGCCGCCGCCCTGATCAATTCGCGGGTCGAGCAGCTCACCCAGACGATCAAGAGCAACACCGCCGACGCGGAGCGCACGCTCGGCCAAGTCACCACCGGCTCGGTCGACGCGGTGCGCGCGACCGCGCAGGAGGCGGAGCGTTCGCTCGGCCAGCTCGCCGCCAACTCGGTCGAAGCCGTGCGCGCGACCGCGCAGGATGCCGAACGCACGCTGACCAACGTCGCCGGCAACCTGCGGCACACCACCGACGAGGCGCAGCACGCGCTGCTTTCCGCGTCTGCGAACTTCGCCGGCGAGGTCCGGCAGAACACCGGCGACGCTGCCCAGACGCTCAACGACGCGACCGAGAGCCTGACCCGGCAAATCAAGCAGAGCGCCGGCGAGAGCGAACGGACGTTGACGGCGGTTTCCGCCGCCGTCGCCGGTCAGGTCACCCAGAGCGCCGGCGATGCGGCGCAGACGCTCAACGTCGCCAGCGTCGGCCTGACCAAGCAGATCAGGCAGAGCGCCGGCGAGAGCGAGCAGACGTTGACCGCGGTCTCCGCCGCCGTCGCCGGGCAGCTGCGGCAGAGCGCGGGCGATGCGGCGCAGACGCTCAATACGGTCTCGGCGAGCCTCACCAAGCAGATCAAGCAGAACGCCGCCGAAGCGGAGCAGGCGCTCGTCGCAGTCTCCGCCGGGGTGGGCGGCACGCTCAAGCAGAACGCCGCCGAAGCGGAACGCGTCCTCACCGGAGCCTCGGCCGGCATCGCGACGTCGCTCAAGCAGAATGCGGCCGACGTCGAGCGCTCCTTGACCGCGGTTTCCTCGGGGGTCGCCTCCGCGCTCAAGCAGAACGCCGTCGAAGTCGAACGCAGCCTGCTCGGGGTGAGCGCCGAGGTGGTGCGCAGCTTCACCGCGCAAGCGGAGGACATGACCGCCAGCATCAACCAGCGCAGCGCCGAACTGACCCGCATCCTCGACGAAAAGGGCAGCGTGTTCCTCAACGCCTTCGCGAACAAGGGCATGCAGTTTGCGACCGACATGGACCGCGTCGCCAAGGACAGCCTGCACGCGATCGAGACGAAGGGCCTCGCCTTCACCCGGGAAATGCTCAGCAACAGCTCGGAGATTGCCGGCATCATAAACGACGCGAGCACGGCCGCCTCCTCCTCGCTCAACCGCACGCTCGACGACATCCACAAGAACGCCAAAGCGAGCGTCGACCAGTCGAAGCAGACCGCCGCCGCCGCGGTGGCCGAGGTCATGGAGACGCACGCGCTGTTGCGCCGCGACACCACCGAAGTGTTCGAGCGTTTGCGCGACGCCAACGTACTGCTGCAGGAAGTGCTCAGCGGCGCGACCGAGAACCTCGGCAAGATCGAGGGGTCGCTGTCGGCGCGGGTGCGCGAATTCGTGGCCACCGTGACCCAGGTGAGCGAGCGCAGCGGCCAGACCAGCGCCAAGATGGAAGAGCACATCAAGGCGTTCCACGGCACCACCACCGCGGTGCTGCGCGACATCGCCACCGCGGCGACGCAATTCGACCAGCACGGCCGCGCCCTCGCCGCCGCCGCGGAAGCGATCGACGTGAGCAATCGCCGCACCGACGCGGCATTGACCGAGCGGCGCCAGGCGCTGGAAACGCTCGTCGCCGAGCTCGACGGCAAGTCGTCGGACCTCGATCAGCGGCTCGTGCATTTCGCCGATTTGCTGCGGGAATCGCTGGAAGCCGCCGAGGCGCGTACGCGCGAGGTGGCGCGCATCATCGCCGATTCGAGCACCAGCGGATCGCAGGCGATCGCGACCCAGTACGACATGGTGCGCGCCGCCGCCGAGGAGGAGCGCAAGCGGACCGCCGACACGCTCAACGGCATCTACGAACAGGCGGCCGGCGACATCCACGCGCTGTTCGGCCAGGCGGCCGAGCGGTTCGCCGGCATCGTGCGCGACATGAAGGAGATGGCCGCGCAGGTGCAGCAGGAACTCGACGCGACGCGCACCGAGATGCGCCGCGGCATCCTCGAATTGCCGCAGGAGGCGGCGGAAAGCACCGCGCAGATGCGCCGCGTGATCGTCGAGCAGATCGACGCGCTCGCCGAACTCAACCGCATCGTCGCCCGCCACGGCCGCGGCATCGATGCCGCCGAACCGGGGCGGCGCGCCATGCGCGAGGAGCCGGTGCCGGCCGGCGCCGGCGGGCGGCCGCCGCGCATGGAGCCGGCCGGCGGGCGGCCGCCGCCGCCCGGCTTCGGCCCGCCGCAGCGCCCCGAGGCGCCCCCGCCGGGCGGCGACCGCCGCAGCGGCTGGCTCACCGACGTGCTGGCGCGCGCCTCGCGGGATGACGGGCCAAGCGCGCGCGAGGAGGAGCGCCCGGCGCGCCACACGATCGAATCGCTCGACTCGCTCTCGGTCGACATCGCCCGCATGATCGACCACGACGCCGCGACCGAGCTGTGGGACCGCTACAAGCGCGGCGAGCGCAACGTGTTCACCAAGCGCCTCTACACCATGCAGGGGCAGCGCACGTTCGAGGAAATCCGCAAGCGCTACCGCGCCGACCGCGAGTTCAAGCAGACGGTCGACCGCTACATCGCCGAGTTCGAGCGGCTGCTCGACGACGTCTCGCACGACGACCGCGGCGCCGTGGTGGCGCGGACCTACCTGACCTCTGAAACCGGGAAGGTCTACACCATGCTGGCGCACGCGGCCGGGCGGTTCGAGTAGGCGCAGGCGATCGCAGCATCGCGCGCCGCGCCGCTGCGCGGCGATGGCCATCATGTCGCTCGCCCTCACCGTGCGCACGGAGCGCTGGCCGGTCGCCGGCGTCTTCACCATTGCGCGCGGCTCGCGAAGCGAGGCGGTCGTCGTGGTGGTGGAACTCTCCGATGGCCACGCCACGGGGCGCGGCGAATGCGTGCCCTATCGCCGTTACGGCGAGACGGTGACGTCGGTGACCGCGGCGATCGAGGGCCAGCGCGGCGCGCTCGCGGGCGGGCTCGACCAGGCGAGGCTTCAGGACGCCATGGCGACCGGCGCCGCGCGCAACGCGCTCGACTGCGCGTTCTGGGACCTCGCGGCGAAGCGCGCCGGCCGGCCCGTCCACGCGCTCGCCGGCCTGCCGCCGCCGCGGCCGCTGACGACCGCGTTCACGATCTCGCTCGGCACGCCGGCCGCGATGGCAGAAGCCGCCGCCAAGGCGTCCGCACGCGCGCTGCTGAAAATCAAGCTTGGCGGCGACGGCGACCCGGAGCGCCTGGCCGCGGTGCGGCGCGCGGCACCGCGGGCCGAGCTGATCGTGGATGCCAACGAGTCCTGGAGCGCGCGCAACCTCGCCGACAACATGGCGGCCTGCGCCGCCGCCGGCGTCACTTTGGTGGAGCAGCCCCTGCCTCAATCCGCGGACGATCCGCTCGCCGACATCGCCCACCCGATTGCGATCTGCGCCGACGAAAGCGCGCACGACCGCAGTTCGCTCGACCGCCTCGCGGGCAAGTACGACGCGATCAACATCAAGCTCGACAAGGCGGGCGGCTTGACCGAGGCGCTGTTGCTGGCCGCCGAGGCCGAGCGGCGCGGCTTTGCACTCATGGTCGGCTGCATGGTGGCAACGTCGCTGTCCATGGCGCCGGCGGTGCTGGTGGCGCAGAAGGCGCGCGTGGTCGATCTCGACGGCCCGTTGATCCTGGCGCGCGACCGGCCGCACGGGCTTCTTTACGAGCAAAGCCTGGTGCACCCGGCAACGGCGGAACTCTGGGGATAACAGGGATCAGAAATCAGTGATCAGAAATCGATGTGCTGATTACTGACTCCTGATTCTCAGCACGATGAACCCGCCGAGCGCGGCGCACCCTGCCATGGCGACGTAGGCGAGGTCGCCGAAGCGTCCGTAGAGCAGGCCGGACAAACCGGTGGCCGCCGCGCTAGCGATGCCCTGGATGGTCGCGAGGTCGCCTTGCGCGGTTGCGGCCTCGCCGTGCGGGGCGGCGCGGGAAAGGAACTGCACGGCGCCGAGGAACGATGCGCCGAACGACAGGCCATGCAGGCACTGCAGCAGCGGCAGCACGGCGGCAGGCGGATCGAGCGCCATCGCCGACCAGCGCACCGCGGCTCCGGCCGCGCCGATGAGAAGGAGCGCGCGCGGCCCGAGCGCCGCCGGCAGCCGGGCCGAGAACGCAAACAGCACGATTTCCGCCGCCACGCCCAGCGCCCACAGGGCGCCGATGGCGGTGCCGCTGAACCCCTTGGCGGTCCAGTCGAGGGTCGAGAAGCCGTAGTAGACCGCGTGGCTTGCCTGCATCAGGCTGGCGGCCGCCGCGATGGGAAGGAAGCCCGGCATGGGCATGAGCCGGCGCCGACGGCGCGAGGCGGCAAGCTCCGGCGCGCCGTCGGGCCGCAGCGGGCGCAAACCGAGCGAGGCCGCCGCGGCAGCGGCCGCCGCCGCCACCATGAGCCAGATATAGCCGGTGGGCGCGATCAACCGGGACGCGAACCCGGCACCGATGTTGGCGGCAATGAAGGCGGCGGACCCCCATAGGCGCACCGGGCCGTAGGCGCGGCCGCGCAGCCCGAGTCCTTTGAGCGCGTAGGCGTCGGCAAGGGGGATCGTGGGCGCAGCAAGGGCGGAGGCGAGCGCCACCGCCGCGAGGATCGCGACCACTCCCTGCGCCCAGCCGACGAGCGCATAACCCACCGCGGCACCGCACGAACCGGCGATCAGCATCCGCCGCAGCGCGCCCCGCCGGTCGGCGATCCGCGCCGCCACCGGCACCGCCAGCACGCGCACCACCATGGGGGTCGCAAGGATGAGGCCGATTTCCGCGGCGTTAAGGCCCCGCGCCTCGAGCCAGAGGGGAAAGAACGGCATTTGGATGCCGGCGATGACGAACAGCCCGGCATAGAACAGGGCGAGCCGCACGCCGAACCCATCGGCGATTGCCCGGGCTTGGGGGGTCATTAAGCTGATTGTGACGATTCGTGCCGCATGGTCGAACCAATTCGACCCGGCCGCGCACGCGCTTTGAGCCCGAACCCATGCCGATGCCGCCCGTCCCGATGGCGCTGAGCGAAGCCGACTACGAGGCGATCGAAGCCGCGGTCATGGAGACCAACCGCGGCCGCTGGTTCCTGGCCGAATATGCCCGCCGCAACCGCCACGCCGACACCAAAATGCTGCTCACTGCCATCGACCGCCTGGAGGCGGCGATCCGCGGCGAGCGCACCGCCGAGTCGGTCGACCGCATCCGCTTCGACCTCGTCGAGATGGCCAAGGCCATCGCCCGCACCAAGGCGGAGATCGCCGCGATCAAGCCGGACGGGGAGCAGCACGGCAAGTTCGGCGAGGCGACGGAAGAACTCGACTCGATCGTCGGCGCGACCGAGGCGGCGACCTCCGACATCCTCGCCGCGGCCGAGCACGTCCAGGAGGTCGCCTGGACGTTGCGCGAGCAGGGGCTGGAGGCCGAGGTCTGCGACCTGCTCGACGCCAAGGCGACCGCCATCTACACCGCCTGCTCGTTCCAGGATCTCACCGGTCAGCGCACCCGCAAGGTGATCCAGGTGCTGCGCTATCTCGAAGGCCGCATCAACGCCATGATCGACATTTGGGGCCTCGACGGCACCATGACGGCGGAAGCGGCGGAAGCTGCCCGCGCGCGCGGCGCCGACGCCGCGCTGATCGGCGGCCCGACGCCAGCGGGCCCCGGGCTCGATCAGGCCGACATCGACGTGGTGATGGGACCGGCCGCGAGCCCGGCGCCGGGCGAGGAGGCCGAAGTCGTCGATCTCGAGCCTGCAGCCGAACCGGTCGTGGCACCGGCCGCTCTTCCGGTTGCACCGCCGCCCGCCCCCGCGAGCGACCCGCTGGCGCCACTTGCCACGTTCAGCCCGGAAGAAAAGATCGCGCTGTTCAGCTGAGATCACGCCACCAGCCGGTGGAACAGCTCGGGATCGACGTTGCCGCCCGACAGCACGACGGCGGCGACCTTGCCGCGCACGTCGATCCTGCCGGCGAGAAGCGCGGCGAGCGCCGCCGCGCCGCCCGGCTCGACCACCAGCTTGAGTTCGCGGAACGCAAAGGAAACCGCGGCCGCGACCTCCTCGTCGCTCGCCGCAAGCCCCTCCCCCACCAGCGTGCGATTGATGGCGAAAGTGATCTCGCCCGGCATGCGCGCGAGCAGCGCGTCGCAAATCGATCCGGTGATCGCCGGGTTGACTTCGCGCTGCCCGCTCTTGAACGAGCGCGCATGATCGTCGAAGCCTTGCGGCTCGGCGGTGAACAGACGCGCCGACGGGCAGCGCGCCTTCACCGCAAGCGCGATGCCCGCGGTAAGGCCGCCGCCCGAGGCGGTGACGAGGACGACATCGGGCGCCAGCCCGCGCGCGGCGAGATCCTCGACGATCTCGCGGCCGGCGGTGCCCTGCCCGGCGATCACCAGCGGGTCGTCGTAGGGCGGAACCAGCACGGCGCCGCGGCGCGCCGCGATATCGCGGGCAATCGCCTCGCGGTCTTCCCGCTCGCGATCGTAAAGCACGACCTCGGCGCCGAGCGCGGCGGTGCGCTCCTGCTTGGGCCGCGGCGCGTCGCGCGGCATGACGATGACGGCCGGCATGTCGAGCAGCTTGGCGGCGGCCGCGACCCCTTGAGCATGATTGCCGGACGAGAAGGCGACGACCCCGCCGGCGCG
>DASPVJ010000496.1:0-8934 GCA_035622435.1 Xanthobacteraceae bacterium | reverse complement strand
ACGTGAGGAACGATACTCCGGGCATGAATTGCCGCGCGAAGCGGTTCACGGCTGTACGCCCAATGCCCTAAGTTCGGCGTTGGCGGCGAACCACTCGTCGAAAGTCTTCGGACAATCCGCGGCTGCTAGCCGGAACAGGCGCGCAGCTTCATCCTTGGCTCCCCGCTGCAAGGCCAGTTGGCCGATGTAGAAGTTGGCTAGGCAGACGTGACCGGTTTTGCTCTTGGGATCGGGGTCGTCCGCGGCGGCGAAGACCGCCTCCGGACTCAACCGGCCAAGATAAAGGCTGATGACCGGCGCCGGCCATTGCGCCATGTTGATCTGTTTGCGCGCCTCGGCCAGACGGCTCGGCAGATTGTTGCGCTTGGCGACAATATCCAGCCACAGCGCCGCGCGCGGGTATTTGGGATCTAGCTCGTTTGCTCGATCGATATCGGCGAGGGCCTTGGCGGGTTGGCCAGCGTAGAACTCAGTAAGCCCGCGATCGAGGTAGGCGAAAGCGTTATTCGGATAGAGCCGGATCACCTCATTGTAATCGGCGACGGCACGATCGACGTCGCCTTTGGCTCGATACGCCTTGCCCCGGTTGCTATAGGCTAAAGCAAATTTCGGATCGAGCCGGATCGCCTCGTTGCAGTCGGTTATCCCTCGGTCGTAATCGCCTTTGCTGTTCCAAGCACTGCAGCGGTTGACAAAGGCGACGGCGAGCTTCGGATCGATCCGGATCGCCTCGGTGCAGTCGGTTATCGCGCGGTCCTGGTCGTCTTTCCGGGCCCAAGCATCGCAGCGGTTGACAAATGCGAGGACGAACTTCGGATCGAGCCGGATCGCCTCGTTGCAATCGGCTATGGCGCGGTCCTGGTCGCCTTTGTGGGCCCAAGCAGCGCAGCGGTTGGCAAAGGCAACGAGGGCAAACGTCGAATCGAGCCGGATCGCCTCGCTGCAGTCGGTTATCCCTCGATCGTAATCGCCTTTGTTGTTCCAAGCACTGCAGCGGTTGATAAATGCGATGGCCAACTTCGGATCGAGCCGGATCGCCTCGCTGCAATCGGCTATCGCTCGGTCGTAATCGTCTTTGTGGTTCCAAGCAAGGCAGCGGTTGACAAATGCGGCGGCGAACCTCGGATCGAACCGGATCGCCTCGCTGTTATCGGCGATAGCGGTGTCGAGGTCGCCCTGGCGTCGATAGCCCACGCCACGATTGTAGTACACCACCGCGAGGTCGTGTCCGTTCAACTCCCCCGACGCGATGACGCGCGAGCACGCAACGACATCTGCTTTTGCGCACGCCTCTTTGTCATCGGCGAGAGCGGCTGTCGGTAGCCCGCTAAGAGCCGCCAGCGCAATGCATACGATCACCCAATTGATTGAGCGCAGGTTCATGCCCCCACCGCCGCACACCTGCCGCAACGCCCTGCCTCAATGCTCGCCGGCGAGGTAGACCTCGCCGAGCAGGGACGAATTGGCCCACGGCACCTGCCGGTTCTTGGTTTCCGCCGCCACGTCGACGCGTACCCGCGTGAGCATCTGGTTCACCTCGAGGCCGCGGGTGCGCACGTACTTGACGAACGCGGTGGTGAACGGGCTGTTGGCGCCCTCGCCGTCCATGGCGGTCTGGCCCGGCGCGGTGGCAAAAGCGATCAGCGTCCCGGTCCCGACGGTCGTATAGCCGGCAAGCCCGGCCGGCGCCGCCGCCGAGCGGGTGGCGCCGAGCTTGCCCGCGAAGCTGCGGGCGAGCGGATTGTCGCGGCAGGCATCGAGCACCACGATGTTGGCGCGCGCCTCGTCGTCGAGCCCGGCGAGCACCTTGTCGAGTTCGAGCGTCTCGAACGGGAGGTCGCTCGGGGCCGCGAGCTTGGCATCGATCGGGATCAGGTAATTCTTGCCGTCGACCTGCATGCCGTGCCCGGCATAGTAGAGCACGGTCAGCCGCGCACCCGGCGCCTTGTGGAGGAAGTCGCGCACCAACCGCTCCATGCCGGCGCGGTCGAGATTGGTTCCTTCGAGCACTTCGAAGCCGATGTCGCGCAACGTCTTCGCCACCAGGGTGGCGTCGTTGGGAGGATTGGTCAGCGCGTTGGCATTGACGTAGGCGCCGTTGCCGATGACGAGGGCGAGCCGGTTGCCCGCGGTGGCCGGCGTGGGCGCAACATCGACCGGCGCGGTCGGCGCGGCGGTCGCGACGGCCGTTGCCGACGGCGCGGCCGGCTGGCGCGCAGCTACTGCGGCCGGCGCGGGGGGCGCTGGCACGCCAGCCCCCTTCGGCGGGATCACCGTCGAGGGTGGGATCGATAGTCCCGGGGCGGCCGGGCCGGAGGGGGCGGCCGCGGGCACCGACGAACGCGCCGGTACGGCCGCCGGCGCAGCAGGCGGCGCCGCGCTACGCTCGGCGCTGTCGAGCATGGCGAGCCGCTCGCGCGCGGTCGCCTGGGCGCGAACGGCGGCCTCCCCGCGTGCTTCCGCGGCGATTGCCGCCTCATAATCGGCCCGGGCGCCGTTGCGGTCGCCGGCCGCCTCCAGCGCGATCCCCCGCGTCACGTGGGCGCCGAGCAGCGCCGGCGTGATGCGCAGCGCCTCGGAGTAATCGGCGATCGCGCGGGCAAGATCGCCCTTGCGCCGCCACACGTTGCCGCGCTGGACGTAGAGGGCCGCGGCCCGCGGATTGAGATCGATCGCCAGCTGATAGTCGGCAATGGCGGCATCGAGTTGGCCGGTGGCAAAATGCGCGCCGGCACGGCCGACGTAGGCCGGGACGAGCTTCGGGTTGAGCTCGGCCGCCCGGTCGTAATCGGCGATGGCACGCTGGTAGTCGTGCTTGGCAAACCACGCGTTGGCGCGCAGATCGAGGTAGAAGGCATGGGCGGGGTCGAGGCGGACGGCCTCGTCGAGATCGGCGATGGCTCGATCGAGGTCCGCCTGGGCGCGATAGGCGTTGGCGCGCGCGCCATAGAGTTCGGCCAGCGCCGCGCCCTTGGCCGCTCCCGCACCGATCGCGCGCGTGCAGGCGGCGACGGCGGCATCCGGAGGAACCGCCCGGTCGCGACAATCGGAACGGTCGTCCGCCAGCGCGGACGCACTGAGCCCGATCGCAAGAACAAGACAAGCCGAAGCATGTTTTATCGACCGCATGGTGCCCGCCCGTGTCGATACTGGGTCGTCCCTGGCGCGCTATAATAGCCGCATCGCGCGGCTACTGACGAGACGACGCGATTGCGGCTACGCGATGGCCACGACCCGCGTGGCAGGGCCACTTTGCCGTTTGCGCCCGCCCGGCGGCGCGAGTAATTGATGCCGCAGGAGAACGGAGGCCGATCATGCACACGCATTCGCTCGACCGGTGGAACCACGCCCACGTCTTCCTCGGCGACAAGCACGACCGGCACGAGCGGCGCACCTGGTTCGTGGTCGCGCTCACCGCCGGCACCATGGCGGCCGAGATCGTCGGCGGAACCCTGTTCGGGTCGATGGCGGTCGTAGCCGACGGCTTCCACATGTCGACCCACGTGGCCGCGCTGGCGATCGCCGCGCTTGCCTATCGCTTTGCCCGCCGCCACGCGGCGGACGCACGGTTCTCGTTCGGGACCGGCAAGCTCGGCGAGCTGGCCGCGTTCGCGAGCGCGCTCATCCTGCTGCTCATTGCGCTCGTCGTCGCCTACGAGTCGGTGACGCGTTTCTTCAATCCCATCGCGATCAAATACGACGAGGCCATCGCGGTCGCCTGCATCGGCCTGACCGCCAACCTCCTGAGCGCGTGGCTCCTGGCGGACGAAGACCATCGCCATGGGCATCGCCACGACGCCGCGGACGAGGACCATCACCATTCGCACGACCACAATATTCGCGCCGCCTATGTGCACGTCCTCGCCGATGCGGTGACCTCGGTGCTGGCAATCGGCGGATTGCTGATGGGGCGGTTCTACGGCCTCGTATGGACGGACGCGCTGGTCGGCATCATCGGCGCCGGCGTGATCATCAGCTGGGGCATCGGCCTGATCCGCTCGTCCGGCGCGGTGCTGCTCGACGTCGTGCCCAGCCGCGGGCTGGCCGACCGCGTGCGCGCGCGGCTCGAGGTCGACGGCGACCGGGTCGCCGACTTGCACCTGTGGCAGCTCGGTCCGGGCCATGCCGGGGTGATCGCCGCCGTCGTGTCCGAGCACCCGCAGCCGCCGCAGACCTACAAAGCACGGCTTGCGGACATCGGCGGCCTTTCGCACGTGACCATCGAAGTGCACTCCTGCCCCGATCACGCGCCGATCGCCACATAAGAATCCGCCGTGACGCCGGTGGGCGGCTTGCGCGAGGTCGATCGCCAGCTTCCGCTGGGCGAGGAAATCTTCCTCGATCACTTGGCGCATTTCGTGCGCGAGGCCGAAGCGGCCGGCCGCGCGCTCGTTCGCGCAGGCTTTGCCCCGGCGCCGCTGTCGATCCAGTCGAACCCGGATCCGGACGGCGGGCCGCCGCGCCTTACCGGCACCGGCAACATCACCGTGATGTTCTGGCGCGGCTACGTCGAGGTGCTGTTCAAGACGTCGGACACGCCGCTCGCGCGCGAACTCGAGGCGGCGCTCGATCGTCACCCCGGCCTGCACCTTACGGCCTTCGCGGTCGCCGACGCCGCCGACGCCCGTGCAAGGCTCGACGCATCCGGCTTTCGCTTGCGCCCGCTCGTTCAAATGCAGCGGCCGGTCGAAACGGAGAACGGCCCCGCGGTCGCCGCGTTCACCATCGCCCGGGTCGAGCCGGGCGTGATGCCGGAAGGCCGCATCCAGGTCCTCACCCATCGGACCGAACAGGCGGTATGGCAGCCGCGTTGGCTCACCCACCCCAACGGGGCCGTCGCGTTGACCGACGTGGTGATGGCGGTCGCCGACGTCGAGGAGGCGGCGCAGCGCTTCGCCCGTTTTACCGACCGCCCGGCCGTCGCGAATCCTGCCGGCCGTGCCATCGCCCTCGACCGCGGCCGCGTGCAGCTCATGGACGCGGCGGCTTTCCGCGCCCTGCTGCCGGACATCGCCGTTCCGTCCCTCCCGTTCATCGGCGCCTACGCGGTCGCGGTCGCCGCGCTCGACCGGACCGAGCAAGCGTTGCGCGCCGGCGGCTTGGGGGCCCGGCGCCATGGGCCGATGCTGATCGCGGCCTTCCCGCCCGCCCTCGGACGCGGCGCCTGGCTGTTCGTCGAGACCGCGTCCGCCTTGCCCTGGCACGGATGATTCGACTCGCGCCGCGGCCCGCGCGTTCCTACCTATGCGGTCGGCGAGGGCCTGCCCCTCGGAAGGAGCCTCGGATTGTTTCCCTTCATCGATACGGCGCCGCGCGCCTCTCCTCCGGTGCTCGTCCTGGTGCTGATCGCCATCAACACCCTGGTCTTCCTGTGGATGGAAAGCCTGCCGCCGGCGACGCTCGAGCAGGTGCTGGTCCACGCCGCGCTGATCCCGGTGCGCTATACCGAGCCGGCAATCGCCCGGCAAAACGGCCTCGACCCGACCAACTGGTGGCCGCTGCTGACCAACACCTTCATGCACGGCGGCTGGCTCCATCTCATTCTCAACATGTGGTTCCTATGGATTTTCGGACCCGCCATGGAAGCGCGGTTCGGACGATTCGGCTTCACGGCGCTCTATCTCGGCGGGGCGATCGCCGCGAGCCTCGTGCATCTTCTCACTCACCCGCTTTCGACCACGCCGGTGCTCGGCGCCTCCGGGGCGATCGCGGCGGTGATCGGGGCGCATGCGGTCGCCTACCCGCGCGCGCGGGTGATCACGATCATCCTCATCGTCTTCATCCCGCTGTTCGTGCCGTTACCGGCGGTGCTGTTCGCGCTCATCTGGTTCGCGCTGCAGCTGCTGCAGGGCACCTCCGAGCTGCTGTCGCCCGGCATGGCCGAGGGGGTCGCATGGTGGGCGCATATCGGCGGCTTCGCTTTCGGCGCGCTGTTCGCGCTTGCCGCCCACGCGCCCGGACCGCCGCATCCCGTTCGCACGACCACCTGGAGCGGGCCCACCCGCGGCCGCGTGCCGACCATCCGCCCGCGCGATTGGTAACGAGCGAATAACGAGTAGCGAATAGAGGGAGCTGCGGAACGGCCTGATTTTCTATTCGCCATTCGCCATTCGCTATTCGCTGCTTTAAGATAGCCAAGCGGCTCAACGCGACACAGCCCAATGCCCGACGACTCGCGCCTGGCGATTCTGACCGAGCTGGAAAAGAAAGTCCTCTGGCTCGCCGCCTGGACGATCCACCACGCCAACCACGTGCGCGAGAGCACGGACGGGCTCAAGGTGGGCGGCCACCAAGCCTCGTCCGCCTCGCTCGCGACCATCATGACGGCGCTCTATTTCCAGGTGCTGCGGCCGGAAGACCGCGTCGCCGTCAAGCCGCACGCGAGCCCGATCTACCACGCCATCCAGTACCTGCTCGGCGCGCAGAGCCGCGACAAACTCGAAGCGTTCCGCGGCTACAAGGGCGCGCAGAGCTATCCCTCGCGCACCAAGGACGCCGATGACGTCGATTTTTCCACCGGCTCGGTCGGCCTCGGGGTGGCGCAGACTTTGTTCTCCAGCCTGGCCCAGGACTACGTGCGCGCCCACGGCTGGGGGCTCGATCGCCCCGAGGGCCGCATGATCGCGCTCGTCGGCGACGCCGAACTCGACGAGGGCAATATCTTCGAGGCGATCCTCGAGGGCTGGAAGCAGGGCCTGCGCAATTGCTGGTGGATTATCGACTACAACCGCCAGAGCCTCGACGCGGTGATCCGCGAGGGCCTGTGGGCGCGCTACGAGGTCCTGTTTCGCGACTTCGGCTGGGACGTCGTCATCCTCAAATACGGCTCGCTGCTGGAAGCCGCCTTCCGCGAGCCGGGCGGCGAGCGCTTGCGTCGCTGGATCGACGATTGCCCGAACCAGCTTTACTCCGCCCTGGTCTTCCAGGGCGGCGCGGCGTGGCGGCGGCGCCTCAACGACGACATCGGCGACCAGGGCGACGTGACGCGGCTGATCGAAGCGCGCTCCGATGCGGAACTGGCGCGGCTGATGACCAATCTCGCCGGCCACGACCTGCCTGCG
The DNA here is from genome assembly GCA_035622435.1 of Xanthobacteraceae bacterium. Classification (GTDB taxonomy): domain Bacteria; phylum Pseudomonadota; class Alphaproteobacteria; order Rhizobiales; family Xanthobacteraceae; genus AP-16. Next base: position 1,873 of record DASPVJ010000496.1, on the reverse strand, counting down.
CTGATCGACGCGTTCGGCAAGATCGATCGCGACCGGCCGACCTGCTTCATCGCCTACACCATCAAGGGCTACGCCCTGCCGTTCGCCGGCCACAAGGACAACCACGCCGGCCTGATGACGCCGGCCCAGATGGAAAGCCTGCGCATGGCCATGGGCATCCGCCGCGGGCACGAATGGGACAAGTTCGAGGGCTCGGCGCTGCCGGCCGACCGACTGCAGGCGTTCCTCGACCAGGTGCCGTGGCACGGCCGCGCGCGGGGCCGCCGCGCCGCCACGTTGCCGGTGCCCGAGGAGCTTGCGGTGTCGACCCAACCGGTGATGTCGACGCAGACCGGATTCGGCTCGATCCTCAACGAGCTGGGCAAGGAGACCTCGTCCTTCGCCGAGCGCGTCGTCACCGCCTCTCCGGATGTCACCGTCTCGACCAATCTGGGCGGCTGGGTGAATCGGCGCGGCCTCTTCGCCCATCAGGCCCTGGCGGACACGTTCAAGAGCGAACGCATCCCGTCGACCTTCACGTGGGAGTTTTCCCCCAAGGGTCAGCACATCGAACTCGGCATCGCCGAGATGAACCTGTTCATCCTGCTTTCCGCGCTCGGGCTCTCCCACGCCATCAACGGCGAGCGGCTGCTGCCGATCGGCACGCTCTACGATCCGTTCATCGCCCGCGGGCTCGATGCGCTCAACTATGCCTGCTATCAGGACGCGCGCTTCATTCTCGTGGCGACCCCGTCCGGCATCAGCCTGGCGCCGGAGGGCGGCGCCCATCAGTCGATCGGCACGCCGCTGATCGGGCTCGCCCAGGATGGGCTTGCGGCGTTCGAGCCCGCCTTCGTCGACGAATTGTCGGTCATCCTCGCGTTCGCCTTCGCCTATATCCAGAAGGAGGGAGAAGGCGACGCGTCCGAGCGCAACTGGCTGCGCGACGAAACCGGCGGCTCGGTCTATCTGCGTCTGTCCACCCGGCCGATCGAGCAGATCAAGCGGCCGATGAGCGCGGAGCTGCGCCAAGCGATCATCGACGGCGCCTATTGGCTGCGCAAACCCGGCCCCAATTGCCAGGTGGTCGTCGCCTACACCGGCGCGCTCGCGCCCGAGGCGATCCAGGCGGTCGGCCTGATGGCGGAGGACCGTCGCGACGTGGGCCTCCTCGCCGTCACCTCCGCCGACCGGCTCAATGCCGGCTGGACCGCGGCGAGCCGGGCGCGCGAGCGCGGCCTCGTGCACGCCTCAGCCCACATCGAGCGGCTGCTCGCCGACGTGCCGTCCCATTGCGGCATCGTCACGGTGCTCGACGGCCATCCGGCGACGCTCGCCTGGCTCGGCGCCGTGCGCGGCCATCGCGTGCGCTCGCTCGGCGTCGAGCATTTCGGCCAGACCGGGGAAATCCGCGACCTCTATCGCCACTACGGCATCGACGCCAACGCCATCGTCGCCGCCGCCCAATCGATCGCGCCCGGCCGCCCGATCCGGCATTTGCGCGCAGTCGATTTGGGCTGAGCGGCGGGCGTCAACTTTTTGCCGCGCGTTCCATCGCAACCTCCGCCTCGAGGCTCGCCACGTCGCGATAGATCGAAGCGGCCGCGAGCACGCGGCCGCCGCGGCGATAGCGCAGCAGGCAATCGCGCGCCGCGATGTCGCCCTCGACCGCGATATCGTCCCACGCCTCGGCGTGGCCCACATAGTTGATCGGCACGTCGTAGTGCTGGCTCCAGAAGAACGGCACCTCGCTGAACTTCTCCCCAGCGCCCAGCATGTTGCGCGCGGCGGTCTGGCCCTGGCGCTCGGCCACCACCCAATGCTCGATGCGCAGGCGCGAGCCCGAATAGCGATCCGGCCAACGGGCAATGTCGCCCGCCGCGAATATGTCGGG
>DASPVJ010000495.1:0-6688 GCA_035622435.1 Xanthobacteraceae bacterium | reverse complement strand
TCACGACACTTCGAACGAGCCCTCGACTTCGACCGCGGCGTTGAGCGGCAGCGCCGCGACCCCGACCGTGCTGCGCGCGTGCCGGCCCTTGTCGCCGAACACCGCCACCATCAGGTCGGAGGCGCCGTTCATCACCTTGGGGCCGTCGGGAAAGCCGGCCGCCGAATTGATGAAGCCGCCGAGCCGCACCACGCGGACCACCTTGTCGAGGTCGCCCAGCGCCGCCTTGATCTGGCACAGGATGTTGATGGCGCAGGCGCGCGCCGCCTTCTGGCCGTCCTCGATCGATACCCCGGCGCCGAGCTGGCCCTGGGCGACGAGCTTGCCCTGGGCGTCGAAGCAGAGCTGGCCGGACACCACCATGAAATTGGCGGTGCGCACGAACGGGACGTAGTTGGCGATTGCCGCCGCCGGCGCATGCAGCGTAATCCCGAGGCCCGCGAGCTTCTTTTCCACCGTCCCGGGCATGCTGTCCTCCCTGGTTGCCCTTATCGGTCGAGTCTTCGCCGATCGGGGGGCGGCTTGCAAGGCGCGGGCTTCGCGGTTGCAGCGGCGGATCACGGCCCCTATGTTGCGCCGCGGGGCGCCAACGGAGTCGCGCTTGATGGGCGAAATCGCCAGCTCCACTCGGATGGCCTGGGTTCTCGGCGCGGCCGCGGTGGCGGCGTTTCTCGGGCCCGCGTCCGCCGCCGGTCCGGCCAAGGCCGAGGATCCGGCCGCCGCCATCGAGCTTGCGCCCCATCGGGCGATCTACGACCTCAAGCTCGGGGAATCCCGCGGCAAGCGTTCGCTGGAGGCGGTGCGCGGGCGCATCGTCTACGACTTCGCCGGCAGCGTGTGCGAGGGCTACGCGCTCCAATTCCGCCAGGTCACCGAACTCGACACCGGGGAGGGCAACTCCGCGCTCAGCGACCTGCGCTCGACCAGTTGGGAAGCGGGGGCGGCCGAGCAGCTGCGCTTCGATTCGCAGAACTACCTCGACCGCAAGCTCGTCGAGACCGTCGATGGCCGCGCCGACAAGGGCCCGGACGGGGTGACCGTCACCCTCGCCAAGCCCAAGGAGAGCAAGCTCGACATCGGCAGCGCGGTGTTTCCCTCCGAACACATGCGCCGGATCATCGCCGCGGCCCGCGCCGGGGAGACCTTGCTGGAGCTGACCATCTACGACGGCTCGGAATCCGGCGACAAGGTCTACAACTCGCTCACCGTGATCGGCCGCCGGATCGGCCCCAGCGAGCAGCCGCCGACCGACGCGGCGGCCGGCAAGGCGGCGATCGCCGGGCTTGCCCGCTGGCCGGTGACCATCAGCTATTTCGACCGCTCGAAGAGCGGCGGCGAGCAGACGCCGGTCTACGCCATCGGCTTCGAGGCCTACGAGAACGGGGTCGTCCGCGCGCTCGTGCTCGACTACGGCGATTTCACCGTCGCCGGCGACCTTACCTCGCTGGAGATGAAGGACGTGAAGCCCTGTGACAGATGACGGAGATCGGATGACAGATGTCAGAGATCGGATGACGGAAAGGCGCCGATCTCCGACATCTGACATCTGACATCTGTCATCTGACATCCGTCGTCCGACTTGCCGGGGGCGATCCGTTGAACGCAGTCCTGTCCTCGCTCGCCGCTTTCCTCGCCGCCGCGGTGTGGCCGCGCACGCCGCTGGCGCGGGCGATCAGGCTGGTGCTCGCCGTCAAGCTCGTCGCCATCCTCGCCATCGGCATCCTCATGCACGCGGCGAGCGGCCCGGCCGTCGACCCGGGCGCGGTCGCGCGGCTCGTCGGCCCGTCGGCGCCAATAATCGAATCGCCCAACCACGGAGGGCGTTGACGATGTTCGATCTCGATCCCGTCGGCCTTTCGCGACTGCAGTTCGCCGTCACCGCGCTTTATCATTTCCTGTTCGTGCCGCTCACGCTGGGGCTCTCGTTCCTGCTCGCCATCATGGAAAGCGCCTTCGTCATGACCGGGCGCGAAATCTGGCGCGACGCGACCAAGTTCTGGGGCAAATTGTTCGGCATCAATTTCGCCATGGGGGTCGCCACCGGCATCACCATGGAATTCCAGTTCGGCACCAACTGGGCCTACTACTCGCACTACGTCGGCGACATTTTCGGCGCGCCGCTGGCGATCGAGGGGCTGATGGCGTTCTTCCTCGAATCGACCTTCGTCGGCCTGTTCTTCTTCGGCTGGGACCGGTTGCCCAAGCTCGGCCACCTCGCGGTGACCTGGCTGGTCGCGCTCGGCTCCAACCTGTCGGCCCTGTGGATCCTGATCGCCAACGGCTGGATGCAGAATCCGGTCGGCGCCGTGTTCAACCCCGACACCATGCGCATGGAGCTGACCTCGTTCTGGGAGCTGATGTTCAACTCGGTCGCCCAGGCGAAGTTCGTGCACACCGTCGGCGCCGGCTACGTCACCGGCTCGCTCTTCGTCCTCGCCGTCTCCTCCTATTATCTGCTCGCCGGCCGCTTCCAGGCCTTCGCCAAGCGCTCGATCATCGTCGCCTCGGCGTTCGGCTTCGCCTCGGCGCTGTGCGTCGTCGTGCTCGGCGACGAGAGCGGCTACAACGTGTCGGAAAACCAGAAGATGAAGCTCGCCGCCATCGAGGGGATGTGGGAGACCGAACCGCCCCCGGCCGGGCTCACCCTGTTCGGCGTGCCCGACAGCAAGGCGCGCGAGGTCAGATACGCCGTCCGGGTTCCCTGGGTGCTCGGCGTCATCGCCACCCGCTCGTTCGATCGGTCGCTGCCGGGCATCGACGAATTGGTGGCGCACGTCGAGGAGCGCATCCGCGGCGGCGTGGTCGCCTACGGCGCGCTCGAGCGGCTCAAGGAGAACCGCAGCGACGGCGAGGCGGCGGCGCAGCTGCGCGACAACGTCGACGACCTCGGCTACGCGCTCTTGCTCAAGCGCTACGTCGCCGACCCGCGCAGCGCCGACGCCGCGACCATCGCGCGCGCCGCCGCCGACACGGTCCCCGCCGTCGGCCCGATCTTCTGGAGCTTCCGCGTCATGGTCGGGCTCGGCTTATACTTCATCCTGCTGTTCGCGGTCGTGCTGTGGGACGCCTCGCACCGCAACTTCTCGCGCCGCTGGCTGCAGCGCGTGATGCTCTACTCGCTGCCGCTGCCGTGGATCGCGGCGGAACTCGGCTGGATCGTCGCCGAATACGGGCGCCAGCCGTGGGCGATCGACGGCGTGCTGCCGACGTTCCTCGCCGTGTCGTCGGTCTCGGTCGCGCAGGTCATGTTCACGCTCGCCGGCTTCGTGCTGTTCTATTCCGCGCTGCTCGTCGTCGACGTGATCCTGATGCTCAGGTACGTGCGCATGGGACCGGTCGAGGCGCTCGGCCGGCATGAGCGCGCGCCGCGGCCGGCGCCGGCGCGGTAGGGGAGGCGGTCATGACGGTCCCGCTCGACTACGAAATCCTCCGCCTCATATGGTGGCTGTTTCTCGGCGTGCTGCTGATCGGCTTCGCCGTCATGGACGGGTACGATCTGGGGGTGGCGACGCTGCTGCCCTACGTGGCGCGCGAGGACACCGAGCGGCGCGTCATGCTCAACGCCATCGGGCCGCATTGGGACGGCAACCAGGTGTGGCTGATCCTCGGCGGCGGCGCGGTGTTCGCGGCCTGGCCGCCGGTCTACGCGGCGTCCTTCTCCGGCTTCTACATCGCCATGTTTCTGGTGCTCGTCACCTTGATCCTGCGGCCGGGCGGGTTCGAGTTCCGCAACAAGTTCGCCGATCCGCGCTGGCGCGCGTTCTGGGACTACGCGCTGTTCGCCGGCGGACTGGTGCCGAGCCTGGTGTTCGGCGTCGCCGTCGGCAACCTGTTGCAGGGCGTTCCCTTCCGCATCGATGCCGACCTGCGCATCCTCTACGAGGGGAGCGGATTGTTCGAGCTGCTCAATCCGTTCGGCCTGTTGTGCGGGCTCGTCTCGGTCGCCATGCTGGCGACCCACGGGGCGGTCTATCTCGCGCTCAGGACCGAGGGGACGGTCGCGCAGCGCGCGCGCGGCGTCGTCACCGTCGGCGCCCTGGCGACCGTGGTGCTGTTCGTGCTCGGCGGCCTGTGGGTGGGGATCGGGATCGACGGCTACGCCATCGCCGGCGCGGTCGTCAGCGACGGGCCGTCGAACCCGCTGCTCAAGACCGTGGTGCGCGAGCCCGGCCAGTGGCTCGCCAACTACGGCGCGCACCGCTGGATGATCGCGGCGCCCTGCCTCGGCGTCGTCGGGCCGCTGGTGGCGGTGCTGCTGACCATGGCGCGCTGGCCGGCGTCGGCCTTCATCGCCAGCGCGCTCGGCATCGCCGGCATCATCTCGACCGCCGGGGTGAGCATGTTTCCGTTCCTGATGCCCTCGGACATCGCGCCGGCGGCGAGCCTGACCGTGTGGGACGCTTCGTCGAGCAAGCTCACCCTGTTCGTGATGCTGCTGGCCACCCTGGTGTTCCTGCCGCTCGTCCTCATCTACACCGCGATTGCGTTCCGCGCGCTGCGCGGGGCGGTGACCGCGAGCCAGATCGAACGCGATTCGTCGAATCTCTATTGAGGAGGGACTATGTGGTATTTCGCCTGGATTCTCGGGGTCGGCTTCGCCTGCCTGCTCGGCATTCTCAACGCCGTGTGGCACGAGGCCTTCCTGCCGGACGAGACGATCGACGAGTAATTTGTAGGGCGCAATAGCCTTGCCCTCGCGAAGGCGAGGGGAAGCGTATTGCGCCATCCCGCGGTCAGGCGGCGCATTACGGCCTTCGGCCTAATGCGCCCTACCGCCGTCATCCGTCCTCCTCCTCGAACGCCAGGCCCTTGATCACGGCGGCGCGGCCGAATTTCGCCCGCACCCGGTCGACCGCGTGCTCGGCGAGCGCCTTGCGCCGGCCGGCCTGGTCGACGAGGTCGGCGGGGTCCGCCTTCTCCGCCGCGACGAGTTCGGAGACGCCGATGCCGATCAGGCGGAAAGGCGTGCCGTCGGTCTCGCGCGCCAACAGCTCGCGCCCGGCCGCGAAAATCTTCTCCGCCAGCTGGGTCGGGTCGCCGAGCGCGCGGGCGCGGGTGCGAATCTTGAAATCGTCGGTCTTGAGCTTGAGCGTCACCGTTGAGCCGGCGATGCCGCCGGCCTTGAGGCGGGCGGAGACCTTCTCCGACAGCGACCACAGCCGCCGCTCGAGCGGCCGCAATGCGGTGAGATCCCGGTCGAAGGTCGTTTCCGCCGAGACGCTCTTCGCTTCCCGCTCGGGCGTCACCGTGCGTTCGTCGATGCCGCGCGAAAGCCGAGCGAGCCGCACGCCCTCGGCGCCGTAGCGCCGCGCCAATTCCCCCTCGGGCGCGGCGGCGAGGTCGGCGACGGTGACGTAGCCGTCGCGGGCGAGCCGCTTTTCGCTCGCCTTGCCGACACCCCAGATGAAGCCGACCGGCTTTCCCGCGAGGAACGCGCGCGCCTCGCCGCCGCCGAGCACCGCAAAGCCGCGCGGCTTGTCGAGGTCGGAGGCGATTTTCGCCAGGAATTTGTTGGCCGAAAGCCCGATCGACACGGTGATGGCGAGCGCCTGCTCGACCCGGGCGGCGAAGCGGGCGAGCGACTTTGCCGGGATCATGCAGTGCAGGCGCTCGGTGCCGGTGAGATCCATGAACGCCTCGTCGATCGACAACGGCTCGACCTGCGGGGTCAGTTCCAGCATCAGGCGGCGCACCTCGCGCCCGACGCGCACGTATTTGTCCATGTCGGGCGGCACGACGACCGCGTGCGGGCACAGCCGCCGCGCCGTGAACATGGGCATGGCCGAGCGCACCCCGTAGGTGCGCGCGACGTAGCAGGCGGCCGCCACCACCCCGCGCTTGCCCCCGCCCACGATCACCGGCTGGTCGCGCAGCGAGGGATCGTCGCGCTTCTCGATCGTGGCGTAGAACGCGTCGCAATCGACGTGGGCGATGGCGAGGCTCGCGATCTCCGGGTGCGCGACGAGCCGCGGCGAGCCGCAGGCGGCGCAGCGCGCCGCCGGCCCGCCGGCGTCGGCAAGGCAATCGCGGCAGAAGCCGGGCATCAACGCCTCCTTTACCCTCCCCCTTGTGGGGAGGGTCGACCCGCCGGAGCGCTAGCGAGGCGGGTCGGGGTGGGGGTCGTTGTTTGTTTGCTTGACCCCCACCCCGACGGCCTTCGCTTCGCTCAGGCCGTCGACCCTCCCCACAAGGGGGAGGGTAAGATCACGGCATCTCGCGTTCCCACCGGCTGCCGGCGAGCGCCGCCCGCGCGCGCTCGATCTCCGCCGGGTCGACCCCGGCCTCCGCGGCAAACGCCGTCACCAGCGCATCCTCGGACGCGACGTGGTCGAGCACGCCGGCGAGGAAGCCCGGGCTCGCGGCGGCGGCGCGAATCTGCTGCGGGCCGATGCCGGTCGACGTCAGGAATCGCCCGAGCCGGTCCGGATCGCCGGCCAGGAAGTTAAGCGCCTGAATTGCCAGGGATTCTGCCGCCTCGCGGCGCATCGCATTAAGCCCCTGCATGGCACGGCGTTTGCCTTTCCGTAATATATCGCAACTACGGTCGCGGGCATGCCCGAGGACGCGGCCGGGAAGGGGCTCGGGGTGGCGAAGACCGTCCTGATCGTGGAAGACAACGAGCTCAACATGAAGCTCTTTCACGATCTTTTGGAGGCGCACGGCTACCAGACCGTGGGCACGCGCAACG
>DASPVJ010000494.1:0-4944 GCA_035622435.1 Xanthobacteraceae bacterium | reverse complement strand
GTGTCCCAGTCGACCACGATCAGCTCTTCGGCGCGCGCGCCGATCGGCGCCATGCGGGCGACGGCCGGCGACACCTGCGCCCGGCGGTTGACCGGCCCGTAGCCGTATTCCCTGGCGAAGATTTCCTGGAACTGCGGCTCGACCAGCATTCTGACGAACTCCTGCGCTAGCGGCGAAGCGTTCGGCTTGGCGACCGGACAGGCCGAGGCGAGGAGCGCGATCGCGCCCTCCTTGGGATAGACGAAGTCGACCGGAAAGCCGGTTTGCGCGAACGACTGCACCCGGCCGCTGCCCCACACGGCGACGACGCCCTGCCCGCTCTGGAACAGCTCGGTCATCTTGCCGGGCGACGGTTCGAACACCAGCACGTTGGGCGCGATGTCGTTCTCGACGACCTTGAAGCCGGGATCGATGTTGCTCTCGCCGCCGCCGTTGAGCCGCGCCATCATCACCACCACGTGCAGGCCGTAGGTGTTGTTGAGCGGCGGAATGACCAGGAGCTTCCTGTACTTCGGGTCCTTGAGGTCGTTCCACGAGGTCGGCGCCGCCCAGCCTTTGTCGGCGAAATATTTGGTGTTGTACATCAGCCCGGTGGCGACGAGGCCCATGCCCACCGCCTTGTCGTCCTTGTAGCGGGCCGACTTGACGATGTCGGCGTCCGGCAGGCCGACGATCGGCGCACAGAAGCCGAGCGCGATCGCCTGGTACATGGGGCCGTCGTCGACGATCGCCACGTCGATCTGCTGGTTGCCGCGCTGCGCCTGCAGCTTCGCCAAGGTGTCGGTCGAGTTGCCGGCGATGAACTCGACCTTGACGCCGAACTTCTGTTCGAACGGCGGCATGATCTCCTTGCGGATGGTCTGCTCGAACGAGCCGCCGTAGCCGGCGACGTAGAGCGTCTTGTCCTCGGCCTGCGCGCCGGTTGCGCTCGCGAGCGCGAGGGCGGCGGCAAATATGATGGTGCGGATCGACGTGGGCATCCGTGTCCTCCAAGGCCGCGATGGGTTTCGCGCTCGACCCATCCTACGGAACTTTCTCCGGCCGTGCTACGTTCGCCCATGCCCCGCATTTCGCGCCGCGATTTTCTCAACGGCATGGCCTTGACCATCGCGTCCGGGCTCACCCCGGCCGCGCAGGTTGCGGCCGACCCGGCGCGCTACCCGCCGGCGCTCACCGGGCTGCGCGGCCAGCACGCGGGCTCGTTCGAAGTCGCGCACGCGGTCGGCCGCGAAGGCCGGCGCTATCCGATCGAGGAGCTGCCGATCGAGGAGAGCTACGACCTGATCGTGGTCGGCGGCGGCATCAGCGGGCTTGCGGCCGCCTGGTTCTATCGCCGCGCCGTTCCCGACGCGCGCATCCTCGTCCTCGACAACCACGACGATTTCGGCGGCCACGCCAAGCGCAACGAGTTCACGCTCGACGGCCGCCGCATCATCGGCTACGGCGGCAGCCAGTCGCTGCAGTCGCCCAAGACGCTCTACAGCGCCGTCGCCAAGGGCCTGCTGCGCGATCTCGGCGTCGATGTCGCCGCGTTCGAAACCGCGTTCGAGCGCGGGTTCTACGCCTCGCTCGGGCTTTCTCGCGGCGTCTTCTTCGCGCGCGAGGCGTTCGGCCGCGACGTGCTGGTGCCGGGCGACGCACTGACCGTGCCGGGAAACGACGCGGCGCGCCGCCTCGTCAACGCCAAGCCGCTGAAGGATTTCGTCGCCGCCCTGCCGATCGCGGAGACGAGCAAGGCGCAACTGCTGACGCTCTACGACGCGAGCCGCGACCCGCTCGCCGGAAGTTCCGCCGCCGAGAAGCGCTTTCTGCTCAAGACCACGAGCTACCGCGATTATCTGACCAAGGTCTGCGGGTGCAGCGAGGAGGTTGCGAACTGCTTCCAGGGCCGCACCCTCGGCTTCTTCGGGCTGGGCTGCGACGCGGTGCCGGCCGCCGACGTGGAAGAGTTCGGCTATCCGGGCTTCGCCGGCCTCGGGCTGCGGGCGGAAGGCCACCCGGAATGGAGCGAGCCCTACATTTATCATTTCCCCGACGGCAACGCCTCGCTCGCCCGGCTGCTGGTGCGCGCGCTCGTCCCGGATGCCGCCCCCGGCCACACCATGGACGACATCGTGCCGGCGCCGTTCGACTACGCGAGCCTCGACCGCGCCGGGGAAAACGTGCGCGTCCGCCTCGATTCGACCTGCGTCGACGTGCGCGAGGGCGGCGACAAGGTGCGCATCGGCTACGTGCGCGCCGGAACGGCGCACCGGATCGAGGCGAAGCACGCGGTGCTCGCCTGCTTCCACATGATGATCCCGTTCATCATGCCGAGCCTGCCGCCGGAGCAGCGCGCGGCGCTGGCGCAGAACGTCAAGACGCCGCTCGTCTACACCAACGTGCTGGTGCGCGACTGGCGGCCGTGGGTCGCGCTGAAGGTATCCGACATTTCCGCGCCGATGTCGTTCCACGGCCACGTGGGCCTCGATTTTCCCGTCAGCATGGGCGGCTACCAGCACCCGCGCGACCCCGCCGAGCCGATCGTGCTGCATCTCGAGCACGTGCCGGGCGCGCCCATGTCCGGGCTCGACGCGCGCGCCCAGTTCCGCGCCGGCCGCGGCAAGATCTTCGCCATGACGTTCGCCGACTTCGAGGAGCGCATCCGCGACGACCTCGACCGCATGCTCGGCCCGGGCGGCTTCTCCAGCGGCCGCGACATAGCGGCGATCACCGTCAACCGCTGGCCGCACGGCTACGGCTACGTGGCGAACTCGCTGTTCGATCCCGACGACTACGACGAGACGGTCGTCGCCCGCGCGCGGAAAACCGTCGGCCGGGTGGCGATCGCCAATTCCGACGCCGGCGGCGACGCCTACGCGCACCTCGCCATCGACCAGGCCGAGCGGGCGGTGCGCGAGCTTACGCAGCGGTGACCTTGCCAACGGGGCGGCCGGCTCTATGCTTGGCGGCGGGTTTCAGCGGTCATCAACAACAGCAACGAGGCACGGAGGAAGACATGGCCACGTTCACCTACGACCACATCCATTTGCGCAGCCCCAACCCAGAGGCGACGGCGCAATGGTACGAGCGCATGTTCGGCGCCCAGGTGCTGCGCACCATGCAGCAGGGCAAGCCGCGCATCGACCTCAAGCTCGGCGGCGCCAACATTTTCATCGCCCAGACCACGCCCGACGTGAACCCGGCGCCGACCACGCCCTACCAGGGCCTCGACCATTTCGGCCTCTGCGTGAGCGGCATCGACGCGGTTGCCGCCGACCTCAAGGCCAAGGGCGTCGAGTTCACCCGGGAGCCGACCACGGTGCGGCCCGGCGTGCGCATCTGCTTCGTGCGCGGGCCCGAAGGGGTGTCGATCGAACTGCTCGACCGCAACGCGGCGTGAATGTAGGGCGCAACACCTCAATTCCGTCATCCTGAGGAGCGAGCGCGCAGCGCGAGCGTCTCGAAGGATGGCCGCAAGCGCCGAGCCGGCTTCCATCCTTCGAGACGGCCATGCTTCGCACGGCCTCCTCAGGATGACGGATTGCCAAAATCAGGAACGCGATGGCGCGCTGGCGGGTGGGGGTCGATGCAGGCGGGACCTTCACGGACATTTGCCTGTTCGACGAGACCGACGGCCGCGTCGACATCTGGAAGGTCGCCTCGACCCCGGACGATCCCTCGCGCGGAATCGCCGGCGGGGTCGAGGAAGCGCTGCGGCGGACCGGCGCCGACGGCGGCGCGCGGCCGGCCGCGGCGGTCGCCTACTTCGGCCACGGCACCACGGTCGCGACCAACGCGCTGATCCAACATGCCGGCGTCAAGACCGGCCTCGTCACCACCGCCGGGTTCCGCGATCTCCTGGAAATCCGCCGGCAGAAGCGGCCCGACCTCTACGACTTCTTCGCCGACAAGCCCAAGACCCTGGTGCCGCGCGACCTGCGCATCGAAGTCGCCGAGCGCGTGCGCCACACCGGCGCCGTCGAGACGCCGCTCGACGAGGCGGCGGTGCGCAACGCTGCACGAGCGCTACGCGCGGCGAGCGTCGGCGCGGTCGCGGTCGCGTTCCTCTACAGCTTCGTTAAGCCCGAGCACGAGCAGGCGGCCAAGCGCATCATCGCGGAGGAATGTCCCGACGCCTTCATCTGCGCCAGCCACGAGATCGCGCCGGAGTTCCGCGAGTTCGAGCGCCTCTCGACCACCGTGGTCAACGCCTACCTCGGCCCGGTGATGAAGCGCTACATCGACCGCCTGGGCGCGCGGCTTTGCGACCTCGGCATGAGCGCGGCGCCGCACATGACCCAATCGAACGGCGGCGTCATCGGGTTTGCGACCGCCGCCGCCATGCCGGTGCGCACGGTGCTGTCCGGCCCGTCGACCGGCGTGGTCGGGGCGCAGGCGGTCGGCAAGGCGGCGGGCTTTGCCGACCTCATCACGTTCGACATGGGCGGCACCTCGACCGACGTGGCGCTGCTCAAGGACGGCGAGGCACGGCTCGCCTCCGAAGCGACGGTGCACGGCTATCCGCTCAAAGCGCCCATGCTCGACATCCACACGGTCGGCGCCGGCGGCGGCTCGATCGCCTACGTCGACACGGGCGGGCTGCTGAAGGTCGGCCCGCGCAGCGCCGGCGCCGATCCCGGCCCGGTGTGCTACGGCCGCGGCAACGCCGAGCCGACCGTGACCGACGCCAACATCGTGCTGCAGACCTTGAACCCGACGCACCTGTTGGGCGGCCGCATGGCGGTGCGCCAGGATCTCGCCCACGCGGCGATCGGCCAACTCGCGCAGAAGCTCGGCCTCTCGCTGATGCAGACTGCGCAAGGCATCGTCTCGGTCGTCACCGCCAACATGGCGCGCGCCATCCGCGTCATATCGGTGCAGCGCGGCCACGACCCGCGCGACTATACGCTCGTCGCCTTCGGTGGCGCCGGTCCGCTGCACGCGGCGCGGTTGGCGCGCGAA
>DASPVJ010000493.1:0-16367 GCA_035622435.1 Xanthobacteraceae bacterium | reverse complement strand
CGTGGATCGCCCTTGCGCTGTCACGAGACCCGCTGCACCAGCAGGCGCGCGAGCGATGGGATCTATTGCAGGGAGCGGGCGCTAAACTCCACACCTCCGTTCCCGTCGTTCTCGAGACATTTACGTTCCTCGATCGCAACGCCACCCGCGACGTGGCGTTGACGTGGAAGGAAGCCATCCACAAGGCCGGCGTGGTCAAGATTCTTCCCTGCGATCTGCGCGATCTGCAGCAATCGTGGGAATACTTTCGGCGCGCCGACCTGCACAAGCTGTCCGCGGTCGATGCGACGAGCTTCGCGATCATGAAGCGGGCGCGGATTCGCTTTGCTTACACTTTCGATCACCACTTTGCCGTCGTCGGGTTCAGGCTGGTGACGTAGGCGGCGGTGAGCAAAGGCGGCGCTGCCTCATATGACACCAACGGCCCTAATTGATGACCGTCATCCTGAGGAGGCCGTGCGAAGCACGGCTGTCTCGAAGGATGGACATAGGCACCACGCCTGTTTCGATCCTTCGAGACGCTCGGCGCTACGCGCCGAGCTCCTCAGGATGACGTTGGGTTTGTTTCGATCTTTTGCGGTGATGAGGTTTTAGGAGTCACCGCCAAGGGCCGCTGGTATGACACCAGAAAAACGGCCTTTTCAGGCGTTTGATTTCATGTGGCTCCCCGGGCCGAAACCTCACTGAGCGGGCCGAAACCTCACTGAGCGTCTAACGTATTGATGTCATTAGACATTCGTCAGTGTGGAAAAGCCGCGTACCCAGACGCCTACCCATCCTACTTTGGGATGCGGTGAGGCGCTATGATGGGCCATGAGACGGTCGAAGCACGCCCTGGCGCTTGCCCTCGTAGCCGCCCCTGTCGTGTCGGTATTCGCAGGAGCCGAGATCGACGTATTCATGCGTGCCGTCGGTTACGCTCTCACCGGCAGCGACGACGCCGATCCAAAGGCCGTTGATCGAAAAAACTGCGTGTTCACGCTGGGGCAAGACACCTATCGCCTAAATAATGTTCATGTGGATCGCATAAAAATTCAGGGGTGGCAGCAATCGAGTCCACGGCTCGGCGTTCAGCATTATGTCACAGTATCGTTACACGGCGACGAGACGGTGGTGGAGCACCTGACCACACCGCTTGTAGATGACAGCTCTGAATTCATGCGGCTATACCGGCGAGATCATCCGGAAGCATTTACAGCCCAGCGCGAGCGATACAAGGAAAGGGAGCTGCGGCTGAATACGTCGGACCAAGACCGGGTAACGCGAGCGTGGCAGTATATCTACGACAACGGCTGTAGCGGTAAGAAAAGTCCGTTTTGATGGAGGCGATGATGTATTGGATAAAACGGCGTTTCGCGTACGCAGAATATGCGCCTTATATGGCAATCCTTGAAAAGCTGCTGATGGCGAATCCTACCCAGTATCAGGAATTTTTGATGGTCAGCACGGAAGTCCCGGACGATCCGGGCGAGGGAGATTATTACATCGGCGTGCCACATAAGGCCTTTGCAATGGCTTTCGATGGATTCACGCCAGTCGAGGAATCGGATCTACCGAAGGAGATTGACAGCTTCCTGCTGGGAGACCAGACGAAGCAACCATTTACCAGCCGGTTCAAGTTTCGGGACAGATACAGTCGCCGGTAGGGTATCTCACTCTCTGAAAGCTGGGGGCGAAGTAATTATTGTACGTTCGCCTTGTCTGCTAACTCGGTTGGAAACGGATTACCAAGATATTCAAGGATTTTGCCAGACCACATCTTGGCTTCGATGAGCTTGATGGCGAGCTGTTTTTGCACTTCGCGAGTGCGCCAATCGTTGATGAAGATTTCTTTGCCGGCTCTTTCTTCGTTGGTCGGCCGTTCTGCGACGCGCTGAATGAGCGCGTCGATGTCTTTGCGGAGTTCCTTGATTTGCGGGAGTAATCGTTCACGCTCCTCGTCGAGAGTGGGAGCGCGCGACACCTGTCCAATGCCAATTGCCTTTTCGTCCATAAGAATGATTGTCTTATGCCCCCAGCTGTCAAAGAACGACCCTCACATTGTAGCACGCCAATACACAATCGCAGCTGAGGAAATGGGACTCGAACCACCGCCTGGTATACCTGGGTACGATGCTTTTGTTTGATCCGCCGCGTACCCAGATTCCTACCCATAGATCGCCGTGCTGTCCCGGTGACGGTGGGGCACAACGCATTGATATGACTCGCTATGTGGAACCATTGGCTCCCCGGGCCGGACTCGAACCAGCGACCCAGCGGTTAACAGCCGCTTGCTCTACCTGCTGAGCTACCGGGGAACTGAAGCTGGATATAACAAGGCGGCTGGCTTTTGGGAAGGTCGAAGTCGGGCGGGGAGGGCGCGGCGGCGCGTGCGACGTTACCGGGGCGCCGCAAAGACTGCTGAGATATCAAGGTGGTAGAGCCATGCGCACGACCCTACTCCCCGCCGCCGGCCTCGTGGGAGGCGCCGCGCAGGGCGAACTCGCGCTCGCGATGGGTGCGCCGGCCGGCCTTGGCGGCGAACGAATGGCCGCCGGCGCCGCCTAACAGGCGGTGCAGCCGGTCGAGCAGGAGGTAGATCACCGGCGTGGTGTAAAGGGTGAGCGCCTGCGACACCACCAGGCCGCCGATGATGGTGATGCCGAGCGGACGGCGCAGTTCCGCGCCCGGCCCGACCGCGAGCACCAGCGGCACCGCGCCGAGCAGCGCCGCCATGGTCGTCATCAGGATCGGGCGGAAGCGCTCCAGGCACGCCTCGTGGATCGCGCGCTCGGGCGAAAGCCCGCGCTCGCGTTCGCCGTCGAGCGCGAAGTCGACCATCATGATGCCGTTCTTCTTGACGATGCCGATCAAGAGGATGATGCCGATGAAGGCGATCACGGTGAGTTCGGTGCGCGAGACGAGCAGCGCCAAGAGCGCGCCGAGGCCGGCGGACGGCAAGGTCGAGATGATGGTCAACGGGTGGGCGAGGCTTTCGTAGAGCACGCCGAGCACGATGTAGACCGCGATCAGCGCCGCCAGGATCAGCCACGGCTGCGCCTGCACGGTCGCGGCGAACGCCTTCACGTCGCCGGCGAACTCGGTGTGGATCGAGTCCGGCATGTGCAGGTCGTCCACCGCTTGGACCAGCGCGGCCGAGGCCTGTTCGATCCCGACGTCGGGCTTGAGGTTGTAGGTGATGGTGACGGCGGGAAACTGGCCCTGATGGTTGACGACGAGCGGCGCCGTCGACTTGCCGAAGCGGGCGACCGCTGAGAGCGGCACCTGGTTGAGCGCCGATCCGCTGACCACGCCGGTGTTGGTGCTGCCGGTGACCGTGTTGGCGGAGGTCAGGCTGCCGGAGGCGGGGGTCGTGGAGATCGCCGTGCTGGCGCATCCCGGCGTGGCCGTCGCCGCAGCCGCGGCGCCGCCGGCCGCGGTCGCCGTCGTCGCGCTGCCGGTGGCGCTGGTGGTCGTGGTGGTGGTGATCGTGGTCGTCGTGCCGGCGGGCGTGGTCACGGTCGTGGTCGTACTCGCCGTCGCGCTCGCCGGCTGCGCCGCGCTCGCCTGGACGTAGACCCGGTCGAGATCGGTCGGATCGCGCTGGAACTCCGGATCGATTTCGAGCACCACGCGGTATTGGTTGCGCTGGGTGTAGTAGGTCGAAATCTGCCGCTGCGAGAAGGCGTCGTTGAGCGCGTTGTCGATGTCCTGGACCGCCACGCACAGGCGCGAGGCGGCGGCGCGGTCGATGACGACGTCCGCCTGCAGCCCGCCCTGCTCGCGGTCGGTGGTGATGTCGGTCAGCCCGGCCTTGTCGGCGATCGCGCGCAAGCGCTGCAGCACCAGCGGGGTCCAGTGCTGCAGATCCTCGATGTCGGGGCTCCACAGGGTGAACTGGTACTGCGCCTTGCTCATGCGCCCGCCGACCCGCACGTCGCGGGTCGCGACCATGAACACGTTGAAGCCGGGGATCGCCTTAAGCTCGTTGCGCAGCCGTTCGAGCACGAGGCCGGTCGCGAGCTTGCGCTCCTCCAGCGGCTTGAGGCTGATGAAGATGCGCCCCTGGTTGAGCGTGGCGTTGCCCGAGGTGCCGATGAACGAGCCGATGCCGGCGACCGCCGGGTCGGCCATGACGATCTCGGCCGCCTGCTGCTGCAGCGAGCGCATGGTCTCGTAGGACACGTCGGTCGCGGCCTCGGTGCTGCCGAAGATGAGGCCGGTGTCGTCCTGGGGAAAATCGCTCTTCGGCACCCGGTAGTAGAGGTTGGCGGTGAGCGCGATGGTCGCCGCCCACACGATCAGGGTCAGCGCGCGGTGGCGCAGCACCACCGCGAGCGACTTGTCGTAGCCCCTGATCATCCACCGCAGCGACGCCTCGATCAGCCGGTCGAACCACGTCGCGTCCGGGCTCGGCGGCGCGCGCACGAAATGGGCGCAGATCATCGGCGTGACCGAGATCGAGACGACGGTCGACACCAGGATCGCGAACGCGAGCGTGACCGAGAATTCCCGGAACAGGCGGCCGATCACGCCGCTCATGAACAAGAGCGGGATGAAGGCGGCGACCAGCGAGACGCTGATCGAGACGACGGTGAAGCCGATCTGCTTGGCGCCCTCGATGGTCGCGCGCAGCGGCGAGGAGCCGCCCTCGAGATTGCGGAACACGTTCTCGATCATGACGATGGCGTCGTCGACCACGAAGCCGACGGAGACCGCCAGCGCCATCAGCGACAGGTTGTCGACGGAAAAGCCGGCGAGCCACATCAGCGCGCAGGTGCCGGCGAGCGACAGCGGCACGGTGATGCCGGCGGCGATCGTCGGCGTCGCGCGCCGCAGGAACACGAACACCACCCCCATCACCAGCACGATCGTGATGGCCAGCGTGATCTGCATGTCGCGCACGCTGGCGCGGATGGTCTGGCTGCGGTCGGACAGGATCGAGATCGTGATGTCGGCGGGGATCCAGTGCTTGAGGTCGTCGAGCACCGCCTTGAGGTGGTCGACGGTCTCGATGATGTTGGAGTTGGCCTGGCGCGTGACGGTGAGCAGCACCGCGGGCTGGCGGTTGAACCAGGCGGCCGACTGCGTGTTGCGCACCCCGCGCCTGACCTTGGCGACGTCGGTGAGCCTGACCACCGTTCCGTTGGCGCTCTTGACGATGACCGGGTTGAAGTCGACCGGGTTCCACAGCTGGCCGTTGCTGCCGACCGTCACCGCCTGTTGCGGCCCGTCGAACACGCCGAGCGGCCCGGCCGCGTTGGCGTTGACGATGGCGTTGCGCACGTCCTCCATGGCGAGGCCCATCGAGGCGAGCGCCACCGGATTGAGCTGCACGCGCACGGCCGGCTGCTCGGCGCCGGTCGCCACCACCTCGGCGACGCCGTCCACCTGCGAGAGGCGCTGGACCACCACCGTGTCGGCGATGTTGTACATCTCGCTTCCCGGGATGGTCGGCGAGGTCATCGCCACGATGAAGATGGGGAAGGCGGCGGGGTTGACCTTGCGGAAGGTCGGCAGCGTCGGCAGGTCGCTCGGCAGATCGGTCGCCGCCGCGTTGAGCGCCGCCTGCACGTCGCGCCCGGCGCCGTCGATGTTGCGGCCGAGGTCGAACTGCACGGTGATGCTGCTCGAGCCGAGCGAGGACACCGAGGTGATCTCGGTCACGCCGGCGATCTCGCCCAGGTGCCGCTCGAGCGGGGCCGCGACCGTCGCCGCCATGGTCGCCGGATCCGCCCCCGGGCGGCTCGCGGTGATGCGGATGGTCGGCAGTTCGAAGGTCGGCAGGCTCGCCACCGGCAGGAACACGTAGGCGATCGTCCCGGCGAGGAACAGCCCGACCGCCAGCAAGGTGGTGCCGACCGGCCGGCGGATGAACGGGTAGGAGAAGTTCATAAAATTCCTCCCCTGCAAGGGGAGGGTGGCGAGCGAAGCGAGCCGGGTGGGGTTCTCGCCGTCATTGCGAGGAGCCCCGCAGGGGCGACGAAGCAATCCAGGGGCGGCATGCGCCACGCGCGATCGCTGGATTGCTTCGCTGCGCTCGCAATGACGAGCGCCCCCACCCGTACCCTCCCCCGCAAGCGGGGGAGGGATAACAGAGAGCGCGGTGCCCGCCTCATTCCGCGGCCCTTTGCGGATAGGCCGGCGGCGCGACCGGCGGCCTCGCGCGGGTGGGCGGGGGCGGCCGCGTCAGCCGCTGCAGCCGCGCCTTGAGGCGCTCCATGGCGAGGTAGATGACCGGCGTGGTGTAGAGGGTCAGCAACTGGCTGAGCAACAGCCCGCCGATGATGGTCACACCGAGGGGAAAGCGCAGCTCCGAGCCGGTCCCGCTTTCCAGCGCCAGCGGCAGCGCGCCGAACAGGGCGGCGAGCGTCGTCATCATGATCGGGCGGAAGCGCAGCATGCTCGCCTTGACGATCGAGGCGCGCGGCGAGAGGCCCTCGTTGCGCTCGGCCTCGAGCGCGAAGTCGATCATCATGATGGCGTTCTTCTTGACGATGCCCATCAACAGCACGATGCCGATCAGGCCGACGATCGACAGGTCGAGCCCGCACAGCATCATCGCCAAGAGCGCGCCGACGCCGGCGGAGGGCAGCGTGGTCAGGATGGTGAACGGGTGGATGAAGCTTTCGTACAGCACGCCGAGCACGATGTAGATGGTCACCGCCGCCGCCAGGATCAGCCACGGTTGCCCGGCGAGCGACTTGTCGAACTCGGCGGCGTCGCCCGAATAGCTGCCGACGATGGTCGGCGGCATGTCGATGGCGCGTTCGGCGGCGGCGACCGCCGCGACCGCGTCGCTCAGCGACCGGCCGGGCGCGAGATTGAAGCTGATGGTCACGGCGGGAAATTGCGCCTGGTGGCTGATCGCGAGCGGCGCCGAGGTGTTGTCGAGGCGCGTGAACGCGCTCAGCGGCACCTGCGCGCCGTTGGTGGAAGGCACGAACAGCTTGGAGAGCGCCGTCGGATCGCGCTGGTATTGCGGCGCCGCCTCCAGGATCACCCGGTACTGGTTGGTCTGGGCGTAGATCGTCGAGATCTGCCGCTGGGCGAAGGCGTCGTTGAGCGTGTCGTTGACGACCTGCATCGATATGCCGAGGCGGCCGGCGGTCTCGCGGTCGACCTGGACGAAGGTGCGCAAGCCCCCCTGCTGCGACTCGGAGGCGACCTCGCGCATGGCCGGGTCGCCGCGCAGTTTCGCGACCAGCTTGCTCGACCAGTTGGTGACCTCGTCGGGGTCGGTGCCGGTGAGCGTGTACTGATACTGCGCGCGGCTGGAAACCGTGCTGATCTGGATGTCCTGGACCGGCTGGAAGTAGACCGTCACGCCGGGAACGGCGGCGACCGCCGGGCGCAGCCGGTCGACGATCTCGGTGACGAACGCGCGCCGCTCGTCGCGCGGCTTCAAGGTGACGGCGAGATGCCCGACGTTGGGGGTCGGATTGATCGGGCTCACCCCTATCACCGACACCGCCCCGACGACGTCGGGGTCCTGCTTGACCACCTCGACGATGCGCGCCTGCAGGCGCTGCATCTCCGCGAACGAGACCTCGGGTCCGGCTTCCGTCACCGCGTTGATCAGGCCGGTGTCCTGGGGCGGCAGGAATCCCTTGGGGACGACGACGTAGAGCCAGATCGTGGCGGCGAGCGTCGCCGCCGTCGTGACCATGGTCATGGTCTGGTGACGCAGCACCCATTCGAGGCTCTTGTGGTAGCCCGCGATGACGCGGTCGACCGCGGCGTTGAAGGCGCGGGTGACGCGGTTGCCGTCGCCGCCGTGGCCGTGCCGCAGCAGGCGGCTGCACATCATCGGCGTCAGGGTCAACGACACCACCATCGAGGTGACCACCGCGATGGTCAGCGTGAGCGCGAACTCGCGGAACATGCGCCCGACCAGGCCGGTCATGAACAGGAGCGGAATGAACACGGCGATCAGCGAGACGGTGAGCGAGATCACCGTGAAGCCGATCTCGCGCGCGCCGCGCAGCGCCGCGTCGAAGGCGGATTCGCCCTCTTCCATGTGGCGGACGATGTTCTCGATCATCACGATGGCGTCGTCGACCACGAAGCCGGTGCCGATCGTCAACGCCATCAGCGACAGGTTGTCGAGGCTGAAGCCGCAGAACCACATCACCCCGAAGGTCGCGATCAGGGACAACGGCAGGGCGACGCCGGCGATGATCGTCGCCCGCACGGTGCGCAGGAAGATCAGCACCACCAGCACCACCAGCACGACCGCGAGCACGAGGGTGAACTGGACGTCGCGGATCGAGGCGCGGATGGTGCCGGTGCGGTCGTGCACCACGGTCAGATGCGCGTCGGCCGGCATGGCGCGCTGCATCCGCGGCAGTTCGGCGAGCACCAGCTTGACCGTTTCGATGACGTTGGCGCCGGGCTGGCGCTGCACGTCGATGATGACCGCGGGAACGCCCTGATACCAACCGCCGACCTTGGTGTTCTCCAGGCCGTCGATCACGCGGGCTACGTCGCTCAACAGCACCGGGGCGCCGTTGCGGTAGGCGACGATCACCGGCTTGTAGGCGTCGGCCGCGGCGATCTGGTCGTTGCTGGCGATGGTGAAGGACTGCTGGGCGCCGTCGAACGAGCCCTTGGGGCCGGCGACGTTGGCAAGGCCGATGGCGCTGCGCAGGTCCTCCATGCCGAGCCCGTAGGAGGCGAGCCGGGCGAAGTCCGCCTGGATGCGCACCGCCGGCCGGATGCCGCCTTCGACCGACACGTGGCCGACGCCGGAGAGCTGGCTCAGCCGCTGCGCCAGCATGGTGTCGGCGAAATCGCTCAACTCGCGCAGCGAGATGGTCTGCGAGGTGAGCGCCAAGGTGATGATCGGCGCGTCCGCCGGGTTGACCTTCGAATAGACCGGCGGGTAGGGCAGGTTTTTCGGCAAGGTCGAGCCGGCGGCGTTGATCGCCGCCTGCACGTCCTGGGCGGCGCCGTCGATGTCGCGGTTGAGCTCGAACTGCAGGGTGATCTGGCTGATGCCGTACGAGCTTGCCGACGTCATCAGGGTGAGGGAGGGAATCTGGCCGAACTGGCGCTCGAGCGGGGCGGTGACGAGCGAGGCGGTCACGTCCGGGCTCGAGCCCGGCAGCTGCGTCGTCACCTGGATGGTGGGAAAATCGACCTGCGGCAGCGACGACACCGGCAGCCACCAGTAGCCGAGCCAGCCGCCAAGCATCACCGCGACGCCGAGCAGGGAAGTGGCGATCGGCCGGTGAATGAACGGGGTGGAAACGCTCATGGGGCGCGGCCCGGTGCCGCCTCGGATTTGCGGCGCCGCTTGCGATCCTTCTGATCGGAATCGTCCGCGTGCGCGGGGCCGGCGTTGCGCGGGCCGGTGGCCGCCGGGCGGCCGTCCATGGGCGGATCGACGGCGGCGCCATCGGCCGCGGGCGCGCCCTCGGCGGCTTGCGTCGGCGCAATGGCGATCGCGCGCTTGTCGGACAGCTGGGCAAATCCGGTGGTGACCACGCGGTCGCCGGCGGAAACCCCGCGGGCGATCACCGCCTGGGTTTCGCCTTGCTGGCCGACGTCCACCGCCCTGACCGCCACCGTATCGTCGGGCTGCACCACGTAGACGAAGTGGGTGTTGGGCGGCGGCCCGCGCTGCACCGCCACCGGCGGGACCACGACCACGCCGCGCAGCGTGTCGATGAGGAGGCGCACGTTGACGAACTGGCCCGGCCACAGCTGCAGGTTCGCGTTGGGGAACTCGGCCTTGAGCTGGATCGTTCCGGTCGTCTGGTCGACCTGATTGTTGACGACCAGCAGCTTGCCGCGGTCGATCACGGTCTTGTTGTCAGGCCCGAGCGCCTCGACGACGAGCGGATTGGGCGCGGCTTTGATGATGGCGGCGTTGACCTGCCCGAGCTGCTGCTGCGGCAAGGTGAACAGCATGGCGATCGGCTGGATCTGGGTGATCACCACGATGGCGGTGCCGTTCGCCCCGTGCACGACATTGCCCTCGTCGACCTGGCGGATGCCGGTGCGGCCGTCGATCGGCGATACGACCGTGCACCATTTGAGATAGGTGGCCGCGCTGTCGATCGCGCCCTGATCCAGTTTCACCTGCGCCTCGAGCTGCGCGACCAGGGCCTTCTGGGTGTCGAGCTGTTGCGGCGGCACCGCGTTGGTCTTGACCAGATTGGTGTAGCGCACGAGGTCGAGCCGGGCGTTGGCGAGCTGCGCTTCGTCGAGGGCCTTCTTGGCGACCGCCTGGTCGTACGAGGCCTGATAGGTCGACGGATCGACCCGCGCCAGCACGTCGCCCTTCTTCACGTCTTGGCCTTCGCGGTAGTCGACGCTGAGCAGGGTGCCGTCGACCAGCGAACTGACGTTGGCGGTGTTGAGCGCCTTGGTGGTGCCCACCCCGTCGAGATAGACCGGCACGTTGGCGGTCTGTGCCGGCGCGACGAACACCGACACCGGCGCCACCGCGTCCCCGCGCCGTCCGGACCCCTTCTTCTGCTGGACCTGGTTGTAGAAAAGGATCGCCGCCCCGACCGCGACCACGAAGGCGGCGACCAGGCCAATTCCCAGAAATCGCCCAAAGCGCGCTTGCATGGCTCGGTGAGTCTCTTGTCCGCGCATCAATTGCGTCAGTCGGAGGCCCGGTTCAAGGCTTTTGCGCTTCCTTGCGCGGCAGCCAGCCGCCGCCGAGCGCCTGGTAGAGGGACACCAGGGCCTCCAGGCGGTTGAAACGCACCTGCGCGAGCATGTCCTCCTGGGTGAACAGGGTTTCCTCGACCTGGATCAGGGTGGTGAGGTCGAGCGCCCCTTGCCGCAGCTTCTGTTCCGACAGGTCGAACGCCTTGCGCGCCTCCGCCACCGCGCGGCGCTGCAGCACCTCCTGCAGGGTTATTTGCTCGACGCCGACCAGCGCCTTCTCCACGTCGGTGAAGGCGGAAATCACCGCCTTGCGGTAAGCCGCCAGCATCTGTTCGCGGATGCCCTTCTGCTGGTCGAGCTGTCCGAGCAGCAGGCCGCCGTCGAAGATCGTTTGCGCCGTGCTCGCCGCGACCGAGCTGCCGATGCCGACCGCCGCCGAGTAGAAGCCCGAGTTTTGCACGAACAAGGCGCTCAGCACGGAGCTCGAGAACCCGCCCTGGCCGGTCAATTGGATGGTGGGGAAGAACGCCGCCCGCGCCGCTTCGACGTTGGCGTCGGCCTCGGCGAGCTGCTGCTCCGCTTCGCGAATGTCGGGACGCTGGGTGAGCAATTCCGACGGCAGGCCGGGCGTGACCCGCGGGATCGCCAGGCGGTACATGCTGCCGCCGTGAATCCTGATGTGCTCCGGGGCGCGTCCGACGAGCAGCGCTAACGCCGCGCGGTTCTGGTCCAACTGCTCCACCAGCGGCGGGATCGACGCCCGCGCGATCGCGACCAGGCTCGCCTGCTGGGCAACGTCGAGGGCGGACCCGCTGCCCGAGGCTCCGACCGCCGCTCCCAAGGGCGCCGCGCCGCCCTGGGCGAACCGGTCCTCGATCACCTTGAGGATGCGCTCCGCCGCCTGGACGTTGTCGCGGGCGACGCGGATGCGGTCCTGCGCCTCGAGCACCATGAAATAGGTGTTGGCGACGCTCACCAGCGTGGTCAGCGCCACGACCTCGCGGGCAAATCGGCTCGCCGAGGCCGCGTTCTCGGCGGCGCGCGTGAGCGCGCGGTTGTGGCCCCAGAAATCGAGCACGTAGCTCGCGTTCATGGTTGTCATGTAATTGGTGCGGTCGGTCACCGAGATGGCGTTGGAGCCGCTGTTGACCGACGCGCGCGAACGCGTGTCGGTCGCCCCCGCGGTGATGAGCGGGAGCAGCGCCGATCCGGTCTGGCGGGCGAGCGCATCCGCCTGGACGATTTGCGCGATCGCCACGGCGATGTCGAGGTTGGCGGTCTGCGCCTGCTCCATCAGGTCGGTCAGCTCGGGGGAACGGAACAGCGTCCACCAGTCCAGCGGCGGCAGCGCCGCCTCCGGGTCGCCTTTCTTTGCCCTCACGTATTTGTCCGGCACGTCGAGGGCGGGATCGAGCTTGTCGGCGGTCGCGAGGCAGCCGGCGAGCGCCGGCAAAAGCGCAACGCTCATCGCCAGCGCCGGCAGCAGCCGGCACCGGCCCCATGGCAGCACGCGCTTGACCTCGACCATCGGCTGGGACTCGAACGGACGGACGCGACCTTGTCATTGGCGCATGATCTCTTCCGAAGACCGGTGCCGGTGCCTCGGCATCATGCTCTATCGGCTCTTGTCATTGCCGCTCCTTCGGTACGGCGTCCAGTCCGCCAAATTGCGGCGGCCTTCGGGCGTCATTGTGGCGCTGGCCGCGGCGACCACGTTCTGGAACGCTTCGTCGAGCTTGTCGCGGGCGGCGCGGGCATCGGCCATGCGGGCGCGCAGCGCCGCCGGATCGAACGGCTCGGCGCGCAGCGCCTCGCGCATGTGGCGCTGGGCGGTGCGGAAGGCGGCGGTCGCCGCCTCGATGGTCGGCGATTGCGCGCGGAACTCGGCGCGCAGCTTGTCCGCGTCGGCGGCCGGGAGCGCCGCGGCCAGCCGCTCGATGCGCATGGCCGGCGTGCCGGGTCCGTGCGGCGCGGCGGTGTAGTGGCGCCACGTCAGCGCCGCCCAGGCGCCGAGGAAAAACAGGTTGAGCGCGAGCGAAGCGAACAGGATGCGGCGCGGCCATTGCCCGGCGGGCGGCGGCGCCGGCGGCCCTTGGCTCACGGCCGCGCCTCCGGCAGCGGATCGGGTTCGAACACGATGGCGCCGATGTCGGCGTCGGCGACGATCGTCATGCCCTCCTCGCCGTTCGGTCCGGCCGCGATCGGCCCGGTGAGGTCGCTAAGCCCGATGACGAAGCCGAGCGCCGCCACGCCGGCGAGCGCGGCAAGCCGCGGCCACGCCGGGGTGAAATCGAGGTTGAGCAGTTCGGCCGGCCATCGGCGCCACAGGAACCGGCGGCGCTGGGGCGGCAGGCGCCGCGCTTCGATCGCCTGCACGATGCGAGCGGCCTGCGCGTCCGCCGCCGCGGGCTCGCGCGCCATCAGCGCGTCGAGCGCGCGCGCCTGCGCGAGCGCGGCGGTCGCGCCGGGGTCGGCCGCCAGCAGCCGTTCCGCTGCGGCCCGCTGCCCCTGCGGCCAGCGCGCGAGGTCGGCTCCGTGGGCGTCGAGAAGGCGCTCAAAGCGGGCAAGCGTCATGGTCATGGTCATTCGGTTCCCATTTCGAGCATCGGGCCGAGCCGTTGCCGCAAGGTGCGCTTGGCGCGCACCAGGAGCGTCTCGACCGCGGACACCGAGGTTCCCAGCGCCGCGGCGGTTTCCGCGTTGCTGAGGCCCTCGTGATAGGTGAGCGCGATGGCGGCGCGCTGGCGTTCGGGCAGTTCGGCGATGGCTGCGGCCACCGCCTGGTCGATTTCGCGCCGCTCCATGCGGGCGGCCGCGTCGGGATTTGGATCGGCCGGATCTCTCGCGTCCTCGATCGGCAGGAACGGCGCCCGGCGCTTGCGATTGAGGCAGAGGTTGATGACCACCCGATAGAACCAGGTGCGGAACGACGCCACCGGCCGCCAGCGCGGCGCATTGATCCACACCCGCAGCAGCGCTTCCTGGACGATTTCCTCCGCGTCGGCGCTGCTCGCCATGACCCGGCGGGACAGGCGCAAAGCGAGCGGCGCGTAACGGCGGGCGAGAACCCGGAAGGCGGGCTCATCGCCAGCGGCGATCCGGAGCATGAGATCCTCATCGCTGGCTCCGTTCATCGAAGGCCGGGTCCGGTGGTCGCGCGGCTTCCCGGCATCGAACCATACCTGTCCACCGGGCGAAAGCAGCCGCCGCGCCCGGACCTGATGGGCTTGCCGCGGAGACGCCCGCACGGCCCGCCGCGGGCGCGCAGCGATGTCGCACCTCTGGATCGACGCGGGCGGATCGTCGCGGCTCATGAGCTAGGTTATAAACCCGACGCAGCCGCAAAGCCTGCGGACGAGTGGTCCCGGCGCGCGGCCAAAGGCTCACGGGGTATTGACCCCGCCCAATGGCTGGACCGCTATGGTTGCGGCCGACCGCCCGCCGCAGGAGCGTCCGATGCGATATTTTGCGGTTGTTGCCGCCGCCGGCCTCGCCTTGGTGCTGGCGGCGAGTGCTGCGCGCGCCGGGGCGTGGTGCGCCTGGTTCGACCCCTATACCTATAATTGCGGCTTCGCCAGCTTCCAGCAGTGTCTGGACACGGTAATGGGCGAGGGGGGCTTTTGCGCCCGCAACGTGCAGGACGCAACGCCCGCCCCGGCGCCGGCGCCCAAGCCCGTGCGCAAGCGGCATCGTCACGATTGATTGCCGGGAACGCCGCCCTTAAACTGCGCGTTGAGCCTTCGCCCCGTTGTCGGAGAAGGACGATGCGCACCATTGCGATCGCGATCACGCTCGCCGTCGAGCTCGCGCTGCCGGACCTTGCCCTCGCCCAGACAAAGTCCCCGACCGGCATGGCGCCGTCGCGTCCGGCCCCGGTCGGCCATCGCCAGCCCACCGCCAAGGACGTGCCCCAGGACGCGACCCAGCCGGTCGAGATGAGCAAGGAAGACCGGGCGCTCGACCGCGCCCTGAAGAATATCTGCCGCGGCTGTTGAGGGCGGTGTTTTTGTTTTGCGCGTGAGCGCCCACCGCCGGAAGTGTGAGGCGGCCTCAATAGCCGTACCAATTCCAGCCCCAGCCGGTAAAGTATGGCGCCGGGTAGAAATAGGCCGGATCGCACGCGCCTCGGTACGGGTAAACGCAGCCGGAGGCGTCGTACGGGTCCGGGTCCATAGCCCGGGAGCGCGGAAGGCGCAGCGAACGACAGCCGCGCGGCCAGCTCGGTTTGAGGCAGCGCGCATTGATCCACGGCGTGTTGTGCCATTGCGCGTTGGCGATGGTGCCGGGTGCCGCCTTGGATGCGGCCGTATTCGCGGGGAATGCGACGGCTTGCGACGCGCCGAGCACAAGCGCGACGAACGCGAGCGTGGTTTTGGCCGTGTTGCTGCTCATGCCATCTGCCGAGCATTGATTTGTTGGAGGCCACGCCCGGAATTGAACCGGGGTACACGGTTTTGCAGACCGTTGCGTAACCACTCCGCCACGTGGCCTTGATGCCGCGCCTTGCGCGCCGCAGCGCCTTACGGCGCGGCCCTCGCTATATAAAGGAGCGGCCGGGACGCGGCAACGCCCGCGCGGCGCCTGCGGCGCGTCAGCCGGCGGCGAGGCGGGCGGCAAGCGCCGCCGTGATCGGCTGCCCGGTCGATTGCTCGACGTAGAGGAACTGCCCCGCCGGGTTGATTTCGAGGAAGACGTAGCGTCCGTCAGCGGTCAGCCGCAGGTCGATCGCCCCGTACACCAGGCCGAGCCGCCGCATCAGCGCGCGCAGCTTGTCGGCGACCTCGTCGGGGAGGTCGTGGGCGACGTAGTTCTGCACGATGTTCAACCGCACGTCGACGTCGTAGGTGAGGTCGCGCACGTTGACCGCGGCGGCGAATATTTCCTCGCCGATGATCGTGACCCTGAGATCCGCGACCGCCGCCACGTGCCGCTGGAAGATCACCGGCGCCAGCCGGATCGCCGCGTCCTCGACCTTGGTCTCCGCCTCGCCCAGCCGGCGGGTTTCCGCCCACGCGTCGGGCACATTCATAAGACCCGGCCGCGTCGTTGAATGCACCGGCGGGTCGCAAATCACCAAGCGGCTTTGGGAGGTTGGTGATATTGTGGACGTGTTAGAGGCGTGGAACCGACAATATTTGCTGATCCCTCTATTGTCTGGAACCGGCGTAAGATGAGGAGCCTTGATCGTGATGCGGCGGATCGGGGGGCCGCGGCCCTCGTTCGAAATCAGGGCCGGCGGCGTGCTCTTTTGTCCTCAGGTGCTTGCCCAGTCTGTTGAAACACAGCTTGATCAACTAGCGCCATAACGAGACGCTGAATATTTCGCCCGATTTCAGCCGTTATTTCCGCAATTTCCTGATCGGTGGTAGCCATCGCTGCATCCTCCCTTTAACGTAAATTTGCGGAAATTATATTCCCTAAATCAACGATTGTCTAGCGAGTTGAGCGGAATCGCGGCGGCGCTTGCGGCGCTTCTCTGGCATGGTGCGAGTAGTGCTGGAGGGCGGCTTAGACGCCAGAGGGCGCGGGCAAACTCGTGACGTTCGACCATCGTGCACCTCCCGGTTGCTTGACCGTTGCACTGACCTCACAAAGAGAAAGCGCGAACCGCAACTTGAGGAGTCTGCGCCTCGCGGCGTGCGATCGGCAGTCGTCGTCGCATTTTCACATTCATAAGACCCGGACGCGTCGTTGAATGCACCGGCGGATCGCAAGTGCGCGCGCCCTTGCAAACTTGCCTTTTTATCTGGGCTGTCCCACAA
>DASPVJ010000492.1:0-3518 GCA_035622435.1 Xanthobacteraceae bacterium | reverse complement strand
CGCCGGCGTCGATCCGCCCGAGCGGCTTTCCGGCCCGCGCCTGTGGCACGCGCCGCTCGCCATCGAGGCGGCCGCGCGCGGCCAGGGCATCGCCATCGCCAACGAGCTGATCGTGCGCGAGGAGCTTGCCGCCGGCGCGCTGGTCGAAGTGATGCGCACCGACGTGAAGCTCCAGCCCTACGTGTTCGCCGCCCGCGCCGACCGCTGGAACCAGCCGCCGATCGCCCGGTTCCGCGCGTGGCTGATGGCGCGATTGCGCAGCTCATAGGCCCACGCGGTCCCTGTTTTCCTCGGCCCATTCGCACTATGCTGATAACCTGGTTCTACGGAGCGCGCTGTGCCGACCCGACAGGAAATCGTCGATAGGAACTTCGAGGCGTTTCAGAAGGAATTGCCCGCGTTGCTGAAGGCGCACAGGGGCCGGTACGCGCTGCTCCGCGATGAGAAGATCGTCGAGCTCTTTGATTCCATCCGTGATGCGCTGATATACGCGAGAGACAACTATCCCGACGAGGCGTATTCGGTTCAGAGAGTGACCGATGCCCCGGAGGACTTGGGGCATTTTTCCCATGCACCGCATCTCTGCTTCGATAGGCGGTTCACGTTATCGGCCTGAGGCCACGCTCATTAGCGCGGGTCTAACGATGCCAACGCCGCTCCATGGCGGCATGGCCGCATCACGATTTTTGTTTGCTTGCCAAGGATGATGCGTGCTTCGTCCACAGGCAACGGCGCTCGACCGCACGTTCTTCCAGCCAAGCAAATTGGTCTGCGGTTATCTCAGCCGGATAGCTCCCTTCATCCACGGGAGCAGTCGCAGGCTGCTGAGCATCGACGACTTGCGACGGTGTGGCCTTAACTGGACCTGCCATATTTGCCCTCCTGGGACGCCTTTGCCCTACAGGCTCCACGGCCCCTTTCGATTTCAGTCCCCTCCGCGTCAACGGAGGGGTAGACCCAGGACACGTTACCGAACCGGTAACATATGCATTTTGCATAATGGGTGGCTGCATCGAGCGCCACTAAAATGTAGCGGTTTCCGCTACACCCGATTCGGCGGTGGAGCCTGATGATGCATCCAGCGCACCTAAGCCAGGCTAGCTGGCGACCCTGACCATACGGAGATTGAAATGCCGCCTTACGGATTTGTCGACCTCGCCGCCGGTAAACGTGAACGGCAATTCGGGCTGCTCGGCATCGGGGCGCGCTACGGGTGCAGGTCGGCGCCGACCCGAAAAAGCCGCCGAAGGCAAGTGCTCTAAGGGCGGGAGCAATGGCATCTTGCCCTTGAACCATTCTTCTATCGAAACAATTTGAAGCTTCGGAATATCTCCGTGGACGACCTTCGCGAGTCCCACCGATGCAGCTTCGCGTCGCATCTCGCGCGTTGGCGGGTAGAGGCAGATGAAAAGACCGAGCTCGGCGCCCTCCCGCTCTAGCACGCGCGCAAAATCTCGTACCATAGATGGACCAATCTGTTCCCCACCCTTCACGGACGTGAGCATGCGACCCCACGGCCGACCAGGCCCATTGGGAAAAAACAACTCGCCATCGATACCCCGATCGGCACCCTTCTTCTGTTCTCGCAGAGCGTGGGGATCGAACAAGTAATTTGCCCACCACTGGAATTGATATTTGTCCCTCTCTGCAAGCTTGACCGCAGAGGCAAAGTCGCGGGGCATTCCCTCAATGTCATAAATCACCTTGCCGCCGAGTCTGTCCGCCAATCTGGCCTCGATAACCTTGATCGCGTGGACGGCGATATCAATGCCGATCCACTGGCGACCCAGCCGTTCTGCCGCCTCGATTGTGGTACCGCACCCGCAGAAGGGATCCAAAACCGTATTGCCCTTATTAGACGACGCCGAAACGATTCGCTCCAGCAGCGCGAGCGGCTTCTGTGTCGGATATCCGATGCGTTCACGCGCACGCATGTTTATGGGTGGAATGTCTTCCCAAACGTCACCTACCGCCCGCCCCTTGGACTCATCTTCGTATCGAATTAGTCGAGGCCAACCGCCCTCATCTGGAATGTAGATTCGGCCCTCTTCGTAAAGTTCATCAAGCCGATCAACGGTGGTCGTCCAATGGCGACCGATGCCGGCAACGTCGAATCCGCGCCATGGCTGGCCGCTTTTCCCGCGGCGTGTGCCCGCCCCCGTTAACTCGCCGTGTTCGTACCTTCGCCCGTGTTCGTCGACCTTCCGATAATGCGAGCCGAGATGCCTTTCTGAAAGCGGCACATAGGGTCGATTCCAAACTTGCTGACCGCCTGTCCTGCTATAAAACAGGATTACATCGTGAACCGGCCCCCATCTCTTTGCAGACGAGTGCGTTCCAGTCCGCTTCCAAGAAATCTCACTTAGAAAGTTGTCCGGCTCGAAAATACCATCCAGCAAAACTTTCAGATAGTGACTCGCTGTCGGGTCGCAATGAAGATAAAGAGAGCCCGTCGCTTTTAGTTTGCGATGTAATTCGCGCAGGCGGACGGCCATCATGACGAGATAGGCCATCATATCGCTTTCGCTGAGAGCCGATCGCAAGGCGTCAATCAAGCGGGCAGTCCCGCCGCCTCCCTTCATCACCTCTTTGAATGCCCACTCGGCTTCGTCGCCCCAGGCCCACATGTCGCGGAACGCCTGCGCTTGCGCCGTTTCGGCATCGTCCTTAGGGCTTCGGAAAAGAACGTTGTACTGCGCTTGGCTATTAAACGGGGGATCTAGATAGACAAGATCGACGCTTGCATCCGGCACATACTCGCGCAGCACGTCGAGATTATCGCCAAAATAGAGCTTGTTCACGGAACGCAACGCGACCGGCTGCACATAGCCGGGCTCCCCTACGCCAGCGCGTAAGGTTAACAAGCCGTTAACGAGCCTTGCCAGATGCCGAACGGCATCGCTTCCCGTTATGGTTAATTTACCGGAGAGGTTTCGGCGCCAGCGTGTAATAAGACAACCGAAATTAGGCAGCCGACCCAGGACACTCACCCCCAGTCCCCCACCCGGCCGCGCGCTTCGCGCGCGGCCACCCTCCCCACGCTCGCTGCGCTCGCGTGGGAGGGATAGAAGTGGTGCACCCAGCGCACCACGCGCGGGCCCGATTGCACTTTAGCCCGCGCGCCTCGCCCCGCATGCTCCCGGGGAATCGATCGAAGAATGGAGCAAACCATGGCCACCAACGCCGCCCTTATGGCCCGGCGCCAGGTTGCGGTGCCGCGCGGCGTCGCCCACGCGACGGCGGTGTTCGCGGCGAGAGCCGACAACGCCGAACTGTGGGACGTCGAGGGCAACCGCTACGTCGATTTCGCCGGCGGCATCGCCGTCATGAACACCGGCCACCGCCATCCCAAGGTGATCGCGGCGATGCGGGCGCAGCTCGACCGCTACACCCACACCGCGTTCCAGGTGATGCCGTACGAGCCCTACGTGGCGCTGTGCGAGGCGCTCAACGCGCGGGCGCCGTTCAAGGGCCCGGCCAAGACCGTGCTGTTCTCGACCGGCGCCGAGGCGGTCGAG
>DASPVJ010000491.1:0-2521 GCA_035622435.1 Xanthobacteraceae bacterium | reverse complement strand
GCGGATGCCGCGGTAGACCGGCTCGTGGCTCGGATGCGCATGGATGTCGACGAGGCCGGGCATGACCATCAGGCCGCGGCCGTCGATTATCGCGTCGGCATGCCCGGCAAAGCCCGGCCCCACGTGCACGATCGCGTCGCCGGCGAAGGCTACGTCGATTCCCTTGCGGTAGACGTGGCGGCTGCCGCCCTCCTCCCAGGCGATCGCCCAGTCGGCATTCCTGATCACGGTGGTGGCCACGGCGGTACTCCTGGAATGAACGGGTGTGTAGCTGCTGTTCCTACTGTGGCAGCGATGTTGTATGGTCCACGCCGAGGTCGACCATGCCGACTGTCTTGCGGCTTTCCGGCTTTCGCTTCTTCTTTTACAGCCTTGAGGGATCGGAGCCACCGCACATTCATGTCGAACAGGGCGACAGCGTTGCCAAGTTTTGGCTGAACCCCGTCAACCTCGCGGAGTCGCACGGTTTTCGTGCCCATGAACTGAACCGCCTGCGCGCACTCGTCATCGAGCATCGCGCAACTTTCACGGAGGCCTGGAATGTCCATTTCGGCCGTTAAGCTTGATGCCACGGCCGTCGACGTGACGGTGACGGACGACCGGCTCATCGTCACGCTCGCCGACGGACGGGAGCTGTCGGCGCCGCTGGCGTGGTTTCCGCGCCTGTCGGAAGCGACGGCGGAACAGCGGCTGAAGTGGCGGCTGATCGGACGCGGGCACGGCATTCATTGGCCCGAGGTCGACGAGGACGTGTCCATAGCAAGCCTCCTGCGGGCGGCTTGACGCGGTTCAACTGCCGCAAGCATCAGGAGGAGACGCATGAACGAGCACATCAGGCCCAGCAAGGGCGTCCCGGCCGGAGTATCGAACGCCGAGTGGCAGGCGCGCGTCGACCTGGCGGCGGCCTATCGCCTGATCGCCCACTACGGCTGGGGCGACGTGATCTACAACCATTCGTCCATGCGGGTGCCGGGCGAGGAGCGCAAGTTCCTGATCAAGCGGCACGAGCTGCTCTACACCGAGGTGACGGCGTCGAACCTGGTCAAGGTCGGCATGGACGACGACCTCGACGAAAAGGCGGGCGTCAACCGCCCCGGCTTCACCTTGCACGGCGGCGTGCTCGCCGCGCGGCCCGACGTGAATTGCGCCGTCCACGTCCACACCGATCTGGGCATGGCGATTTCCGGGCTGAAGCGCGGGCTGCGCATGCTCTCGCAGCCGGCCGTGCGGTTCTACCAGCGCATCGGCTACCACCCCTACGAAGGCATCACCGAGGACTTCGCCGAACGCGCGCGCATCAACGCGGATCTCGGCGGCAACCGCGCCATGATCCTGCACAATCACGGCCTGCTGACCGTCGGCAAGAGCGTGCGCGAGGCGTTCGTGCTGATGAAATATCTGATCGAGGCGGCGCACATCCAGCTGATGATGGAAGCGACCGGCGAAGAGCTGATCGAAATTCCGCCCGCGGTGTGCGCCAAAACCGCCGCGCAATACGAGCATCACGACAGCGGGCGCGGCAGCGCCGACTGGCCCGCCTACCTGCGCATGCTCGACCGCGTCGACCCGGGGTATGACGCGTAATATCCCTCCCCCGAAGGGGGAGGGTGGCGAGCGGAGCGAGCCGGGTGGGGGATGAACGGTCGCGCACAGTTGGTGCTTTAAGAACACCCCACCCGGCTCCTCGCTTACGCGAGGAGCCACCCTCCCCTTTCAGGGGAGGGATTACTCACCCCACCCGCAGCGCGGCGCGGCCGGTGACCTCGCCGCGCTCGACGCGTGCGTGCACCGCCTCGGCCTCGGCGAGCGGGCGCACGTCGGTCACCAGCGGCCACACTTCGCCGCGGGCGACGAGGTCGAAGGCGGCGAGGATGTCGGTGCGCGTGACGTAGCGGCTGCCCAAGAGGTCCTGCTCCTTGTTGAGCATGTCGCGCGGCGACGCCTGGAACGGCTGGCCGGCGCCGCCCAAGGTCACCAGCCGGCCATGGCGGCCGAGCGCCTTGGCGCCGGCTTCGAGCGTCGCGGTCGAGGACACGTAGTCGATCGCCACGTCGACCCCCTCCCCGTCGGTGAGATCGAGCAGCGCCGCGGCGGCGTCGCAGTTGTGCGGGTTGATCGTTTCGTCGGCGCCGGCCTTCCGGCAGGCGTCGAATTTGTTCGACGCGATGTCGAGCGCGATCACCCGGGCACGCGCCCATTTGGCCAGCATCACCTGATGGATGCCGACCCCGCCGCCGGCGCCGAAGATCGCGACCGTCTCGCCCGGCGCAACCCGCGCTCGGCGCAGCACCTTGTAGGGCGTGGCGAGCGCGTCGGTGACGACGCCGATCTCGGCCGGATGCGCGCGGTAGTCCAAAGTCTCGGGCAGCTTGATGAAGACGTGCGCGGGAAGCTTGATGTACTCGGCGTAGCCGCCGTCGCAGTCGAGCCCGACGTTGCCGCCGCTGTTCGTGCACAGCGGCTCCAGGTTGGCGAGGCACCAGCGGCAGTGGCCGCAGTTGAGATAGAAATAGGCCGTCAC
>DASPVJ010000490.1:0-4478 GCA_035622435.1 Xanthobacteraceae bacterium | reverse complement strand
TCACCCGGCGAAGCCGCCGCCCTCGAGGAACGCCTGCTCCTCCGGCGTGGTTGTCCGCCCGAGGATTTTGTTGCGGTGGGGAAAGCGCCCGAACCGGCGAATGATGTCGGCGTGGAGTTCGGCGTATTTCAGGCCTTCGTCGTCCGCCGCGGCGCGGCAGAGCGCGATGCACCGCTCCTGGTCCTCGAGATTTTCCGCGTGCATGAACGGCAGATAGAAGAAGCGCTGCTCGGGCGGCACGTAGAGCTTGTCGAACCCGCGCGCGATCGCCCGATCGGCAACGGCGCGGGCGAGCGGATCGGCCGTGAAGCTGCGCGCGTTGCCGCGGAACATGTTGCGGGGGAATTGGTCGAGCACGATGACGAGGGCGAGCGCGCCCTCCGCATCGCCCTCCCAGGCGGCGAGCCGGCCGCCCGCCGCCGCCTCGTACGTCGCGAGGAACCGGTCGCGGATGGCGGCATCGAACGCGTCGTCCTGCTCGAACCATTTGTCCGGCCCGGCCTCGCGCCAGAAGCCGAGCACGTCGGCGGGGATGACGTTATTCATCCGTACAGCGCGCCTTCTTCACCTCTCCCGCTTGCGGGGAGAGGTCGGATCGCGTCAGCGATCCGGGTGAGGGGGCCTTTGCGATCGCGCCGTGTTTCAAAGAGCCCCTCACCCCGACCCTCTCCCCGCTTCGCGCGGAGAGGGAGCACTCACATCCGCACCGCGCCGCTCTGGATGCGGTCGTAGAGCGCCGGGTCGAGCCGCACGAAGGCGCGGGTCTCCGCATCGCTGAAATAAAGCGGATCGGCGATGCGGGACGGATCGAACCCCTCGCGCACCAAATCGAACTTCTTCTGCTTGAAGGTCGCGGTGACGTCGAGTTCGGGCAACAGCCGCAGGAACAGCGGCCGCGCGTAGTCGGGCAGATGCGCGCCAAGGTAGGCGCGAAACGCCGCCAGGTCGAAGCCCGGTTCGACCACCAGCGCCGCCATGCCGGCGCGGCCCTCCCGGCCGGCGACGGCGACCCCATAGGCGTTCGCCTGCTTGACCCCGGGAAACACCGTGATCGTCTCCGACACTTGCGAGGTCGCCACGTTCTCGCCCTTCCAGCGGAAGGTGTCGCCGATGCGGTCGACGAAATAGAAATAGCCCTGCTCGTCCTGGCGCATCAGGTCGCCGGTGCGGAACCAGGCGTCGCCCTTCTCGAACACGTCGTGCAGGATCTTCTTCTCTGTCTCCGCTTCGCTGGCGTAGCCCTCGAAGCGGCTGCCCGGCCGGCTCGGGTCCTTGAGGATCTTGCCGACCGCCTCGCCGACTTCGTTGGGCGCGCAGGCGACGCACAGGCCCTCGGCGTTGCGCACCGGCTGCTCCGCCTCGATGTCGAACTTCACCAGCTTGGTGGGGAAGCGATGCGCCAGAAACCAGGGGATGCGGCCGACCGCTCCGGGCTTGCCCTCGAAATTGAACATCGAGACGTTGCCCTCGGTCGCCGCGTAGAACTCCAGAATCTGCGGGATGCGGAAGCGCTTCTGGAACTCGCCCCACACGTCGGGCCGCAGGCCGTTGCCGCAGGCCAGGCGCAGGCGGTGCGTGGCCTCGCGCGGATGCGGCGGGGAGTTGACGAGATAGCGGCACAGCTCGCCGATGTACTGGAACACGGTGCAGTCCCAGCGCGCGATGTCGTCCCAGAATTCGCGCGCGGAGAATTTCTCGCGGATCGCCACCGAGCCGCCGGCGATCAGCGCCGCTCCGGTCGCCACCACGCCGCCGACCGTGTGGTACATGGGCAGGCAGTCGTAGATGCGGTCGGTGGCGCGCGTGTCCATGATGCCGGCGAAGCCGTGGGTCGCGAGCATCAGCCGGTAGTGGTTGATGTTGGCGGCCTTGGGCATGCCGGTGGTGCCGGAGGTGTAGATGTAGAGCGCCCGATCCTCGATGGTGAGCGCGCGGCGTTCGCCGGCTTCGAGCGCCTCGCCCGCGAGCCCCTCGACCGCGCGGTCGAGGCGCGGCAGGTCGCCGCCCTCGCCGTGCAGCCAGACCTTGGCGTTGGTGGCGAGGTGCGGCCGCACGGCGGCGAAGCCGGCCGCAAGCTCGGCGGCGACGATCACGTGCTTGGGCTCCACTACGTTGATGCAATGGGCGAGCGCGGCGCCGGCGAGGTTGGTGTTGACCAACGCGACAACGCCGCCGGCGCGGGTGACGCCGAGCCAGATCGCCATGAACTCCGGCCGATTCGGCATCAGCAGGCAGATCGTGTCGCCCTTGGTCAGCCCTTGGGTGAGGGCCCAGCGGGCGTAGCGGTTCGAGCGTTCGGCGAGCGCGCGGTAGCTCAGGCTCTCGCGATCCGACATGAGCGCCGGCGCGTCGCCGAATTTCGCCGCGAGGTCGTCGATCACGTCGGGGAACACGCGGCTCGGGTTCTTGGCGATCGGCGTCGTCATCTTCAGGGTGCGCAATGCACCCTTGAGCGTGACCACGTCGCCCTTCAGCCGCTCGATCAAGCCCATGCGTTTCCCCGGCGGCCGCGCGATTGTCCGGCTGTGCGGCTCGTTATGCCGCCAGCATCAGGGAGTCTCGGGAGCGTTGCAAGAGTGCTTCCGTAGGGCGCAATAGCAAAGCGTATTGCGCCGTCAATCGGCAAGCGGCGCATTACGGCTTCGCCTAATGCGCCCTACCCATCACCGGTCGGCGCCGCCGAACGGCACCAGCGGGTTGTCGAACAGGGCGGCGCGGTCGGGCCGGTCGGACAGTCCGGTGCCGAGGAAGGCGTCGAACAGGTCGCGGATGGTGCGCGGATCCATGTCGCAAATGATGAACACCATCCGGGTGCGGCGGTCGGCGTCCGGCCATGCGGGGAGCGAGGTGGGCGGGTGGAACACGTGCTGCACCCCGTGGATCACCACCGGCTCCTCGGGCGCCTCGGCGATCTTCACGATGCCCTTGACGCGCAGCAAGTTGGGGCCGTGCAGCGCGCGCAACAGGTCGAGGAACATGTCGAAGGTCGCGGCCGGCAGCGCCCGGTCGCTCGCGAGGCAGAGCGAGCGGATGCGCTCGTCGTCGTGATGATGATGATGATCGTGCGCGGGGGCCGCCGCCGCATAGGCCTCCTCGGCGAGCCAGCGCCGGACGTCCGGCACCTTGCTGTCGGGGTCGTAGAGGCCGCAATTGATCAGGCGCTCGGCGCGCGCCTCGTTCGCCGCCACGTCGAGGATCGGCGCCGCCGGGTTGAGCCGTTTGAGCCGCGCCACCAGCTGCGCGGCTGCGTCGCGGCGCTCCGGCGTGTCGAGGAGGTCGGTCTTGGCGAGCGCGAGCCGGTCGGCGGCGGCGACCTGCTTCATCGCTTCCGGATGCCGGGCAAGCGTCGCCAGGCCGTTGACCGCGTCGACCACCGTGACCACGCCGTCGAGGCGGTAGCGCATCAGCAGATAGGGATGCACCATCACCGTGTGCAGCACCGGCGCCGGGTCGGCGAGCCCGGTGGTCTCGAGTACCACGCGGCGAAGCTCGGCGCGGCGATTGTCGAGGGCGCGCAGCAGCCGTTCGAGCGCGTCGATGAGGTCGCCCCGCATGGTGCAGCACACGCACCCGCTCGGCAGCAGCACCAGATCGTCGCTGATCTTTTCCACCAGCAAATGATCGAGCCCGATCTCGCCGAACTCGTTGATGAGCACGGCGGTGTCGGCGAGCGCCGGATCTTTCAGCAGGCGGTTGAGGAGGCTCGTTTTGCCGGCGCCGAGAAAGCCGGTCAGCACGGTGAGCGGCAGCGGCGGGCCCGGCCGCCGCGCATCCGCGGTCGTGGCTTCGTCCGGCACGGCGGTCCCGGTCAGCGCCCGGACGGCGCCATCGTCGGCGCCGGGTTGAACAGGCTGGTGCTCGGGGGCGCAGGCGGCGGGGCCGCAGGAGCGGCGGCTGCGGGAGCGGGCGCGGGGGCAGGCGCTGCGGGCGGCGGAGCGGCAGGCGGTGCCGCGGTCGCCGGCGGTGCGGCAGCCGCAGTCGGGGCTGGCGCGGCCGGCTTCCGCCGGCGGCTGGGTTCGGCCGGCGCGGCGGTCGCCTTCGCGGCCGCCAGCGCCGGCTTTGCCGGCTTGTTTCGGTGCGGAATCGGGCGCGGCTCGGTGGTTTTGGCCAACGCCGCCTCCGCATTGCCGGGCTTCTTGGGCGGGCCGACGAAGACCACGATCGGCGCCATCGAGGCCACCAGCGGCCCCAGCGCCGGCGCGGACTTGCCGAGACCCCCGTCATGGAAGCCCGGCAGCAGGGCGCTCAGCCCGGAGGCGCGCTCCGTGTCCGCGGTCGGCGGCGGCTCCTCCTCGGCGGTTTCGCTCGGACGGTGTCGGTTCTTGCCGCACACCTCCTCGTGCAGGTCGGGCGGGGGCGCGTTGACCGGCTGCAGCGCGTCGACCGTGCCGAGCGGCGGCGCCAACCACGAGAGCCCGCCGCCGTTGAAGCCCTTGTCGAGCAGCAGCAGCACCTTTTCGGTGCGCACGGCGGAGGAG
>DASPVJ010000489.1:0-4015 GCA_035622435.1 Xanthobacteraceae bacterium | reverse complement strand
CGGCGCATTACGCTTTCGGCTAATGCGCCCGACGCGCTTGACGGCCCGCCGGCCCGCCCGGAATAGTGCCGGCATGAGTGGGGCGGGCCAAAGCAAACCCAACTTCGCGGTTGTCGGCGCTGGCATCGGCGGCCTCGCGGTGGCGGGCCTGTTGAGCCGGGCCGGCATCGCGGTGCGCGTCTACGAGCAGGCGCCGGCGTTCGAGCGCATCGGCGCCGGCATCCAGATGGGCCCCAACGCGATGCGGGTGCTGCGCGTGCTCGGCATCGAGCCGATGCTGCGGCGGTTCGCGTTCTATCCGCCCAGCTGGGCCAACCGCGTGTGGGACACCGGCGAATGCCTGTTCGAATTTCCGTACGGGGCGGAATCGGAGGCGCGCTACGGCGCGCCTTATTTGCTGCTGCACCGCGGCGATTTGCACGCGGCGCTGTTCTCGGCGCTGCCGGAGAACGCGATCGCGTACGCAAAGAAGCTGGTGGACCTCGACCGCACCGCTTCCGGCGTCGCCCTCCGCTTCGCCGACGGCACCAGCGCGGTCGCCGACGTTGTGATCGGCGCCGACGGCATTCATTCGAAGGTGCGCGAAGTCCTGCTGGGGCCGGAACGGCCGAAGTTCACCGGATTCGTCGCCCACCGCACCGTGTTTCCGACCGCGCTGATCGACGGCGTCACCGTCGACACCTGCACCAAATGGTGGGGGCCGGACCGGCACATCGTCATCTATCCGGTAAACGCGGCGCGCAGCGAGACCTATTTCGTCACCAGCGTGCCGGACCCGACGTGGGACGTGGAATCCTGGTCGGCGACGGGCGACATGACCGAGGTGTTCGAGGCGATGGCCGGATTCCACGCCGACGTGCAGCGCGTGCTCGAGGCCTGTCCGCAGGTGCACAAGTGGGCGCTGTTCGTGCGCGATCCGCTGCCGCGCTGGTCGGACGGGCCGGTCGCGCTCCTGGGCGACGCCTGCCATCCGATGACGCCCTACATGGCGCAGGGCGCCGCCTGCGCGGTCGAGGACGCCGCGATCCTCGCACGCTGCATCGCCGCGGCGGACGGCGGCGACATCGGCGAAGCGTTCCGCCGCTACGAGGCGACCCGGCTCGAGCGCGCCTCGCGCCTCCAGCTCGTCTCGCGCCAGAACGAATGGGGCAAGGAGCGGATGGATCCGACCTGGGTGTACGGCTACGACGCCTGGACGGCGCCGATCGCGGAGGCACCAGCGGCGGCGGCGGAGTAGAAGAAAGTCTGCCCGCCTCTCAGATCGTCATTGCGAGCGGAGCGAAGCAATCCAGGGACCAAGCTCTGGATTGCTTCGTCGCCCTTCGGGCTTCTCGCAATGACGTCCTACCCCGCCGGGTTCCAGGAGCGGCCGGTGTCGCCCAGGCCCTCCCAGCCCTTGTCGGTCACCGCGACCGTGTCCTCGAGCTTGATGAAGCCGCGCTTGGGGTGGAGCATCGTGGTCTCGATCGACACCACCATGCCGCTTTCGAGCGGCCGGTCCGCGTCGTAGTTCGAGTAGGCCCGGCTCTTCACCAGCCGCGGCGCCTCGTGGCTGATCAGGCCCATGCCGTGGGCAATGAACTCCAGATAGGGGTGATGCGGCGAGGCCTTCATCAATTCCTCGGCGCCGGCGACGATGTCGCCGCCGCGGGCGCCCGGCTTCATCGGCTTGCGCGCGCGCTGCTGGATCTCGTCGACGATGCCCAGCAGGTCCTCAAGTTCCGCGTCCGGCTTGTCCTGCAGGATGGCCATGCGGCAGAGGTCGCCGATGTAGCCGTGATAATTGCCGCCGGAGTCGAGCGAGATGATGTCGCCCTTGGCGAGCTTCTGTTCGGACGGGGCGCGGTTGAGGCTGGTGCCGGCGGTGTTGAGGCAATATTCGAAGGTGAGGCCGCGGTTGACCTCCTCGCGCCGCAGGGTCTCGACCATCTCGGTCTTGGGCATGCCGGGCTTGACCTGGCGGAAGGTCGCTTGCATGGCGTCGACCACCCGCTCGGAAGCCTCGCGCAACATGCGCAGTTCCTCCTTGGTCTTGACCGCGCGCAGCCGCTCGAGCGGGAACACCGCGTCGACGATCTTGCAGTTGCCGAGCCCGTCCTTGAGCACCGCCTCGGCGTCGGCCGGCAGGAACGGCATTTCCACGCCGATGGTGCGGACGCCGTTGCCGAGCTTCTTGATGTGGTCGACCGCGAGCCCCATGGCGTCGGCGCTGGTCGAGGAGGCGGTCTGCACCACCGGCGTCCAGAACCGGTCGAGCTCCTTCTCGTGCATCTCGAGGCGATAGCCGACGTAGGCGGAGTTCTCCGGTTTTCCGCGCTGATAGAACAGCACCGGCAGGTACCGGCTCACCCCCATGGCGTCCATATAGTCGAAGAAGAAGAAGCGGTAGCCGCCGAGGAGGTACTGCACGTTGTGCTTGGAGGTGACGAGCAGCGCGTCGATGCCCGCATCGCCCATCAGGCGGTCGAGCTTTTCGTGGTCGAACGGTACGGCCTTCGTGGCGGGAGCGGGCGCATCCATGGCTGATCCTCCGATCTTCCTCGTTCGGGCGTGGGGAATGGGCTTTCGCGATAGTTTTATCCCATCGGGCGCGGGCGCGAAAGCCATGCCGGCGCGGACGGTCAAGGCGATACGTCCTCGAGCACCTTCAGGCGGCTCTCGACGACGCCCACATAGGCGATGACCGCGCCGACTGCGCCGAACAGGCCGAATGCCAGGAACACCACGTCGACGCCGAACCGCGGCAGCAGCCAGCCGACCATGATCGGGCCAATCACCGCGGCAGCCCGCAGCCAGAACGTCGCCCAGCCGGCGCCAAGCGCGCGCATGCGGGTCGGATAGATCTCCGGTGTATAGAGGTAAAGGCTCAGGCTGATCGAGGCGATGCCCATGAAGCCGAGCGACGTGAGGATCACCACGCGGGCAAGATCAGCGGTGCCGATTGCCCACACCGCCAGCAGCAAGGCGCCGCCCAGGACGAACGCGCCGGTGAACCACGCCCTGCGGCCCAGGCGGTCGATCAGCAGCGCGCACAGGAGCGAGCCGAACAGGCCCGCCACCGCGGTCAGCAGGCTCAAATTGAGCGACTGCTGCAGCGACGCCTTGAACTCCGAGCGATAGAACGTCGGCAGCCAGGTGGTGAGCCCGTAGCCAATCAGGTAGGTGCAGAACCACAGCGCCCAGACGACGATGGTGCGAGAGCGATAGCGGCCTTCGAACAGCTCGGTCCAGCGGGTGCCGCCGCTCTCGACGATCGCGCCGCGGATCTGCGGCGGCGGCAGCGGGCGCGTGCCGCCGCGCGAAACCTCGTTCTCGATCCGCGCCAGCACGGCGTCCGCTTCGGCCAGCCGGCCCCTCGCGGCGAGCCAGCGCGGCGACTCCGGGCAATAGAACTGCATGGCGAGCGTGACGAGCGCCGGCAGGCCGCCGATGACGAACAGCCATTGCCAGCCGTAGCGCGGCACCAGATAGGCACCGGCGAGCGCAACGGCGACCAGCCCGACCGGAAAGAGCAACTCGTAGAACAGGAAGAACGGGCCGCGGCGGTCGGCGCGCGCGATCTCGCTGATATAGGCGGCCGCGATCGGGACCTCGCCGCCAAGGCCGAGGCCCTGGACGAAGCGGAACCAGAACAGCTGATCGTAATCGAGGGCGGTGGCGCACACGAGGCTCATCAGGCCGAACATCGCGATGGTGATTTGTGCCGTGCGCACCCGTCCGATGCGCTCGGCAAGCCAGCCGAAGAACAGGGCGCCGAGCGCCTGGCCGGCGTAGCCGATGCTGATGAGCGGCCCGATGGCCGACGGTGCGATGTTGAACGCCGGGATCAACACCGGCAGCGCATAGGCGATCGCCAGGGCGTCGAATGCGTCGAAGAACGTCGCGGTGCCGAGGATGACGCGCATCTTCACGTGCCACGCCGACACCGGCAA
Organism: Xanthobacteraceae bacterium; assembly: GCA_035622435.1. GTDB lineage: Bacteria > Pseudomonadota > Alphaproteobacteria > Rhizobiales > Xanthobacteraceae > AP-16. The sequence goes on along the minus strand of DASPVJ010000489.1, from coordinate 83 downwards.
GCGCTCGAGCCGCGCCGCGATCGACTGCGCGCTTATCTCCGAGCCCCCGACCATTCCGTCCCCGGTCTCTTCCGTTAGCGGCT
>DASPVJ010000488.1:0-2264 GCA_035622435.1 Xanthobacteraceae bacterium | reverse complement strand
GCCGTCGCCCGCCTGATCACCCTCGAACAGGCCACCGGCCTGTTCATCTCGCGCCTGTTCCCCGGCTATTCGGTCAAAGGGCAGGGCGCCTTCCGCGTCATCCGCGATTCGGAGGTCGAAATCGAGGAAGAGGCGGAAGACTTGGTGCGGCTGTTCGAGACCGCGCTCAAGCGCCGCCGCCGCGGGTCGGTGATCCGGCTCGAAATGGAGGGGGCGATGCCGGCCGAGCTGCGCCGCTTCGTGCAGCGCGCGCTGGCGGTGGGCGATGACGAAGTGTTCCTGGTCGACGGCGTCCTGGCGCTCAACGAGTTGTCCCAGCTCACCGCCGGCGTCGACCGGCCGGACCTCGAGTTCGTGCCGTACAACCCGCGCTTTCCCGAGCGCATCCGCGACCATGCCGGCGATTGCTTCGCGGCGATCCGGCAGAAGGACCTGATCGTCCACCATCCCTACGAATCCTTCGACGTGGTGGTGCAGTTCCTCAACCAGGCGGCGCGCGACCCCAACGTGGTGGCGATCAAGCAGACGCTCTACCGCACTTCCTTCGACAGCCCGATCGTCAAGGCCCTGGTCGAGGCCGCCGAAGCCGGCAAGTCGGTCACCGCGCTGGTCGAGTTGAAGGCCCGCTTCGACGAGGAAGCCAACATCCGCTGGTCGCGCGACCTCGAGCGCGCCGGCGCGCAGGTCGTGTTCGGCTTCATCGAGCTCAAGACCCACGCCAAGCTGTCGCTGGTGGTGCGGCGCGAGGGCGGCTCGCTGTCCTCCTACGTGCACGTGGGCACCGGCAATTATCACCCGGTCACCGCGCGCATCTATACCGACCTGTCGTTCTTCACCGCCGATCCGGTGATCGCCCGCGACGTCGCGCGCGTGTTCAACTTCATCACCGGCTACGCCGAGCCGGCCGAACTGGAGAAGATGGCGGTCTCCCCGCTCAACCTGCGGCGCCGCATCCTCGACCACATCCGCCAGGAGATCGCGCACGCCAAGGCCGGCCGGGCGGGGGCGATCTGGATGAAGATGAACTCGCTCGTCGACCCGGAGGTGATCGACGCGCTCTATGCGGCCTCGCGCGCGGGCGTCGAAATCGACCTCGTGGTGCGCGGCATCTGCTGCCTGCGCCCCGGCGTGGCCGGGCTCTCCGAGCGCATCCGCGTCAAGTCGATCGTCGGCCGCTTCCTCGAGCACGGCCGGATTTTCTGCTTCGGCGCCGGCCACGGCCTGCCGCACCAGCGCGCGGCGGTCTACATTTCCTCCGCCGACCTGATGCCGCGCAACCTCGACCGCCGGGTCGAGGTCTTGTGCCCGATCCTCAATCCGACGGTGCACGAGCAGGTGCTCGGTCAGATCATGATCGCCAACTTCAAGGACAACGAGCAGAGCTGGAAGTTCTTGCCAGACGGCACCTCGGTGCGCATAAAGGCCGCCGCCGGCGAGGAGCCGTTCAATGCCCACAAGTATTTCATGACCAATCCGAGCCTGTCGGGCCGTGGCAAATCCCTCAAAGAATCGTCCCCGCGCAGCCTCGTCCGCCAGCGTGACCGCGCTTAAGCGGTCGGAGCCGGCCGAGCCCGAGGCGCAGGGCCGCCTCGACCACGGCCCGCCGATCGCGGTGATCGACATCGGCTCGAACTCGGTGCGCGTCGTCATCTACGAAGGACTGGCGCGCAGTCCGACCCCGACCTTCAACGAAAAGGTGCTGGCCGGGCTCGGCCGCGAGGTGCAGTCGACCGGCTTGCTCAACGCCGAGGCGGCCGACAAGGCGCTGCATGCGCTGCGCCGCTTCCGCGCGCTCGCCGATACCGCCGGCGTGCGCAAGCTGTGGGTGCTCGCCACCGCCGCCTGCCGCGACGCCACCAACGGCCGCGCCTTCATTGCCGAGGCCGCCAAGGTCTGCCGCGCCGAGATCGACGTGCTCTCGGGCCGCCGCGAGGCGCACTACTCGGCGCTCGGCGTCCTCTCCGGCTTTCACCGCCCCGACGGCATCGTCGGCGACCTCGGCGGCGGCTCGCTCGAACTCGTCGATGTGCACGGCACGCGGGTCAAGGCCGGCGTAACCTTGCCGCTCGGGGGGCTCGCGCTCCAGGACATTTCCGCCAAATCGCTCAAGAAGGCGGAGAAGATCGTCAAGCAGGCGCTCGATGACGTACCGGCGCTGACCGCGGGCGAGGGGCGGACGTTCTATGCGGTCGGCGGCACGTGGCGCGCGCTCGCGCGGCTGCACATGAGCAGACCGGCTACCCGCTTCATGTGATGCACGGCTA
>DASPVJ010000487.1:0-7664 GCA_035622435.1 Xanthobacteraceae bacterium | reverse complement strand
GCCCGATGCCGCTTCCCGTCGCCGCGTGCGCCGCCATCGCTGCTCCGTTGCCGCGCTTTTGCGACGGCATTGGACATGCGCGCTTTGCAAGGCGCAAGTCCGCGGGCGCGCCTTGTCGCGCGGGGTGGTGCTCACTATGCTTGCGCAACGCGCGTTTCCAGCGCCAAGGATTAACCCATGGACACCAACAAAACCGACCTGAAAGTCGACACCCTTTTGCGCGGCGGGCGCGTGATCGATCCCGCGACCGGGCGCGACGGCGTCGCCGACGTGGCGATCACCGGAAACCGCATCGTCGCCGTCGACGAACGGATTCCGGCGGAGGTCGCGCGCAACGCCATCGACGTGTCAGGCAAGGTCGTCACCGCCGGGCTGATCGACACCCACGCCCATGTTTATCAGCACGTGACCGGCCGCTTCGGCCTCGCCCCCGACATGGTGGGCGTGCAGTCGGGCGTGACCACCATCGTCGACCAGGGCGGCCCGAGCTGCATGACCATCCCGGGCTTCCGCCATTTCATCTGCAATCCGGCCAAGAGCCGGGTGCTGTGCTTCATCTCCGCCTACCTGGTGGGCGGGCTCGAGGGGCACCTCTATCCCGAGCTGCACGGGCCGCGACAGATCAACGTCGACCACACAATCCGGGTGGCGCGGGAGAACGCCGACATCGTGCGCGGCGTCAAGGCCCATGCGGAGATCGGCGGCGGCTCGCGCTGGGGCATCGAGGTGATCAAGCTCGGCAAGAAGATCGCCGACGGCGCCGGGCTGCCGCTCTACATCCATCTCGGCCAGCTGTGGCCGGTCAAGGACGGCGTCAAGATCGATGCGGACGAACTGGTGCGCGAGATCGTGCCGCTGATGGAGCCGGGCGACATCCTGGCGCATCCGTTCACCCGCCACCCGGGCGGCTTCGTCTCGGCGGAGACCGGCGAGGTGCACCCGATCGTGTGGGCGGCGCTCGAGCGCGGGGTCACCGCCGACGTGGGCCACGGCTCGCACTTCAGCTTCGACATGGCGCGCAAGGTGATCGGCGCCGGCATCAAGCCCTATACGCTCGGCGCCGACATGCACGGCTATAACGTGCGCGTTCCCGACGGCACCGACGATGCCACGCGCCGCGCCAATCCGTTCTTCGGCGTGGCGCCGTTCAACCTCACCCACGCGATGACCGAGCTTCTGACCTTGGGCATGAGCTTGCCGGAGGTGGTCGCGACGGTGACCAGCAATCCGGCCCGCATGCTCAAGCTTCAGGACAAGATCGGCACGCTGACGCCGGGCCGCGAGGCGGACGTCTCGGTGATGGATATCCTCAAGGGCCGCTTCGAACTTAAGGACAACACCGGCAACAGCGTGGTGGCCGCGGAGATGATCGTACCAGCGTTCGCGCTGCGCGCCGGCCGGCGCTTCGACGCCACGAGCCCGCTGATCCCGGTCCCGGCTCGGATCGCGGCGTGAGGACCGCGCCGCGGTTTGACAAGGCCGGCCGTTACGCCTAGAACGCCGGCGTTTTCGCGGCATTTCCCATCCCGCAAAACGTTTCGCGACCCGCGGCGGCGCCTTGCGCTTACGAGGCCCCGCCTGTCGGTGCCGGGTTTTTCCCGGCACAGAGGAGGGCGCGATCCTCACTCGAACACGAGGACGCGATGACCAAGCGCAGTGAATCGAAATACAAGCTCGACCGCCGCATGGGGCAGAACATCTGGGGCCGCCCCAAGAGCCCGGTGAACCGCCGCGAATACGGCCCCGGCCAGCACGGCCAGCGCCGCAAGGGCAAGCTCTCCGACTACGGCGTGCAGCTGCGCGCCAAGCAGAAGCTGCGCGGCTACTACGGCAACATTTCCGAGCGCCAGTTCCGCGGCATCTACGAAGAGGCGATCCGCATGCGCGGCGATTCCGGCGCCCACCTGATCGGGCTCCTGGAACGGCGGCTCGACGCCATCGTCTACCGCGCGAAGTTCGTGCCCACGGTCTTCGCCGCGCGCCAGTTCGTCAATCACGGTCACGTCAAGGTCAACGGCCGGCGCGTCACCATCCCGAGCTACCGGGTCAAGGTCGGCGACACGGTCGAAGTCAAGGACGCCTCGAAGCAGTTGCCCCTCGTCCTCGAGGCGACGGCGCTCGCCGAACGCGACGTGCCGGACTACGTCGAAGCCGACCACTCCAAGATGACCGCCAAGCTCGCGCGCATCCCGCTCATCAACGAGGTCCCCTACCCCGTCATGATGGAGCCGCACCTCGTGGTCGAGTACTACTCGCGCTGATTTTTCTTCCAGCACACACCGACGTCATCCTGAGGAGCGAGCGAAGCGAGCGTCTCGAAGGATGGCAACAGACGCCGCGCTTGTTTCCATCCTTCGAGACGGCCGCGCGCAAGCGCGCGCGGCCTCCTCAGGATGACGGCAGTATTTGTTTGATGCGATTGGGGTCTTGCGCGCCGGTCAGGCGGTCGCCGCGTCCTTGACCGCGACGCCCTTGTCCTTGAACAGGCTCTGCAACTCGCCGGCCTGGAACATTTCCCGGATGATGTCGCAGCCGCCGACGAACTCGCCCTTGACGTAGAGCTGCGGGATGGTCGGCCACTGGGCGTAGGCCTTGATGCCCTGGCGCAAGTCGTCGGATTCGAGCACGTTGATGCCCTTGTAGGGGACGCCGATGTAATCGAGTATCTGCACGACCTGGCCCGAGAACCCGCACATGGGGAACTGGGGCGTGCCCTTCATGAACACCACCACGTCGTTGCTTTTGACCTCGTTGTCGATGAACTGCTCGATGCCCATGGCCTCGTCCTCTTCGCTTGACCGGTCCGGTCGCGGTTGCCCCTATGTAGCCCATGGCGGGCCGAATCCCAAGGCCCGGCGAATCACGTCTCCGGCACGCCCGTCTGCAGCGCCAGCGCATGCAGCGCGCCGCCCATTTGCCCGCGCAGCGCCTCGTAGACCAGTTGATGCTGCTGCACCCGCGACTTGCCGCGGAACGACTCGGCGATCACGGTTGCCGCGTAGTGGTCGCCGTCGCCGGCCAAGTCGCGGATGGTCACCGCCGCGTCGGGGATGCTGGCCTTGATCAGCCGCTCGATCTCGTTCGCAGCCATCGCCATGGCAACCGCTCTCCGCGCCGGCCGCAACCGGCATCGTCAGGCAATGCCGCCCCCCATATAGGCCGGGAGCCAGCCTTCGAAGCGTTCGGTCAACGGCTTTAGCAGAATCGGCCGTTCGCCGGGAAGGGTCAATGCGCTTCCCGAGGTCGAGCCGATCCGCCGCACCGGCACGCCGGCGGCCTTGGCGCGCGTCGTCGCCGCCTCGGCGTCCCCCGCCCGCACCGTGATCACGTAGCGCGCCTGGTCTTCGCCGAACCAGAAGGCATGCTCCGGCACCATGATGGGGGCGGCGTAGAGGCGCACGCCGATGCCGGACGCCATCGCCATTTCCGCGAGCGCGACGAGAAGGCCGCCGTCGGATACGTCGTGCACCGCGGTCGCGACTCCCTCGGCGATCAGCGCGCGCACGAAGTCGCCGTTGCGGCGCTCCGCCGCAAGATCGACCGGCGGCGGCGCGCCCTCTTCCCGGCCGCACACCTCGCGCAGGTAGAGCGACTGGCCGAGCCAGCCCTGGGTCTCGCCCAAGAGCAGGATCGCCTCGTCGGTCGCCTTGAAGGCGAGACTCGCCGACTTGGTGAAGTCCTCGATCAGGCCGACGCCGCCGATCGTCGGGGTGGGCAGGATGGCGCGGCCGTTGGTCTCGTTGTAGAGGCTCACGTTGCCGGAGACGACCGGGAAGTCGAGCGCCTTGCAGGCTTGCGCGATGCCGCGGATGCAGCCGACCAACTGGCCCATGATGTCCGGACGCTCGGGGTTGCCGAAATTGAGGTTGTCGGTGAGCGCCAGCGGCCGCGCGCCGACCGCGGTGAGGTTGCGCCAGGCTTCCGCCACCGCCTGCTTGCCGCCCTCGAACGGGTCCGCCTCGCAGTAGCGCGGGGTCACGTCGGTGGTGAGCGCGAGCCCCTTCGGTCCATCCTCGATGCGCACCACCGCAGCGTCGCCCCCCGGCCGTTGCACCGTGTTGCCGAGAATGACGTGGTCGTACTGCTCCCACACCCAGCGCTTGGCGCACAGGTCGGGCGTGGCGATCATTTGCTCCAGCGCCTCGAGGACCTTGAGCGGCGCCTTGACCGCCTTGGCGTCGACGAGCGCCGGTTTCGCCGTCTGCACGAACGGCCGGTCGTAGACCGGCGCCTGATCGCCCAGTTCCTTGATCGGCAGGTCGGCGACGCTCTCGCCTTGCCAGCGCACGACGAAGCGCTTGGTGTCGGTGGTCTCCCCCACCACCGCGAAGTCGAGCCCCCATTTGCGAAAGATCGCCTCGGCCTCCGCCTCCTTGTCCGGGCGCAGCACCATCAGCATGCGCTCCTGGCTCTCCGAGAGCATCATCTCGTAGGCGGTCATGCCGGTTTCGCGGCACGGCACCTTGTCGAGGTTAAGCGTGACGCCGAGGTCGCCCTTGGCGCCCATCTCGACCGCCGAGCAGGTCAGTCCGGCGGCGCCCATGTCCTGGATGGCGATGACGCAGTCCTTCGCCATGATCTCCAGGCACGCCTCCAGCAGGAGCTTTTCCGAAAACGGATCGCCGACTTGAACGGTCGGGCGCTTTTCCTCCGTCTCGGCGCCGAACTCGGCCGACGCCATGGTGGCGCCGTGAATGCCGTCGCGGCCGGTCTTCGATCCGAGATAGACGATCGGGTTCCCGACGCCGCTTGCCTCGGCGTAGAAAATCCGGTCGGCCGGCGCGAGGCCCACCGCCATGGCGTTGACCAGGCAATTGCCGTCGTAGCGGGTGTGGAAGCCGACGAGGCCGCCGACCGTCGGCACCCCGAAGCTGTTGCCGTAACCGCCGATGCCGGCGACGACGCCCGCGACCAGATGACGGGTCTTCGGATGGCCCGGATCGCCGAAGCGCAGCGCGTTGAGGCAGGCGATCGGCCGCGCCCCCATGGTGAACACGTCGCGCAGGATGCCGCCGACCCCGGTCGCCGCGCCCTGATAGGGCTCGATGTAGCTCGGGTGGTTGTGGCTCTCCATCTTGAACACGACCGCAAGCCCGTCGCCGATCGCGATGACGCCGGCGTTCTCGCCCGGCCCCTGGATCACCCACGGCGCCTCGGTCGGCAAGGTCTTGAGATGGATCTTCGAGGACTTGTACGAGCAGTGCTCGTTCCACATGGCGGAGAAAATGCCGAGTTCGGTGAGCGTCGGCTCGCGGCCGATCAGCGCCAGGATGCGCGCGTACTCATCGGGCTTGAGACCATGCTCGGCGACGAGTTCCGGCGTGATATTCGGTTCGTTGGGGATCATCCGGCTGCTGGTACTACAACGGCCGGCCGCCTGAAAGGCATGGGTCACGCGGCTTGCGCGAAGTGGTCGACGAGGCCGGCGAACAGCCCGCGCCCGTCGGTCGAGCCCATCACCGCCTCGACGTGGTTTTCCGGATGCGGCATCAGGCCGAGCACGTTGTGCTTTTCCGAGAGCACGCCGGCGATCGCGTTGGCGGCGCCGTTGGGATTGGCATCGGCCGCGGGCTTGCCGTCAGGGTCGGTATAGCGGAACGGCACGCGCCCTTCGTCCTCGAGCTGCTGGAGGGTCGCGGGGCTGGCGAAGTAGTTGCCCTCGCCGTGGGCGGTGGGCACGCGGAGCACCTGGCCGGCGTTGTAACCGCGGGTGAACGGCGTGTCGGAGCGCTCGACCCGCATGTGCACGTCGCGGCACAGGAACTTGAGCCCGGCGTTGCGCAAGAGCGCGCCGGGCAAGAGCCCGGCCTCGCACAGGATCTGGAAGCCGTTGCACACCCCGAGCACGAGGCCGCCTTTGCGCGCGTGCTCGCGCACCGCCTCCATGATCGGCGCGCGCGCGGCGATCGCCCCGCAGCGCAGGTAGTCGCCGTAGGAGAAGCCGCCCGGCAGCACCACGAGATCGGTGCCCGCCGGCAGCGCGGTGTCGGCGTGCCACACCATGGCGGGCGCGCGGCCGGACACCAGGGTGAGCGCGCGCGCCATGTCGCGCTCGCGGTTGATGCCGGGAAAGACGACGACTGCGGCCCTCATGGCGATACGCCCGCCGCGGCACGCACGATCGCTGCCCGCGCCCTCATCCCAGCACCTCGACCCGGTAGTTCTCGATGATGACGTTGGCGAGCAGCTTGTCGGCCGCCTCGCTGAGCACGGCTTGCGCGCGCGCGGCGTCGACGCTGTCGAGCTCGATGTCGAACACCTTGCCCTGGCGGACGCTGGAAACCCCGGCGAGGCCGAGGGACTTGAGCGCGCCCTCGATCGCCTTGCCTTGCGGATCGAGCACGCCCGGCTTGAGGGTCACGGTGACGCGGGCTTTCATCGCTGGCGCCTCTTCACCTCTCCCCACAGGGGAGAGGTCGGATCGCGAAGCGATCCGGGTGAGGGGGTTACTACGCCAATCTATGAGGTCGTACCCCCTCACCCCATCCCTCTCCCCGACGGGGAGAGGGAGCTGCGAACTCAGACACGCGGTCGCCCTGTCCCTGGGCGAGGGATTCAGCCCTTCACCAGCACCGGCCCCGAGCCCTGCGGGCGCTCGTTTTCGCTCATGATGCCGAGGCGCTTGGCGACTTCGGTATAGGCCTCGAGCAGGCCGCCGAGGTCGCGGCGGAAGCGGTCCATGTCGAGCTTCTCGTTCGACTTCATGTCCCACAGCCGGCACGAATCCGGGGAAATCTCGTCGGCGACGACGATGCGCATCATGTCGTTTTCCCACAGCCGCCCGCATTCCATCTTGAAGTCGACGAGGCGGATGCCGACGCCGAGGAAAACGCCGGAGAGGAAGTCGTTCACCCGGATGGCGAGCGCCATGATGTCGTCGATTTCCTGCGGCGTCGCCCAGCCGAACGCGGTGATGTGCTCTTCGGAGACCATCGGGTCGCCAAGGCCGTCGTTCTTGTAATAGAACTCGATGATCGAACGCGGCAGCTGGGTGCCCTCTTCCATGCCCAGCCGCTGGGCGAGCGAGCCCGCCGCGACGTTGCGCACCACCACCACGAGCGGAATGATCTCGACCTCGCGGATCAGCTGCTCGCGCATGTTCAACCGGCGGATGAAGTGGGTCGGCACGCCGATGTTGTTGAGGTGCTGGAATACGTACTCGGAGATGCGGTTGTTGAGCACGCCCTTGCCTTCGATCACCTGATGCTTTTTCGCGTTGAAGGCGGTGGCGTCGTCCTTGAAGTGCTGAATCAAGGTTCCGGGCTCCGGGCCCTCGTAAAGGACCTTCGCCTTGCCTTCATAGATACGGCGGCGACGGCTCATCGGCGTATACCGTGGCTTGAGGAAATCCATCTTTGCCGTGGCTCCTTTAGAATACGCGGTCCGCGGCGGCGGGGGCGGCACGACTCGCGCTTTAAGTGCTGTCCGACCGGCTCGGAAACCTAGCCGATCGGGGTGCGGAGCACAATGACGCCGCCCGTAGCGGGATGCCGCCACCAGCGACGGCCCCTGCGACGCCTTGGCGTCTAGTGCCGCGAACCCGAAGTTCGCATCATCTTGCGGCACGGGTGTTTGCGAACTTCGGGTTCAAAAGCGGCACTCGAGAATCATAGATTTTGCTAGTGTTCCTTTGATTCCGAGGTTCGCATCGAGTGTGCCGCAAG
>DASPVJ010000486.1:0-3455 GCA_035622435.1 Xanthobacteraceae bacterium | reverse complement strand
AAGAGCGCCAGCAGCAGCAACAGCACCAGCAGTCCGGCCGCCGCTCCGCCCGCCCACAGGGGCACGGTCAGCGTTCCCGCCGCCACGTCGAGGCCGGGAATGGAAAGCTTGTCGAGCATGGTCACCGCCGCACCATGTTAGCGCGCCCAGTATGGCGCAGACGGGGCGGCCGAACCACCCCGAAGCACCACGTCATGGCCGGGGGCGCAATCCCTCCCCCCGCGAGCGCCGCGAGCGGTGGGGAGGGTGGCGACCCCGGGCTTGACCCGGGGGAGCCGGGTGGGGGGACTTTCTTCTCTTCGCGTCGAGGTGAAATCACCCCCCACCCCTTACCCCTCCCCGCCATTCGCTGCGCGAATGGGGGGAGGGGAATTGAGAGGTGCCGCCTTTTAAAAAGCGGCGGCGATGTCTCATGATGCGCCGAACCAGGAGGAGCCCGCCATGAGCCGAGGTCCCGTGGTCGACGGCGCGACCCGCCTGATCGGCATCGTCGGGCACCCGATCGTCCAGGTGCGGGCGCCGCAGGTGTGGAACGGCCTCTTCCGCCTGCACGGGCTCAACATGCTGTGCCTGCCGTTTCACGTGCTGCCGGAGAACCTGACGGCGTTCTTCGCCGGCATGCGGGCGGTGAAGAACCTGATGGGCATGATCGTGACCATTCCGCACAAGCCGGCGGCCGCCGGCCTTCTCGACGCGCTCACCCCGCGCGCCGCCCTGGTGCGCTCGGTCAACTTCATCGCCATCGACGCAGACGGACGATGGACCGGCGACATGGTCGACGGGCTCGGGTTTATCGCGAGCCTGTCGGCGCACGGGGTCGACCCGCGCGGCAAGCGGACGCTGCTGGTCGGCGCCGGCGGCGTCGGCGCGGCGATCGCCTTTGCACTGGCGGAGGCGGGCGTCGAGGACCTTGTCGTCTACGACGTGAACACGCCCCGCAGCGAGGGCCTCGCCGCCCGCCTCGCCGCCGCGGGGCATCGGGTGCGCACCGGGCCGCCCGATCCGGCCGGATTCGACCTCGTGGTCAACGCGACCCCGTTAGGGATGCGGCCGGACGACCCGCTGCCGGTCGAGGCCGGCCGCATCGCGCCCGGCAGCGTGGTCGCCGACGTGATCGTGCGCGAGACCGAGCTCATGCGCCGCGCGGCGGCGCGCGGTTGCCAGGCCATCGACGGCACCGGAATGATGGAGCATCAGATTGCGATGATGGCCGGTCAGCTCGGGCTCGGCGACCGGGATTTCAGCGCCGCCACCGCCCGGCGAATCGCGGCCGAAATGCGCGGCTAAAGCGTGATGGCTTTTCTTCGAATCGCCATCCCGCTTTATCTTATTGTTGGAGCATGATGTTTTCCGAAAACCGGTACCCACTTTTCGGCATCATGCTCTAGGCCGGCTTGATGCCGGCAAATTTCACGACTTTCGTCCACTTCGCCGTTTCCGCGGCAATGAACGCGGCCAACGCGGCGGGGCTCAGGGACATCGGCTCGATACCCAAGCCGGCGAGGTGCGTCTGCATTTGCGCATCGGCGACGACGGCGTCGATCTCGCCGTTGAGCGTTGCAACGATCTCGGCGGGCGTGCCGGTGGGCGTCCCGATGGCGTACCACCCGCTCGCCGCGTAGCCGGGCACCGATTCGCCGATCGTCGGCACGCCCGGCAGCGCTTGCGTGCGTTTGGCCGTGGTCACCCCGAGCACGCGCAATTTGCCGGCGCGGACATATTCCGCCGACGAGAGAATCGTCACAAACGAGGCCTTGACCTGTCCGCCGAGCAGATCCGGATAGAAGTTGCTGCGATACGGCACGTATTGCAGCTCGACGCCGGTCATCATCCTGAACATTTCGCCGAAGACGTGCGGCAAGGTTCCGATGCCGGGCGTCGCCACGTCGATTTTGCCCGGGTTGGCCTTGCCATAAGCGATGAACTCGGGAACGGTTTTGGCGGGAACCGCCGGATGGACCACCAGGGCGAACGCGATGAGCCCGATGCTCGCCACCGGCACGATGTCGCGCCCGAAGTCGGCCCCGAGGCTCGGGTAGAGCAGCTCTTTGACGGTGTGGGTCGGGACGATCAGGAGAAGCGTGCAGCCGTCGAGCGCGGCTTTGGCGACCACGTCGACGGCGAGATTGCCGCCGGCGCCCGGCCGGTTCTCGACGATCACCGGCTGGCCGAGCCGCTCGGACAGCGGCTGACCGACGCGGCGCGCGATGATGTCGGGGGCGAGCCCGGCCGGGAAACCGACGACGATGCGCACCGGCCGCGCCGGATAGGTCGTCGCGCGGGCGCGCGGCGCCATGATCGGCAGCGAAGCCGCGCCCGCCGCCAGACGGAGGAACTGCCGGCGGGGACGTTTCATCGCGTCGCCGGGGCCAAGAGACGCCGCCGAAACTTTTTCGCCATCACCGGGAGCCGAGCGCATGGAATTATTGTTCGAGCGTCAGGAGTATATGGCGCGAATCGCGCGGACCAAGAAAGAAATGGCCCGCCGCGACATCGACCTGCTGCTGGTCGCTTCGCCCGCCAATCAGTTCTGGCTTACGGGTTACGACGGCTGGTCGTTTTACACCCCGCAAATGGTGGCCGTCAGCTTGCAGGCGGAGGAGCCGCTGTGGATCGGGCGCAAGATGGACGCGGTCGGCGCCAAGTTCACCGCGTTCCTCAAGCCTGAGAATATCGTGCCGTACCCCGACGACTACGTTGCATCGAGCGAGCTGCATCCGATGCAATTCGTCGCCGGCGAAATCGCGCGGCGCCAATGGGACAAGGGAACGATCGGCGTCGAAACCGACGATTACTACTACACCGCAAAATGGGACGCCCTGCTCAGACGGCATCTACCCGATGCCCGGTTTGTCGACGCGTTCCTGCTCGTCAATTGGTGCCGGATGAAAAAGTCGCCGGGCGAGATCGAATTCATGCGCCAAGCCGGCAAGATCGCCGCCGCGGCACAGAAGGCGGCGTTCGAGAAGGCGGCGCCGGGGGTGCGGCAATGCGACGTCATGGCGGAACTTTATCGCGTGACGACGGCCGGCTTGCCCGGGTTTGGCGGCACCTTTGCCTGCAAGCCGCCGAACGCGATGGTCGGGGAGCTCTGCTCGGCGCCGCATCTGTCGTGGACCGACGCGGCGCTGGCCCCGGGCGACATCTTCTACATCGAAATGGGCGGGGTGCGTCACCGCTATCATTCGCCGCTTTCGCGCTGCATCTATCTCGGCAAACCCACCGCGCGCATGGACAGCGTGGCAAAGGTCATCGCCGAGGGGCTCAATGCGGTACTCGACAAGGTGAAGCCCGGCATAACTTGCGAGGAGCTTGCCGCCGCGTGGAAGACGACAACGGCAAGATACGGCATCGAGAAGGACAGCCGCATCGGCTATCCGGTCGGGATCGGTTTTCCGCCGACCTGGGGCGAACTCACGGCCAGCATTCGAGCCGGCGACAAGACGGTGCTGGAG
>DASPVJ010000485.1:0-8940 GCA_035622435.1 Xanthobacteraceae bacterium | reverse complement strand
CGGGATGGCGAGCCGCGCGGCGTGATAGGCGACCGCCTGGGCGTGGTTGCCGGCCGACATGGCGATGACGCCGCGCGCGCGTTCGGCCGCGGACAGGGACGCGAGCTTGTTGAACGCGCCGCGCTCCTTGAACGAGTTGGTAACCTGCAGATTCTCGTACTTGACGTAGACCCGGGCGCCGGTGAGGTCGGAGAGGCGCGGCGCCGACAACATCGGCGTGCGCAGCACGTGGCCGGCGATGGTGCGCCGCGCCGCCTCGACTGTCGCAAGCGAGATGCTCAAACCGTCCCCCGGCGTCACAATAGACCGCGATCACCCAGCCGGCGACCCCGGCGCGCATGGGGCGACAATACCAGACGCCAGATGTCGGATGTCGGATGTCGGACCCCAACTGGCGGGGAGCAACTTCTGACCTCCGTCCTCCGATTCCCTTGCGTCCGAGCCGCTAGCGGCTCATTTTGCCTGGGATTCGCCGCCAGGTTCGACCGCATGTCCGACAACGAGCCGAAACGGATCGGCGTGACCATCGAGGTCAAACCCCACGCCTACGATCCGGCAACCATGCCCGAGCTGTTCGAGGGCGTGCTCGCCCGGCGGGTCGTCGCCTTCTGCATCGACCTGGTGCTGATCGCGACCCCGGCGCTGTTCGTTGCCCTGTTCATCCTGGTGTTCGGAATAGTCACCCTCGGGCTCGGGTGGTTCTTCTTCCTCCTCTATTGGCCGGGCGTCGTGGTGTGGGCGCTGGTCTACTACGCCATGGGGTTCGGCAGCCCGGCCTCCGCCACCATCGGCATGCGGGTGATGGACCTAGAAATGCGCACTTGGTACGGGGCGCCCGCCTATGCGCTGCTCGGAGCGGTGCATGCGGTCGTGTTCTGGATCACCTGTTCGGCGCTCACCCCGCTCATCCTGCTGGTCGCCTTTTTCAACGAACGCCGGCGCCTGCTCCACGACATGCTGGTCGGCACCATCGTAATCAACAACGAGGTGCGGACGGACGCCTTGCGCGGCCGGCGGATGGGTTGACCGATCCGCGGGCGATTGCGGCGGCGCGGCCGCCCGGGTGGATAATCGAAGCCGCGCCCGGGGCGCGATTCGACCGGGCTCCTTGACCGTCGGAGGTCCTACCCGGTTGTAGCAGCCGGGGCGAGGACTCCCGTTTGACGCGAGCATTGCTCTCGGGCGATGCTTGCGCCGATCCGGCCAGAGTCCCGGCAACCCCCGTTGGTCCCGTGACCCAGCACTCCCGCGATACGCCGCAGTTCTACCTCACCGCGCCCTCGCCGTGCCCGTACCTGGCCGGGCGGGAGGAGCGCAAGGTGTTCACGCACCTCGTCGGCGAGCGGGCACCCGAACTCAACGACCTCCTGACCCACGGCGGCTTCCGGCGCAGCCAGTCGATCGCCTATCGGCCGGCCTGCGAGACCTGCCGCGCGTGCGTGTCGGTGCGGGTCGTGGTCGAGGATTTCCGGGCGACCCGCAGCATGCGGCGCGTGCTCGAGCGCAACAGCGACCTGATCGCCGAAATGCGCGTGCCGGTGCCGACCTCGGAGCAATATTCGGTGTTCCGCAGCTACCTCGATTCGCGCCATCGCGACGGCGGCATGGCGGACATGACGGTGCTCGACTACGCGATGATGGTCGAGGACAGCCACGTGGAGACGCGCGTCGTCGAGTTCCGCCGGCGCAGCCCCGACAGCCGGCTGAGCGGCCGCGGCAACGGGCCGCTGCTCGGCGTCGCGCTCACCGACGTGCTCAGCGACGGCCTGTCGATGGTCTATTCGTTCTTCGATCCCGATGCCGGCGCTCGCTCGCTCGGCACCTTCATCATCCTCGACCACATTGCCCGCGCCCGCCGCCTCGGCTTGCCCTACGTCTACCTCGGCTATTGGGTCAAAGGCTCCAAGAAGATGGATTACAAGGGTCGCTTCCTGCCGCAGGAGCGCCTGACCGGGGAAGGTTGGACCCGGGTCGAGGCGTGACCCGGCCGAGCGGCCGCCTCGCGCTTTACAGAAATCCCTCCGGCGGCATGCCGAGCAGAACCTGCCCGACGTCCTCGTAGTGCGCGTCGCGCGCCTGGATTTGCTGCGACAGCGTATGGATGTCGCGGAAGCGGCGCTCGAACGGCCCGGTGGGGAAGATCGAGTCGACGCCGGCAGCCTTGTAGGCGAAGTCGGCGACCGCGATTGCCCCCTGGATCGCGTTGGTACACGCAAGCCGCACCCGCGCCCGATCCGCGACGTCGATCGGATCGATATCGTCCGCGCGCGCGTAGATCGACGCGAGGGTTTCAACCAGATAGGCGCGGGCGGCGCCGAGTTTCGCTTCGGCGCGCGCTACGTCGGCCTGGACGACCGCGTTGTCGGCGAGGCGGGCGAGCCCGCGCGGCGCCTTGGTGGCGGCGAGCGCGACGAACGCATCGAGCATCGCCCGCGCGATGCCCAGCGCGACGCCGGCGACGCCGACCGCGTAGAGGCCCGGCATGGTGAAGGCGTAGAGCGGCCCCGCCTCGCGGCGCGAGGTCGGATCCGCGCGGAGGGCGCTGAACGCCTCGGGCACGAACACGTCGTCGACCCGGTACGAATCGGACCCGGTGCCGCACAGGCCGATGGTGGTCCAGGTGTCGAGGAGGGTCGCCTGCCGGGCGGGAAACAGCAAGCTCCGCACGACCGGCCGGCCGCGGCCGTCGCGGCGCAGCGACCCGTCGGCCTCGACCACCTGGCAGTGCGCCCCCATCCAGCTCGCGTGCCGGCAGCCGCTGGCGAAATCCCAGGTGCCGCTCACCCGGTACCCTCCGGCGACGGCGCTCGCCCGCGACGCATTGGGCGGCCCCCAGGCGACGGTGCTGCACGGATCGCTGAAGATCGTCCGGGCGACCGCCGGATCGAGGTAGGCCGCGATCAGCGCGCTGCTGTTGGCGACGAATACGTTCCACCCGGTCGAGCCGTCGTGGCGGGCGATCTCCTCGACCGCCAACAGATAGCTCGCCGGGTCGACTTGGTCGCCGCCCGCGGAGCGGGACAACAGCATGCGCAGCAGCCGCGCCTCGTGCAGCTGCGCCAACAGCGGGCCGGGTATCCGTCGGGTTGCTTCGATGGCGTCGGACGCAGCGGCGATCGCCGCCGCCAGTCCGCGCGCTCGCGCAATCGGGTCCGGACCTGCCTGGATGTCCATGCGCCACCCTTCGCGCGCTATTGCGACCGAGGCGTCCGGCGCTGTCAACGCCCGTTGCGCACCTGCCGGGCGTATCGCGCTCGACGCCACCGCCGGGGTGAGGAAGAATAGGCCGACCGGTCCATGACGGCACGGGGGGACACATGCCGCTGCCGAGCGATATCGACGCCACCAGCCCCAGATATCTGCGCGACAAATACGCCATCGTCGGCGTCGGCGAGACGGCCTACATGCGCGGCTCGGGCAAGACGACGCGCGCGCTCGCCACGTGGGCCGTGCGTAACGCAATCGAAGATGCCGGGCTCAAGCCCGCCGATATCGACGGCATGCTGTCCTACCAGTCGGGGGATTCGGTGTTCGCGCCCTTCGTCGCCGGCGATTTGGGCATCCGCCTCGACTTCTACATGGACGTGTTCGGCGGCGGCTCCTCGACCGAGGCGCTGGTGGGGATCGCCATGGGGCTGATCGAGGCCGGCCTGTGCAAGACGGTCGCGATCTTCCGCGCCATGAACGGCTACTCGCAGGTGCGCATCGGCGGCACCGGGGTGCGCGCCGCGGCGCCCGTATCCGGCGACATGCTGCACAGCCGCGCCTACGGCTGGCAGAGCGCCGGGCAAATGTTCAGCCCGACGTTCATGCGCCACATGCACGACTACGGCACCCGTCCCGAGCAGGTCGCCGCCGTCAAGGCGATCCACAGCGAGCACGCCTCGAACAACCCCAAGGCGCTCTACAAGCAGCGCTATTCGGTCGCCGACGTTCTGGCGAGCCGCATCATCTGCAAGCCGCTGCATCTGCTCGACTGCTGCGTGGAAACCGACAACGCCAACGCCATCGTCGTCACCAGCGCCGAGCGCGCGCGCAACTGTCGACATCCGCTCGTTCTGATCCGCGGCGTAGTCGGCCGCTGCAACAAGCCGCGCATGGATATGCACTATCAGCACGGGCCGATCTCGACCGTCGCCGGCCGCTACGCGCGCGAAATACTCTGGCCCAACGCGGGTGTCGGGCCGCAGGACGTCGACCTCACCGGCTCCTACGACGCCTTCACCTTCACCACCATGCTGCAGCTCGAGGACTACGGCTTCTGCAAGAAGGGCGAAGGCGGCGACTACGTCAGCGACGGCACCATCCGCCTCGGCGGCCGGCGCCCCAACAACACCAGCGGCGGCCACCTGTGCGAAGGCTACACCCACGGCATCAACATGGTGATCGAGAACGTGCGCCAGCTGCGCCACGACGCCGACGACTCTTGCCCGGTCGGTCCCGACGGCAAGCGGCGGCACACCTACGACTACCGCGAAGGCGGCTGCCGCCAGGCGAAGAACGTCGAAGTCACCGCCAACCTCGGCTGGGCGATGCCCGGCACCGGGTCGGCCATGGTGATGCGGCGCGGCTGAGGGGGCAGGCAAATATCATGACCATCACCGCGAACTATCTCGGCATGCCGCTCGACATCAGCGCGCTCGACGTGGAGAATTTGGAATATTTCCGCCATTGCGCCGCGCACGCGTTCCACCTGCAGGCCTGCACGGCCTGCAACCTGCTGCGCTATCCGCCGACCACCGCCTGTCCGTGGTGCGCAAACCCCGGCGCGCGCTGGGTTCCGGTCGAAGGCCGCGGCAGCGTGCACTCCTATACCGAGGTCCACCACGCCATCCAGGCGGCGTTCCGCGATCACACGCCCTATCTCGTGCTGTTGGTCGATCTCGACACGCAAAAGGGCGTGCCGAGTGCGGACGAGGCGTTGCGCGTGGTCGGTAACCTTGCGACCGCCGACGGCGTGCTGGCGCCGCCCGACATGGTGCGCAAGGTCGGCATCGGCACCCGCGTGCGCATGGTGTTCACCGACGTGGCGCCGGGCCTCGCGCTGCCGCAATGGACGATCGATGAGGCGGCCCATTCCGGGACGCCGTGGCGCTATCCGCAGGAGTAGCGCGGCGGTCGCGCGCTCGCCTCAAATCAGCGCCACTCCCGCGGCTTGCAGCAGTAAGAGCGCGTTGAGGGCGAGCACGACGACCGCGGCCAGGATGGCGGCGGCGTTGGTCAGGCGGCTGTTGGCGAACGGGCCCATGACGTCGCGCCGCGCGGTGAGGATGAGGAGCGCGATCATCGGCACCGGCAGCACCAGGCTGAGCACCACCTGGCTTAACACCAGCGCCTGGGTCGCATTGACGCCGAGCGCGACCACCACGAACGCCGGAATCATGGTCACCAAGCGGCGAAACCACAGCGGGATGCTGAACTTGACGAAGTCCTGCATGATGACCTGACCGGCCATGGTGCCGACCACCGAACTCGACAGGCCGGACGCCAAGAGCGACACCAGGAACACCCCGGCGGCACCGGCGCCCAGCAGCGGGATCAGGGTGCGGTAGGCGGTGCCGATGTCGGCCACCTCGTTGTAGACGCCGTTGTGGAACACGGCGGCCGCCATGGCGACCATCGCCATGTTGATGAGGCCGGCGACGCCGAGGGCGAACAGCACCTCGACGTTGGAAAAGTTGAGCACGCGCCGGCGCTTCGCGTAGGTGATCGCAGGAACCCGGTTCTGCATCAGGCTCGAGTGCAGATAGATCGCGTGCGGCATGACGGTGGCGCCGATGATCCCGACCGCGATGGTGACGCTGTGCGGGCCCTGCAACTCGGGCACGACCGCGTGATAAGCGAAGGCCGGCCAATCCGGCGGCGCGATCACGAGTTCGATCAGATAGCTGACGCCGACGACCCCGACGAAACCGCCGATCAAAATCTCCATGGGGCGGAAGCCGCGCCCCTGCAGCAGCAGCATGGCGTAGGTGGCGATCCCGACCGCGACGAGGCTCGTCAGCAGCGGCAGTTTGAACAGCAGGCCGAGCCCGATCGCCGCCCCGAGAAACTCGGCGAGATCGGTGGCCATGGCGGCGATCTCGCTCGCGACCCACATGGCGTAAACAAGCGGCGGCGGAAAACGGCGGCGGCAATGTCCGGCCAGGCTCTGGCCGGTGACGACGCCGAGCTTGGCGGAAAGCGCCTGGAACAGCATGGCGACCAGGTTCGCCACCACGACGACCCACAGCAGCAGGTAGCCGAAGTTCGCCCCCGCCTCGATGTTGATGGCGAAGTTGCCCGGGTCCATGTAGGCGACCGAGGCGATGACGGCGGGCCCCACGAACGGCAGAAACGCGCGCAGCCCCCCGCGCTCGCCGGTAAGCACGGCGCGCCCGGCCGTCCGCGCGCGTTCGGTCGCGGCTAATCGCCCACTCGTAGTGTCGTCGTTCATGGGCAGCCCAGTCGATACGAGGGTTTATCCTCTGACAGCTTATTGCGAATAGTTTGCAATTGCAAATGCGAGCCTTCAATACCGTTGACACAATTAGCGAAGCGAAGCCAGTAACCTTATGATTCCAGTGCCACTTTTAACCAGGCCGCATGACCTGCGCGTTTGCCTACCTGTCGTCTCCGCCCTTCCCGTTTTCCGGCAGCCGCCCGAACCGGTTCACCTTGGGAAACCCCTTCGGCGCCAATCGCCCGGCGTCGGCGCGGTTGCCGCGCCAATCGAGCAGTTCCTTGGTCGCCACGGTGAACACGCGCGCCGCCGGGTCGATCCAGGTCAGCCCATCCGCGGCCTTGAACGTCTTCACGTCGGAAAGGCCGCCGTCCTTGTAGCGCTGCAGGCGCACGCCGCGACCGCGCCCCATCTCCGGAACCTGATCGAGCGGGAAGATCACCATCTTGCGGTTCTCGCCGACGCTGGCGACGAGTTCGCCCTCGACGGTGGCGACGGCGCGCGCCTCGTCCGGCAGCGCGACGTTGAGCACCTGCTTGCCCTTGCGGGTATTGGCGAGACATTCATCCTCCGCCACGACGAAGCCACGCCCGGCGGCGCTCGCCACCAGGAACTTGCGCCCGCCGCGGAACGGGAACACCGCGACGAGATCGGCCTCCTGCTCCAAATCGATGAACAGCCGCACCGGCTCGCCGTGGCCGCGGCCGCCCGGGAGCTTGGCCGCCTCGATGGTGTAGAAGCGGCCGTTGGTGGCAAACACCAGGAGCTTCGACGTGGTCTCGGCGAAGAACGCGAGCTTGAGCCGGTCGTCGGCCTTGAACGCGATCGCCGAAAGGTCGGTGACGTGGCCCTTGAGCGCCCGGAACCAGCCCTTCACCGACACCACCACGGTGATCGGCTCGCGCTCGACCATGGCGGCCTCGATCGCCGCCTCGTCGTGCTCGGGCGCCTGCGCAAACGACGTGCGCCGCTTGCCGAGCGGGGTCTTCGGGCCGAACGCCGCGCGCACCTCCTTGATCTGCCCGGCCACGGTCTTCCACTGCTGCTCGTCGGAGCGCAGCAACGCCTCGAGCGACTTCTTCTCGCCGCGCAGGTCCTTGTCCTCCTGGCGGATCTCCATCTCCTCGAGCCGGCGCAGGTTGCGCAGCCGCATGTTGAGGATGGCGTCGGCCTGCACGTCGCTGAGCTTGAACGCCTTCATCAGCACCGGCTTGGGCTCGTCCTCGCTGCGAATGATCTTGATGACCCGGTCGAGGTTGAGGTAGGCGACGAGATAGCCGCCCAACACTTCGAGGCGATGCTCGATCTGTTGCAAGCGGTGGCGCGAGCGCCGCACCAACACCTCGCGTCGGTGCTCGAGCCACTCGGTGAGCGCCTCGGCGAGCCCGACGACCTTGGGGATGCGGCCCTTGACCAGCACGTTCATGTTGAGCGGGATGCGGCTCTCGAGCTCGGTCAGCTTGAACAAAGACTCCATCAGCAGCGCCGGGTCGACGGTGCGCGCGCGCGGCTCCAGCACCAGGCGCACGTCCTCGGCCGACTCGTCGTGCACGTCGGCCAACAGCGGGAGTTTCTTTTCGTTGAGCAGCTCGCCGAGCCGCTCCATCAGCCGCGACTTCTGCACCAGCCACGGGATTTCCGTGACGACGATCAGGTAGGTGCCGCGGCCGGTCTCCTCCTTGTGCCAGCGCGCGCGCACGCGGAACGAGCCGCGGCCTGCGGCATAGGCCTCGGCGATCGCCTCCGGACTGTCGACCACGACGCCGCCGGTGGGAAAATCCGGTCCGGGAACGAATTTCACGAGATTGCGGCTGCGCGCTTTCGGGTGCTCGATCAGGTGCAGCGCGGCGTCGCACAGTTCCGCCGCGTTGTGCGGCGGGATCGCCGTTGCCATGCCGACCGCGATCCCCTGGGCGCCGTTGGCGAGCAGGTTGGGGAACGCGCCGGGCAGCACCGCCGGCTCCTGCGACTGGGCGTCGTAGTTGGGGCGGAAATCGACCGCGTCCTCCTCGATACCGTCGAGGATGAGGCGGGCGACCTCGGTCAGCCGCGCCTCGGTGTAACGGTAGGCCGCCGGGTTGTCGCCGTCGATGTTGCCGAAGTTGCCCTGGCCGTCGATCAGCGGATAGCGCGAGTTGAAATCCTGGGCCAGGCGCACGAGCGCGTCGTAGATCGCCTGGTCGCCGTGCGGATGGAAGTTGCCCATCACGTCGCCGACGATCTTCGCCGACTTCTTGAACGCGGTGCCGGGGTCGAGGCGGAGCAGGCGCATGCCGTAAAGGATACGCCGGTGCACGGGCTTGAGGCCGTCGCGGGCGTCCGGCAGCGCCCGGTGCATGATCGTGGAGAGCGCGTAGGCGAGATAGCGCTCCTCGAGCGCCTCGCGCAGCGCGATCTCCTGGACCTCGCCGTGCTCCTCGGGGGGAATCAGTCGTTTGCCCATGGCGGATCGGTACTGCGGCGCTCGCGCACGAACAAGGGACGATCAGGCCGAGGCC
>DASPVJ010000484.1:0-3537 GCA_035622435.1 Xanthobacteraceae bacterium | reverse complement strand
CGAGCGCCGGCCGCGCCCACGCGTCCGCGCCGATCAGCAGCGGGCCGAGATGATCGCGCACCGCGGCAACGAGCCCGCCCAGGGTATCCCCGGTCATGGTCGGCGCCGACGCCGCTTCGCCCCAGCCGACGGTGCCGTCGTTGGCCTCGATGCGCACCAGCACGTTTTCCGCGTGCACGATGGTGACCCCGGCCATCGTCATCGGCTTCGCGAGCGGCAGCGCCACCGGCACCGCGTCCACCCGGCGGATGAGGAGGGGAGGGCGGTCGACGGTGCGGGGATTGGCGGTGCGAACGTGGGTATCGATGGTCATGGTCCGCGTCTCTTTAACATTTGTAGCCCGCATTGAGCGTAGCGAAATGCGGGAACCCCGCCCCCGGATTTCGCTGCCGCTCAATCCGGGCTACAGACTATTATGATCGTGGTATGATTGGCGCGCTAATTATACGAATGCCGAGCGCGTTTCCCATGAAGGGTTTCATTGCGGCGATCTGTCCCCTGCTCGCGGCGGGCACCATCGCGGCCGCGGCGGAGCCGCAGACCTTGCAGTTGCGCGGGCAGGCCGGCTTCCTGAGCGAATGGGAACTCGCCGCCGACGTCTCCGCGCAATCGCCGGGCGGGCGCGCGGAGTTCTCCGGTGCCCTCGCCATCAAGCACGTGGGGATTTGCTCCTCGCACGGGCCGGAAGAGGAGACCGGCCGGATCACCCTGCGGATGCTCGCGGCGTCCCGCGTCAGGGCCACGTTCACGTTCGACGGCCGCGCGTGCATCTACCAGGGAGCGCTGTCGGCAAGCCACGTCGGCGCGATGGAATGCGCCGGCAACGGCGCCAGCGGCGCCATCCCCATCAGCCTGTGGCTGAAGTGACGCACGTCTTATCCCTCCCCTGAAAGGGGAGGGTGGCGAGCGAAGCGAGCCGGGTGGGGATCACGCCGCGCGGATGCTGCCGCGGATGTCGATTTCGGATTTAAGCGTGCGGTTGACCGGGCACTTCTCGGCGATCTCGAGGAGCCGCGTCCGCTCGGCCGCGTCGAGCGAGCCTGCGACCACGATCTCCTTGTCGATGCGGTCGAGCATCCCTTCCTTGGTCTCGCAGGTCTCGCAGTCCTCGGCGTGGATCCTGTCGTGGGTGAGCCGTACCGCCACGCGGTCGAGCGGCAGTCCCTTGCGGTCGGCGTAGAGCCGCAGGGTCATCGCCGTGCAGGCGCCGAGCGCCGCCAGCAGGAGGTCGTAGGGACCGGGGCCGGTGTCGAGGCCGCCCGCGGCGACCGGCTCGTCCGCCACGAAACGATGGGTGCCGGCGGTGATCTGCTGTTGGAACCTGCCGCGGCGGGTCTCGGTCACGACCACGGCGTTCGACGCTTCGGCGTCCGGCGCGGCCTCCGGGAGCGGGTCGAGATAGCGCTCGGCCCAGGCGGCGATGACGTCGGCCACGTAGACGTCGTCGCGCTTGCGGCTCAGCAAGTGATCGGCGTCGTCAAGCGACACGAAGCTCTTCGGATGCTTCGCCGCGAGGAATATGTGGCTCGCGTTGTCGATGCCGACGACGGCGTCGGTCGGCGCGTGCATGATCAGGAGCGCCTTGCGCAGGTTGCCGATGCGCTCGTCGAGCCGCTGCTCGGCGACGTCGTCGAGGAACTCGCTGCGGATGCGGAACGGGCGCCCCGCGAGCGTCACCTCGACCTCGCCGCGCGCGCGGATTTCGTCGACCCGGTCCTGCAGCAGCCCGGTGACGTGGCTGGGATCGGCCGGCGCCGCGATGGTGACGACGGCGCGCGCCTCCGGCACCTCGCCGGCCGCCGCCAGCACCGCGGCGCCGCCCAGGCTGTGGCCGATGAGGATCGCCGGCGCCTGATGGGTCCGCCGCAGGTGATCGGCAGCGGCGACGAGATCGGCGACGTTCGAGGAGAAGTTGGTGTTGGCGAACTCGCCCTCGCTGGCGCCGAGCCCGGTGAAGTCGAAGCGCAGCACGGCGATGCCGCGCGCGGTCAGCCCCTCGGCGATGCGCTTGGCGGCGCGGATGTCCTTGCCGCAAGTGAAGCAATGGGCGAACAGCGCGTAGGCGCGCGTTTCGCCCGCCGGCCGATCGAGCAGCGCCGCCAGGCGCTCGCCGCTCGCGTTGGGAAAGTCGAAGCGCTCCGCCGGCATGGGCTGCTCCTTCTTATGAGTCCCGCCGATATTGGCACCGGCGCGCGCGCATCCTATCATCGCCGTGCCAACGAGGAGACGTGCCATGCCGAACCGTGGCACCGGTACCCGGTGCTCAGGTGCGGTTTGATGCCTTGCGCCGGGATGGTTGCCGACCCCGGGCCGCGCTTGCGCCTCTGAAACGCCGCGCAGGTTCGTCGAGTTGCACGGCGGCCGGTGCGTTGACTTCGGCGGCCAGCCGGCGACGGGCAGCATCGGCCAGATAGCCGGAGCGCGTTTCGCCAGCTGCCTCGGCGGCGCGGTCGACGCGCGCGAGCAGCGATTCATCGAACGTGATGTTGATCCGCGCCGCCCGGGCCGGGGGCGCATAGGGCACGAGCGCGATCATGGCGCCGGCGGAATCCGTGCGGAATGCCCGGTCCTTGCGCAGCTGAGCGAGAGTCCGCAGCGGCGGCAATGGGAGGCCATCCTCGATCATGCCTTCGATGTGGAAGGCGAGGACCTCCGCCGCCTTGGGGACGATGGCGTCGAGGCTGTCGGCCACCGTGATGCAGCCGGGAAAGTCGGGGAAGGAGGCCCCGAACACTCCGTTCTCCTCGTGAATCAGCGTCACCACCTGCATGTTATGCTGCTCCCCGCCGGTTAGAGCATGATGCCGAAAAGTGGGTACCGGTTTTCGGAAAACATCATGCTCCAACAATAACCCAAAGCGGGATGGCGATTCGAAGAAAAGCCATCACGCTTTGGCGGCATCGCCTCACCAGTCCCATCCCGCTTGGCGATAGATCGACCGTAAGGTGCCGGTCGGAATGTCCCGGGCGCCGGCGTCGAGAGTCACGCGGCCCGGATTGACGGGATGCCGATATTGGACGTGGTCGCCCGGGCCTTTGCGCGCCACGACCCAGCCGTCGCGCGCGAGCCGCGCCACGACGTCGCGCGTCTTGTTGGAGCGATCCCGGCGCGACATCGCGGTGGCGACCCAATATACATACTATACACACTCGTTGGCCCGCGCGTCCAGGCCTCGTGTGTATCGATAGGTATAATAGCGGCGCCCCGGCGTCGGGTGGACGGCCGGGGCTCGTGGCTGCCGTGCCGCCGTCAGCTCAAGGTCGCGACGATCTCGCGGTAGGCGGCTTCCGGGAACGCTTTGAGCGTGCGGGTGCGCACGTTCCCGAGCATGCCGAGCTGCATGAGGAAGCGCGCCATCACCGCGTCGTCCGGCGCGTCGGCCACGGCGACGAGGTCGTAATCGCCGAGCGTCAGGTAGAAGCTTTTGATGTCGCCGCCCATGTCGCGCAGCATCTTCTTGGCCGCGTCGAAGCGCTTGGGCGAATCCTTGACCTGCTGGGCGCCCCTGTCGGTCCAGTTGCAGAGCGCGATGTAAGT
>DASPVJ010000483.1:0-5061 GCA_035622435.1 Xanthobacteraceae bacterium | reverse complement strand
CGGCACCTTGCGGGCGATCGAACGCGCGTCGGTCGCCGACCTCGAAAAGGTCGCCGGCATCAGCGCGGAGACCGCCCGCAAGGTCTACGATTTCTTCCACGGCACGCCCGGCTGACCGCTCGCATGAAGGTGAGCGGACAGGCCGCGCGGCCGGGTTGACGCCTCTTCGGGCCGGGTGTTCCTTGCGGCCATGACGACGGTTTCGAATCCGCGCTCGCCGCCGCGCACCTTCTCGGTGCCCAACCTCCTGACCTATGCGCGCATCGCCGCGGTGCCGGCCGTCGTCGCCTGCATGTACGGAGCGGGCATCCTGCAGGGCGGTCTGTGGCTGCGGTGGCTCGCGCTTGCGATCTTCATCGCCGCCGGCGTCACCGATTTCTTCGACGGCTATTTCGCCCGCGCCTGGGGCCAGCATTCGACCTTCGGGCGCATGCTCGATCCGATCGCCGACAAGCTGCTGGTGGCGTCGTGCCTGCTGATGCTCGCCGCCGACGGAACCATCAAAGGCTGGTCGCTGTGGGCGGCCATCGTCATTCTGTGCCGCGAGATTCTCGTCTCCGGGCTACGCGAATACCTCGCCGAGCTGCGCGTCAGCGTCCCGGTGACCCGGCTTGCCAAGTGGAAGACCACGGCCCAATTGGTGGCGATCGGGTTCCTGGTGCTGGGCGAGGCCGGCGACCGCATCCTGCCGGTCGTGACGCTCACCGGGCTGACCCTGCTGTGGCTCTCCGCGCTGCTCACGCTATACACCGGATGGGACTATTTCCGCGCCGGCGTTCGCCACCTGATCGAGGACTGAGCGTGAAGATCCTGTATTTCGCCTGGGTGCGCGAGCGGGTCGGCAAGCCCGAGGAGGAGGTCGAGGCGCCGGCCGGGGTCGCGACCATCGGCGAGCTGATGACGTGGCTCGCCGGGCGCGGCGAGGAGTACGCCTACGCCTTCGCCAACCCGCGCGTGGTCCGCGCCGCCATCGACCGCACCCACGTCAAGTCGGAGGCGCCGATCGCCGGCGCCCGCGAGATCGCCTTCTTTCCGCCGATGACGGGCGGATGACGCCATGAACGTGCGGCTGCAGCGCGAGGATTTTGACGCGACCGCGGAAGCCGCGGCGCTCACCCGCGGCCGCAGCGACATCGGCGCCGTCGTCGCCTTCACCGGGATTTGCCGCGGCACCGAAGCGGGCGAACCGATCGCCGCGCTGACCCTCGAGCATTACCCGGGCATGGCGGAAGCCGAAATTGCGCGCCACGTCGACGCGGCCAATGCGCGTTGGCCTCTCCTCGGCGTCACGGTGGTTCACCGCTACGGGCGGATCGCGCCGGGCGAGAACATCGTGCTGGTCGTCACCGCCGCGGCGCACCGGCAGGACGCGTTCGCGGCCGCCGAGTTCCTGATGGATTACCTCAAGACCCGGGCGCCGTTCTGGAAGCGCGAGGAGCGCACCGGCGGCGCGCGCTGGGTCGAGGCGAAAGCCGCGGACGATGCCGCCGCCGATCGGTGGGCGCCGGCGCGACGCCGGCCCGAGGCGGCGCAGTGAAATCGCCGTGGCGAATCGCGCCCCTCACGCCGCAGCTTTGCCCTTCCCCTTGGGCTGCACCTCGGCGGTGTAATCGTCCATCAGGCGTTGGGTGATTGCTCCAGGCGTGAAGCGCCAGCGGGCGATTTCGGAAACCGGCGTCACCTCGGCGGCGGTCCCGGTGATGAAGCACTCGGAGAAGGCGTCGAGTTCGTCCGGCATGATGCGCCGCTCGACGATTTCGATGCCGCGCCGCCGGGCGAGATCGATCACCGTCTGGCGGGTGATGCCGTCGAGGAAGCAGTCCGGCGTCGGCGTGTGAATCTTGCCGTCGCGGATGAAAAAAATGTTGGCGCCGGTGCACTCGGCCACTTGCCCGCGCCAGTCGAGCATCAGCGCGTCGGCATAGCCGTTGCGCTCGGCCTTGTGCTTGGAAATGGTGCAGATCATGTAGAGGCCCGCCGCCTTGGCCTTGGCCGGGATGGTGGCCGGGTCGGGACGCCGGTAGTCGGCGAGGTCGAGGCGGATGCCCTTGAGTCGCTGGGCCGGATCGAAATAGCTCGGCCACTCCCACGTGCCGATGGCGACGTGGATGGTGGTGTTCTGGGCCGAAACCGCCATCATCTCCGAGCCGCGCCACGCCACCGGCCGCACATAGGCGTCGCGCTGTCCGTTGTTCTCGAGCACCAGCTGTTTGGCCGCGTCGATCTCGGCCACCGAAAAGGGAATCTCGAAGTCGAGCCAGCGAGCGGAATCGTGCAACCGCTGCGAATGTTCGGTGCACTTGAAAATTTCGCCGCCGTAAGCCCGCTCGCCCTCGAACACGCAGCTCGCGTAGTGGAGCCCGTGCGAGAGCACGTGCAGCTTGGCGTCGGCCCAGGGCACGAGCTTGCCGTCGTACCAGATGACGCCGTCGCGTTGGTCGAATGGCAGAGCCATGGCGGTCCCTCCTCGGGGCATTTTTTGCGGAACCGGCGGGCCGCCGGGGCGATGCGCTTTTGCCTCGCGGCCCAAGTCCCGATATGGTTCGCCCGGTCCCATGAAACCGCGCTTCGCGGACCGGTGCAACGGCCGTGCCGGGGTCTGCCCGGGGACGATCCTTTCGCGAAGATGCGCTCGTGGATAACGAATTAACCGAAATATGTCAATATGGCTGACCTAACTGTCACCCTGCCGCCCGACCGGCCGGCCCGCGCGACCGACACCCCGGCGAGCGCGGACGAGCCGATCTGGGACATCATCGAACTCCTCTTTTTCGCCTATCGCGACTTCGTCGGCGATCCCGACCACGTGCTCGCCAAGTTCGCCTTCGGCCGCGCCCATCACCGGGTGCTCCACTTCATCAACCGCAACCCCGGCATCAAGGTCGCGGACCTGCTCGTCATTTTGAAGATCACCAAGCAATCGCTGGGGCGCGTGCTCAAGCAGCTGGTCGACCAGGGTTACGTGACCCAGCGGGAAGGCGCCAACGACCGCCGGCAGCGGCTGCTCTACGTCACCCCCAAGGGCGAGGCGCTCGCGCTCAAGCTCGCCGGGCTGCAGACCACCCGCATCGCCCGCGCCATGGCCGAGGTCGGCCCCGGGGCGCACGAGGCGGCGCGGCGCTTCCTCGCCGCCATGATCGACGCCGCCGACCGCGATGAAGTGTTGCGGCTGATTGCCCGCGCCGACCGCGGCGGCCGCGCGCGCCGTTGAGCGGGCCATGACGGCGTCGGCCCCTTCGCTGTCCGACGATGCCCCGCATCTCCTGGTCGTGGACGACGACCGGCGCATTCGCGACCTGCTCTCGCGCTATCTCGCCCGCGAAGGCTTCCGCGTCACCACCGCCGGCAACGCCGCGGAAGCCCGGGCCAAGCTCGACGGGTTGAGCTTCGACCTGCTGGTGCTCGACGTCATGATGCCCGGGGAGTCCGGGTTCGAATTGGCCAAGGCCATCCGCGCCGCCTCGGCGGTGCCGATCCTGATGCTCACCGCGCGCGACGAAAGCGAGGACCGCATCCGCGGGCTCGAACTCGGCGCCGACGACTACGTGGCCAAGCCGTTCGAGGCGCGCGAGCTGTCGCTGCGCATCACCAACATCCTCAGGCGCCAGCAGCCCGCGCCCGCCCCGCAGGTCGAAACCGTCAAGTTCGGCGAGTTCATCTTCCACTTGGGCCGCGGCGAGTTGCGGCGCGGCGAGGAGGTCGTTCACCTCACCGACCGCGAGCGCGACATGCTCCGCGTGCTCACCGCCTGCCCGGGCGAAACGGTTGCGCGCCTGGCGCTCGCCGGCAGCGGCGGCGCGTCGAACGAGCGCGCGGTCGACGTGCAGGTCAACCGCCTGCGGCGCAAAATCGAGCGCGACCCCGCGCACCCGCTGATCGTGCAGACCGTGCGCGGGATCGGCTATCGGCTGGTGAGCGCGCCGTGACCACCCTCGATCTCGGCCTCGCGACCTTGCGCACGGCCGCGGGCCGCGTGGCGGCGGCGTGGGACTGGTGGGGACGGTCGGTCAGGAGCGTCATGCCGACGGGCCTTTACGCCCGCTCGCTCCTCATCATCATCGCCCCGATGGTGATCCTGCAGTCGGTCGTCGCCTTCGTGTTCATGGAGCGGCATTGGAACACGGTGACGCGACGGCTCTCGGCCGCGGTCACCCAGGACATCGCCGCGCTCATCGACGTCTACAAGAGCCTTCCGCAGGATCCCGACCACGCGACCTTGCGGCGCATCGCGCAGGACCGCCTCGGGCTCGGCGTCGATTTCCTGCCCGGCACCGACCTGCCGCCGCCGGGACCGAAGCCGTTCTTCTCGCTGCTCGACCAGACGTTGTCGAGGGAGATCAGCCGGCAAATCGCCAAGCCGTTCTGGATCGACACGGTCGGGCGCTCGGCCCTCGTGGAAATCCGCATCCAGCTCGACAACACGGTAATGCGGGTGTTCGCGCCCCGCAGCGCCGCCTACGCGTCCAACTCGGAGATTTTCCTGTTCTGGATGGTGGGCACGTCGCTGGTGCTGCTGGTCGTCTCCGTCCTGTTCCTGCGCAATCAGATCCGCCCGATCCTGACCCTCGCCGACGCGGCGGAAAGCTTCGGCAAGGGCCGCGAGGTGCCCGGCTTCCGGCCGCGCGGGGCGCGCGAGGTGCGCCGCGCGGCGCTGGCGTTCCTCGAGATGAAGCGCCGCATCGAACGCGCCATCGAGCAGCGCACCACCATGCTGGCGGGCGTCTCGCACGACCTGCGCACGCTGCTCACCCGGTTCAAGCTGGAGCTCGCGCTCATCGGCGACAGCCCCGAGGTCGAGGCGCTCAAGCGGGACGTCGACGAAATGGGCCGCATGGTCGAGGCCTATCTCGCCTTCGCGCGCGGCGATGCCGGCGAGCAATCGGCGCCGACCGACATGGCCGCGTTCCTGGAGGAGCTCAAGGTCGACGCCGAGCGCCACGGCCATCGCGCGAGCGTGGCGTTCCACGGCCATCCGGTCGTCACCGTGCGGCCGGCGGCGTTCAAGCGCTGCCTCGCCAACCTGGTGTCGAACGCGGCGCGGTTCGCGACGACGATTTCGAT
>DASPVJ010000482.1:0-13274 GCA_035622435.1 Xanthobacteraceae bacterium | reverse complement strand
AGCCTCGCGCCCCGCCGAGGAGCCCGCCGGCTTGGCGGAACCGCACGGCTCGCTGCCGGCGCACGACCTGTCGCACGACGAACTGCGGGCGCTGCGCGCGACGCTCTACGAGCTTGGCGAGTGCAAGCGCCTGCTCGACGGCGCACTGAGCGGGGACTGACGGCGCCAGAGCATGATGCCGAAAAGTGGGTACCGGTTTTCGGAAAACATCACGCTCCAACAATAAGCTAAAGCGGGATGGCGATTCGAAGAAAAGCCATCACGCTTTACGAGCGCTCGCTGCTGCCGAGAACGGCCCGCGTCGCCCGGTCCGGGCCGAAATCATCAGGACCCTCGATCGACATCAGCTCGGCGAGCCGCGTGCGCGCCCGGTTGACCCGGCTCTTGATCGTCCCCACCGCACAACCGCAAATGCCGGCCGCCTCCTCGTACGAGAATCCGGATGCCCCGACGAGGATCAGCGCCTCCCGCTGGTCGGGCGGCAGCTTGGCGAGGGCGGCGCGAAACTCTCGGAATTCGACCCGCGCTTCTTGCTCCGGCTGGGATTTCAAGGTTTCGGCATAGGTGCCGTCCCCATCCTCGACCTCGCGCCGGCGCTTGCGGTATTCCGACCGGAACAGGTTACGCAGGATCGTGAACAGCCACGCCGACAGGTTCGTGCCCGGCTCGAACGAGTCGATATTGACGAGTGCCCGCAGGAGCGTCTCCTGCACCAGGTCGTCTGCCCGGTCGACGTTGCCCGACAGCGAGATGGCAAACGCGCGCAGGCTGGGAACTGCGGCGAGAACCGCTTCGCGCATCGACGGATCGAGCTTCATCGAGCGATTTCCCGTTATGTCGCTCGCTATTTCTCGTTCTGTCTTTCGAGACGGTTCAGCAGTTCCACGAAGCGGTCGGGCACCCCCTGGGCGACCACGTCGTCGTACATGTCGCGCAACTGGCGTCCGATTTTGCCTCGAATGTCCTCCCCGAGGCTTGGCCCGGACTCGCCGGCGGGTTTCTGCGGCACAACGGGCGATCGGGACGCGGCAGGCTTACGATTCTTCATTTCCGTCCTCGCCCCCGCGCCGATGTCCGGACAAGGGTCTACGGGGCCCCGTGCGCCCGGTGCAACGCGGTAACGGCCCAACGGTTCCGAACCCCGGGAACTTTTTTTGCGGTACCGCGTTGGGCATTATAGTCTCGTTCAACCTCGTCCGGGGAGGGATTTCCGTGTCCATATCGCAAGCCATCGCCCGGCACGTGCCATATCTGCGCCGCTATGCCAGGGCGCTTACCGGGAGCCAAAGCGCGGGCGACGCCTATGTGGCGGCGACGCTGGAGGCGCTGATCGAGGATCCGGC
Source organism: Xanthobacteraceae bacterium (assembly GCA_035622435.1). Taxonomy (GTDB): domain Bacteria; phylum Pseudomonadota; class Alphaproteobacteria; order Rhizobiales; family Xanthobacteraceae; genus AP-16. Next base: position 11,931 of record DASPVJ010000482.1, on the reverse strand, counting down.
GGCGCTCAGCGCCGGCGCGTCGCTTCGCGTCGCGCTCTACCGCACCTTCTCACGCATCTGGACCTCGCTTCCGGTGAACGGCGAACGCGAGGCGGTCGACCATCGCCAGCGGGTCGAACAACGGCTCACGCATATCACGCCGCAGCCGCGTCAGGCCTTCCTGCTGGTGGCGGTCGAAGGGTTTTCCGACCAGGAGGCGGCGCAAATTCTCGGCGTCGATGTCGCGTCGTTGCGTGCCTTGGTCGAGGAGTCGGGGCGCGAGCTGGCGGCGGAAATCGCCACGGACGTCCTCATCATCGAGGACGAGACCATCATCGCCATGGATCTGGAGGGGCAGATCGAGAGCCTCGGTCATCGCCTGGCCGGCGTCGCGCGAACCCACGCCGAGGCGGTGGCGCTCGCCACGGTGCACGAGCCGGGGCTCATCCTGGCCGACATCCAGCTCGCCGACGGGAGTTCAGGGCTCGACGCCGTGAACGAATTGCTCACGTCCTTTGAAGTCCCGGTGATATTCATCACCGCCTATCCGGAGCGCTACCTGACCGGCGAACGGCCGGAGCCTGCCTTCCTGATCGCCAAGCCGTTCCAGCCGGCGACCGTCTCCGCGGTCATCAGTCAGGCGCTGTTCTTCGAGCGGCGGGCCAAGCGTACTCCCAGACGGGTCGCGTGAAGGAAGGGTCCGATATTGTTCGGCCGACGCGCGCTCCCGGCCGCGGCCCCGATACCCGGCAAGGCAAAGGCGTAGCCGGCGCTGCCGCCGACTACGCCTGAGACGGCCGGCCGAGCACGAGGGGGAGGGGAATGGCGGCCGGTCGCTTGGCAACGCCCGAGGCGGGGGAAAGTTCCCGAGCTCACGGTCCTGAGCCGGTACGGCGAGGGCCGGATCGGAGCGCCGCCCCTTGGCGCAATAATGCGTCTGGACGCAGTTTCGGGTTCCGCGGTTGCCGGGCTGCGCCGCGACGCCGTCGAGAGAATCGATGATCTCCCTCCTGTTCGCCCGGCTGTTCGGCGGGGCGCGCAAGCTCGAGGAAGCGAACGAGCGCCTGCGCCGGGAAGTGACGGCGCACGAAGCAACCTTGCGCGAGCTGGAGGCCGCCCGCCGCGAACTCGAAGCGCGCGTCGCCGAACGGACCAAGCAGCTGAGCCTGATGACGGCACGCTTCGAAACCGCGCTGCGCGGCGCCAAGGTTTACGTGTTCTCGCAGGATTCCGACCTGCGCTACACCTGGGTCTATAGCCCGCACGCCGAAGCCTCCGCAGCGCAGTTGCTCGGCCGTACCGACGAGCAAGTCCTCGCCGCGGCCGATCGCGATTCCGTCGTTGCCGTGAAACGGCGGGTGCTCGCGACCGGAATGCCGCAGGACTGCGAGGTCGCCTTCGTCGCGCCGGGCGGCCGTACGCTGTTCGCATTGCACGTCGAGCCGATATTCGGCCCGGAGCGAACCGTCGACGGCGTCATGTGCGCGGCCGTGGATATTTCGCGGACCCGATTGCTGGAGAGCGAGCAGCGGCGGTTGACCGAGGAGCTGCGCACGGCGGTGCAGCGCTACGAAACCGCGTTGCGCGGATCGGGCGTCACCGTCTTCACCCAGGATCGCGATTTGACCTATACCTCGATCAGCAATCCGCTGCTCGGACGCGAAGTGGACGACATCGTCGGCCGCAGCGACGAAGAAATCTTGCCGGCTGCAAGCCGGGCGGCGGTGACCGCCCTCAAACGGCGGGTGCTCGCGGAGGGCCGGCCCGCGGACGGCGAGGTGAGCATCGGCGAGGGGGCTGGTCGGCGCTGGTTCGACCTCCATGTCGAGCCGCTGCGCGACGTCACCGGGGCGATCGTCGGCCTGATCGGCGCCGCCGTCGACAACACTCCGCGCAAGGAAGCCGAGGTCCACCTGCGCCTGCTGATGCGCGAGCTGACCCACCGCTCGAAGAACCTGCTGGCGATCGTCCAGGCCATGGCCCGGCAGACCGCGCGCTACACCGGATCGGTCGAGACCTTCATGGATCAGTTCGGCGCGCGGCTGCAGGCGCTCGCCGCTTCGCACGATCTTCTCGTCCAGGAGAGTTGGCACGGCGCCTCGCTGGACGAATTGGCGCGGGCGCAGCTTGCCCAGTACGTGGACGGCGCAGGAGCGCAGGTCGTTATCCAAGGCCCCGGCATCCTGCTCAAGCCCGAAGCGGCGCAAAGTCTCGGCCTCGCCATCTACGAGCTGCTCGACAATGCGGCACGGTATGGGGCGCTGTCGGCGCCGCAAGGGCGGGTATCGCTCACATGGTGCCGGCGGCCGGCCGCCCAAGGCGGCGGCGTCGAGATCGTTTGGGCCGAAGCGGGCGGGCCCAGCGTGTCCGCGCCGAGCCGGCGCGGATTCGGCAGCCTGGTGATCGAACGCAACCTTGCCGGAGCGGCCGCGGCCGAGGTCGATCTGGCGTTCCCGCCGGAGGGCGTGCGCTGCCGCATGGTCATTCCCGACGACCAGCTGCTTGCGAATTAAGCGTCAGCGCAGCGTCGCCGCCACGATCCAGTCGGCGACGGCGCGCAGCGCGCCCCGGCGATTGTCTTCCCCGTTGTTTGCGCGCCTGAACACCTCGAGCTGCACGTCCGCCGAGGTGCCGGCACCGACAATGGCGCGGCAATGTTCGACCTCGGCGAGGCAGCGCAGCGTTCGCGCGTCGCGCTCGATCTCGCCGATCGTCCGATCGAGCATCTCGGCGACCAAGATGCCGCCGGCGGCGCGATCGACGAAGGTGCCATCGATGCCGTAGCGTTGGGCACGCCATTTGTTTTCGATCACCACCGCGCGGTCTACCGGGCCGAGATCCGCGTGCCGCCACGGGTTGCGCACCAGATGGCGGACGAGCGCGCGGTAAAGGCCCGCGATGGCGATGGAATCCTCGACCCGGGTGCAGCAGTCGGGCGCTCGCAGCTCGAGCGTCGGATGCTGCAGCGACGGCCGGATCGCCCACCAGATGTAGCTGGAATCCTCGATCACGCCGGCGTCGACCAGCGCCGCGATGTAAGCGTCGTATTCCTCCGCCGTACGGAACAGCTCAGGTACGCCGGTGCGCGGCAGTTCGTCATAGGCCGCAAGCCGATATCCCTTCAGTCCCGTCGGCCGCGCCTGCCAGAACGGCGAGGACGTGGCGAGGGCAATGAACAGCGGCAGATACGGCAGCATGCGGCTCATCACGTCGACGCGGTCGCCCGGATCGGGCAATTCGACATGCACATGCAAGCCGCACAGCATATTGCGTTGGCCGAGCATCTGCAGATCGTCCATGACGATGTCGTAGCGCGCGGCCTCGGTCTGGCGCGCCGCGATCCACGCCGCGGTCGGGTGCGTGCCGGCGGCCATGATCGCGAGGCCGTGCTCGGCGGCGATGCGCGCGACCGTCTGGCGCAGTCCGCGCAGTTCAGCGCCGGCCGCGGCCATGTCGACGTGCGGCGTGGTGGTGACTTCCACCTGCGACTGGAGCAATTCGCCGGTCACCCGGCCGCCGGTCGCGGTCTTGGCGTCGGAGAGAAACGCGGCCGGCATCGCGCGCGCCGGCGCCTTGGTCTGCGCGTCGACCAGGAAATACTCTTCCTCGATGCCGAACCGGTAACACCCGGTCATGACCCACGTCCCGCTGCTCAGGTCCAGCGAAACGCCGTCGAGCGCCAAAGGTTCCCACGCCGCGGGACGCGAACGGGCGTATGACGCAGCGCGGTATAACCTCTCGCGTGCGGTCGCGATTATCGCGGGGTCAGCCGACCGCCATCCGCACCGCCGAGGCGAACGTGAGGACGCCGCCCCAGGCGACGAAGAACCAGCGCACGAACGTCATGCGTGGCTGCTCGCGGTCGGGGTGGGCCGCGCGCACGACCGCGATCGGGTCGCTGTGCGTCAGGCCCGGCGCCGTGCTCGGGCTGTCGTCGCCGGTTGTTTGATCATGGGCGATGACCGGCGCCGTTTCCTCGTGTGCGACGGGTTCGACGGCGCCGGTCCACGCCGCCGCGATGATTTCCGGATCGGTCATTTCGCCGGAGAAGTGCGCGGCAAGCAGGCGCGGGCCGCGCAGCTCCTCGCCCGCGGCGAGCGCAAACGATTGCGGGCTGAGGAACTCGCGGAAACGCTTGGCGGCCGAGGTTTCCCGATGCGCGGGCACCGGCGTCTCCGCGGGCGCCGGGGCGGCGGATTCCTCGACCGTCTCGATCTCGACCGGTTCCGGTGCCGGCCGCCGCCGGTGGCGGGCAAGCGCAAGCCTCGCCCGCTTGCCCCGATGGGCCTTGGCAGGCTCGGCATCCGCTTTTGCCACCCGATGGCGCGGCTTGGCCGCCCGCGCATGGACGGGCTGCTTGGTCGGCGAAGCAGGCGCGGCTTCCGCGCTCTGCGCCGGCGCGCGCGTCGGCGTCGTCGCAAGGATCAAGGCAGCGAGCATGGTTAGGCCCGCCGCACCGATGCGAAGGTTCATGGCGTCCCACCCCTTGTGGAATCCCACCCGTGGATTGGGGTCCGGGACGATGGCGCGAAGTGGGCAGAACTGGGGAAATCTCGGTGCAATTCCAATAAAGTGCAACGAGGTCCCTACAGTGTTACCTGCGATGCCCGCGCGCCAGATGAGGCCCGCCGCTCACTCCAGTTCGATATTCCCGCCGATCTCCAAGGAAATGCCGACCTCGCCGACCGTCAGCGTCATTTTGGCCGGCAGCGCCTCGTTTCCCTTGAGGCGGCCGCTTGCGACGGCATCGCGCACGGCTTTCTCGATCTCGCGCTGCGAGGTGATCCCGACCTTCTTGAGGAACCGTCGCACGCTCGTGTTGAGCACATCCTCGTTCATGGCGTTTTCTCCTGCCGAGCGTTGGCGTAGGCGACTGTGGACAGTAGCGCAATTTCGGCATGGCGCGAGTCGAGACGTGTGTTGCACCACGATGGGGACGTTGAGCCTATTTGCCTCAGCGGGGAACTTTTTCGGCTTGGCGGCGTACTACCCCTACCCGCGTATTCCTCTTCATCACACGCCGCGACCGAGGTGACCATGCGCGCGATCACGGTGTTGCCGGGGGTGGCGAACTCGGGGCGGCTCGACGACGTGCCGGAGCCCCCGCGGTCGGACGGCTCGATCCTGGCTCGCGCCTGGGCGCTCGGCGTATGCGGCACCGATCGCGAGATCCTGGCGGGTCAACATGGCGCGCCGCCGCCGGGCGCCGAGCGGCTGATCCTCGGTCATGAGTCGCTCGGAGTGGTGGAGGAGGCGCCGGCCGAAAGCGGCTTTGCCCCGGGCGATCTCGTCGTCGGCATCGTGCGGCGACCCGATCCGGTCCCGTGTCCGGCGTGCGCCGCCGGTGAATGGGACATGTGCCGCAACGGGCTCTACACCGAGCGCGGCATCAGGGAGCGCCATGGCTACGGCGCCGAGCGCTTTCGCGTGGAGCCCGACTTCGCCGTCAAGCTCGACCCGGCGCTCGGCCTCCTCGGCGTTCTGATGGAGCCGACCAGCATCGTCGCCAAGGGGTGGGACCACGCCGAGCGCATCGGCCGACGGTCGCGCTCATGGCGTGCGCGCGAATTGCTGGTGATCGGGGCCGGGCCGATCGGGCTTCTCGCCGCGCTGATCGGCGTGCAGCGGGGCCTCGACGTTCACGTGTTCGACCGCAATTCCACCGGACCGAAGCCCGACTTGGTGCGCCGGCTCGGCGGCACCTATCACACCGGCGACCTTGCCGACATCGATCATCTGGCGCCGGACATCATCATGGAGTGCACCGGCGCGCCGGCGGTCGTCCTCGCCGCGCTGCGCCATCCGGCCCCGGACAAGATCGTCTGCCTCGCCGGCCTGTCCGCCCCCGGAAAGATGATCGAACTCGATGCCGGCCTGTTCAACCGCACCATGGTGCTCGAGAACCAGGCCGCCTTCGGCACGGTCAATGCCAACCGCGAGCACTACGAAGATGCGGCGCGGGTGTTGGCCGCGGCCGATCGCGACTGGCTTGGCCGCATGATTTCGCGCCGGGTCGGGCTCGACCATTGGCCGGAAGCGCTTGACTATCGGCGGGACGACATCAAGGTCGTGCTCGATTTCACGATCTAGGCCATGGCGTCTCCCGTCGAGGACTATGGGTTGATCGGCGATTGCGGGACCGCCGCACTGGTCTCGCGCGACGGCTCGATCGACTGGCTGTGCTGGCCGCGCTTCGATTCGGATGCGTGCTTCGCCGCGCTGCTCGGCAACATCGAGCACGGCCGTTGGCGGATTGCTCCGCGTGCGGAGCCGCGGCGGATCACGCGGCGCTATCGGCCCAATACGCTCATTCTCGAAACGCGATTCGAGACCGCGGAAGGCGCGGCGACGCTGATCGACTTCATGCCGCTGCGTGACGGCAACTCGCAGATCGTGCGCCTGGTCGTGGGCGAGCGCGGGCGCGTGCCGATGGGCGTCGAATTGGTGCTGCGCTTCGGCTACGGCGCGGTCGTTCCTTGGGTTACGCGTCTCGACGAGCAAACGCTGCGCGCGATTGCCGGCCCCGACATGGTCGTGCTGCGCACGCCGATGGCGTTGCGCGGCGAGAACATGACGACGGTCGGCGCGTTCGATGCGGTCGCCGGCGAGACCGTCCCGTTCGTGCTGACCTACGGACCTTCGCACTTGCCGCCGCCGCCCGCGCCCGACCCGGCCGGCGCGCTGGCGGCGACCGAAGCGTTCTGGACCGACTGGGCGAGCAAGGGAGAAACCGCCGGACCGTGGTCCGAGGCGGTCATTCGTTCGCTCATCACGCTCAAAGCCCTGACCTACGCGCCGACCGGCGGCATAGTCGCGGCGCCGACGACCTCGCTCCCCGAGCGGCTCGGCGGCCCGCGCAATTGGGACTATCGCTATTGCTGGCTGCGTGACGCGACGCGCACGCTACTGGCCCTGATGGGCGCCGGCTACTACGACGAGGCCCAGGCGTGGCGCGAGTGGCTGCTGCGCGCGGCGGCCGGCAGCCCGAACCAGCTCCAGATCATGTACGGTATTGCCGGCGAGCGGCGCCTGACCGAATGGGAGCTGCCGTGGTTGCCGGGCTATGAAGGCGCACGCCCGGTCCGGGTCGGCAACGACGCGCACGGGCAGCTTCAGCTCGACGTCTACGGCGAGCTGACGAACGCGCTCCATCATGCGCGGCAAAACAGCCTCACTCCGACCGAATCCGGCTGGGCGTTGCAAATCGCGCTCCTCGACCATCTCGCCCAGGCGTGGCGCGAGCCGGACGAGAGCATTTGGGAGGTGCGGGGCGGGGCCCGCCATTTCACCTTCTCGAAAGTCATGACCTGGGTGGCGTTCGACCGCGCCATCGACGATGCCGAAACCTGGAGGCTCGACGGTCCGATCGGCCGTTGGCGCGAATTGCGCGCCGAAGTCCATGCCGAGGTCTGCCGGCGCGGGTTTGACCGCGACCTCGGCAGTTTCGTGCAGTCTTACGATTCCAAGGCGCTCGACGCGAGCCTGCTGCTGATCCCGCTGGTGCGCTTCCTGCCGATCGATGACGCGCGGGTGGGCGGAACGATCGCAGCGATCGAGCACCGGCTCCTCGCCGACGGGTTCGTCCTGCGCTATGACACGCGCGAGACCGAGGACGGCCTGCCGCCGGGCGAGGGGGCGTTCCTCGCCTGCAGCTTCTGGCTCGTCGACGCCTACGTCCTGCAAGGACGGCTCGAGGAGGCGCAACGCCTGTTCGAGCGATTGTTGGCGGTGCGCAACGATCTGGGCCTGCTCAGCGAGGAATACGACTTCAAGAATCGCCGTCTGCTCGGCAATTTTCCCCAGGCATTCTCCCACGTCGGGCTGGTCTTCAGCGCGTTCAATCTCACCCGCACCGACAGGCGGGTGCGGCAACTGTCGTGACGCCGAGCGGCTGCCTCGGGATAGCCGTGCGAGGTCGATCCGTCCGCCGATTTCGGGCGATCGATGTGTGGTCGCCAAGCCACAGTGCGGGGCATTTCCGCCCGGTCCGACTTCGAGGACCGAAGTGATTACCCAATAGAGACAATGGGTTGTGCTGATCGGGCGGGCGCGACCCGCGTCCCGCCGCCTTGACACCGCAATCCGCGGCGGAGCACATTGCGCGCGGCCGCTGGGGAGCGGCCGAAGGGGATTCGGCTCCGGCGCCGGCACCGGGGAGGGGGGCCCTAAGTTGCGTCGCTTTGCCTTCATCGGAATGATCGCGTTTGGCTGCTGCAGCGCTGCCGCTGCGGCCGATCTACCCATGTCGCCCGATGCGCCGCCGACCGCGCCGGTCATCGCGCCCGCGCCGCCCCAGGAGAGCGGGCGCTTCACTCTGATCGAGGAAAACGATGCCTTCGTGTACCCGAACCCAACCGACTGGTGGTACACGCAAGGGCTCGAACTCAATTATCTGTCGGCGCCGATTGCCGGAACCGGCGTGGCGGCGTTGCTGCCGTCGACTTACCTCGATCCCGGCAGCTTCCGCACGCAACGGTTCGAGCTCGTCTTCGGGCAGAGCATTTTCACGCCCATGAACGTGACCCTCAATCCGCCGGACCCGCGGGACCGCCCGTACGCGGGCTGGCTCTACGTCGGGGCGGGCTTGTATCAGGAAACCGATCATCACTCGCTCGATCATGTGCAGCTGCTGCTCGGTGTGGTCGGGCCCGACGCGCTTGCCGAAGAGATCCAGAACGGCTTTCATCGCATAATCGGTAGCCTCGTCAGCCAACTCTATGTGGCCGGTTGGGGTTATCAGCTCAGTAACGAACCCGGCGTCGTGCTCACCTACGAGCACAAATGGCGATGGGACATGCCGTTGGGGGGCGGTTTCGCGGTTGATGTCATTCCGGACGTCGGCGTTACCGCCGGAAACGTGTTCACCTACGCCGAAACCGGCGCCATCGTCCGCATCGGCCAGAATCTCAACGCCGACTATGGCCCGGCCCGCATCAAACCGGCCGTGTCGGGAACGACGTGGTTCGATCCCAGTCAGCTGCAGGGGCCGCTCGGCTGGTATTTTTTCGTCGGCGCCGCCGGACGCGCTGTCGCCCGCAACATTTTTCTCGACGGCAATACGTTCGTGGATTCGCCGCGGGTGGAGAAGGAACCGCTGGTCGGCGATTTTTCCGGCGGTCTTTCGTTTTTCTGGGCGGACCTCGCCAAGCTCGATCTCGTGGTGACCTGGCGCAGCAAGGAGTTCGTCGGTCAGTCGGAGTACGACCGCTACGGCGGCATCAACGTCTCGTTCAAGCTTCCCTGATCCTCGCTAAAGCGAAATGGCTTTTTTTCGAATCGCCATTCCGCTGCAGCATGATCGTTTCCGAAAAACCTGTACCTGATCGCGCTCAGCCGCGCCAATAACGGTCCTCCCAGCTGCGCGACAGCCGCATCGCGGTGAGAATGAGCCCCGCCATCGAATAGGTTTGGGGAAAATTGCCCCACAGCACGCCGGTGTGGGGATCGACGTCCTCCGACAGCAAGCCATAACGGTTGCGGTGCTGCAGGGCGTCGCGGAAGAGATCGCGCGCCTCCTCGCGGCGGCCCAGCGACCACCAGGCGTCGACCAGCCAGAACCGGCAGATCAGGAACGCGGTGACCGGCAGGCCGAAATCGTCGGCGCTGGCGTAGCGCATGACGTGCTTCTCGCGCACGAGTTCGCGCTCCATGGCGGCGACCGTGCTCACGAAGCGGGGATCGTTGGGCTCGACCACGCCCAGTTCGGGCAGCAGCAGCACGCTCGCGTCGAGATCGTCGGCGCCGAACGCCGCGGTGAAGGCGGCGCGTTGCGGATGCCACGCCTTGCTCAGCAGCGCGTCGTGGATCGGCTGCGCGACCGCGTCCCAATAGGCCGCCCGCTCGGCGAAGCCGAGATGGGAGGCGATCACCGCCAAGCGACTGCAGCCAGCCACGCACATGGCCGCCGAGTGGGTGTGCACGCGCTTGCGTCCGCGGTATTCCCAGATGCCGGCATCGGGCTCGAGCGCGAGTTGCGCGGCCTTGTTGCCGAGCGCCTCCAGCAGGCGGAAGAGGGATTCGTCGCCCGCGCGCGGCAGGCGGCGGTCGAAGAACATCGGCATCGCCGCCAGGATGATGCTGCCGTACGCGTCATGCTGGGCCTGGGCGACGGCGGCGTTGCCGATCCGTACCGGCCCGTCGCCGCGATAGCCGAGCAGATTCTCGGCGATGCGCTCGTCCATGGGATCGGTCGGCACGATGCTGTAGACCGGCCGCAACATGTCCTCGTTGTTGGCGGCAATCCCAAGGATGAACGAGATGAAGTCCTCCATGGTCTGGGTGGCGCCGATGCGGTTGAGCGCCTTCACCACGAAATAGGCGTCGCGCAGCCAGCAGAAGCGGTAGTCCCAAGTGCGGCTGGAGCCCGGCGCTTCCGGGATGGAAGTGGTATGCGCGGCGACGATGCCGCCGGTCTCCTCGAAATTGGACAGCTTGAGCGTAATCGCCGCGCGGATGATCTCGTCCTGCCAGTCGTAGGAGATGGAGAGATTGCGCACCCAGTCAAGCCAGTAGTCGCGGGTGCGGTCGGCGAACTCGCGGCAGGTGGCGACGAGATCGCCCGCGAACTGCTCGTCGGCGCCGAACGCCAGATGCACCGGCCGATTGAGCACGAACGGCGCCTCGCGCTCGATATAGGACAGCGGCGCGTCGGTCGTGAGGCGGATGACCGTCGTGCCGTCGTGGTAGCGGATATGGTTGCTGCCGATCGAGTAGCGCTCGTTGGGCTTGCCGTAGTCGTGGGCCGGACGAAAGCGTAGCGTGATGCGCGGCAGCCCGGCGATCGGCTCGACGATCCGGACGAGCTGCGGCGGCCGGAACACGCGCCCCAACTGCCGAAAGCGCGGCGCGAAGTCGGTGATCCGCACCGCTCCGCCATGGCGGTCGGTCAGCACCGTCGACACCAGCGCGGTATTGCGCAGATAGTCGGATTTGTATTCGACCATTCGGTCGAGGACGACGTCGGCAAAGCCTTTGTCCTCGGCGCCGGCAAGCAACCGGCAAAAGATCGGATCGGCGTCGAAGCGCGGAAAGCACCACCACACGATCCGCGCGGTGGGATCGACGAGCGCCGCCGTCCGCCCGTTGCCGATGACGGCGAGGTCCAATCCGTGGTCGATCATGACGCGCGGGTTCCCTCGCCGACGGACAGGCGGTTGAGCCAGCGGCGCACGTCGCTGGGCCGCGCGAAGCAATAGGCCGTGCCGGGCGCCTCGCGTCCGACCGAAAAGCCGATGCCGCCGAACTCGGGCAAAGCGGCGAAGGCCGGCAAGTCGGTCGTATCGTCGCCGATGAAGACCGGGCGGCGGCCGGCAAACGGCTGGTGCCGCATCAGGGCGCGGATAGCAGCGCCCTTGTCGAAGCCTGCGGGCTTGACCTCCACGACCTTCTTGCCGGGCAGAACCTCGATTGCCTCCTGTGGCCAATCCGCCTGAAGCGCCGCGACCTCCTGCTTGACCGTGTGCTCGTGCGCGGGCGCCAGCCGGTAGTGAACCGCAACCGCGTAGCCTTTGTCCTCGACGAGAACGCCAGGCGCGCGGTTCGCGATCCCCGCAAGGCGGTCTTTGATGCCGCCGTCGAGCGGTTGCGCCCGCTCGATTTCCGGTTCGCCATCCGCCGAAGCGCGAAGTTCGGCGCCGTGGCCGCCGATTGCCGGCAGGCGCAGCGGCGCAAACAGCGCGTCGAGATCGCCGAGCGAGCGTCCGCTCACGAGCGCGAGCGCGCCGCCGGTTGCCCACAACAGCCGCGCCAAGGTCCGCCGCAGCGAGGCCGGCACGGACACTGCGGCGGGCATCGGCGCGATGTCGAGGATGGTCCCGTCGACGTCGAGCAGGATCGCCAATTCGCGCAGGTTTCGAGAGGGCAGGGGAACGGTTTGGATCATGGTTCGAATCGGGCGAGGCCGGATCTGGGTTGTGAAACTACGATCGCGACGCCAGGACGGCAATTTGCGGC
>DASPVJ010000481.1:0-2132 GCA_035622435.1 Xanthobacteraceae bacterium | reverse complement strand
GCATCTTTCGAGTCAACGCGAAAGGCGTGTTCTTCTGCCTGCAGCGCGTGGCGCGCGAGATGATCCCGCGCCGCAGCGGGCGCATCATCAACACCGCCTCGATCGCGGGAAAGGGCTTCGCCGGCACGTCCAATGCGATCTATGCCGCGAGCAAGGGGGCGGTGATCAGCTTGACCAAGACGGCGGCGCAGCAGCTGGGCCGGCACAACATCAACGTCAACGCCGTTTGCCCCGGCATCGTGCGGACCGCCATGTATGCCGATCTCGTTCGCGTCGTGGCCGAGACGGACGGCGTGAGCGTCGAAGAGGTCGAACGGCGCGCCGTTCGCAGCGTTCCGCTGCAGCGCGCCAACGAACCCGAGGACATCGCGGACATGATCGTGTTCCTCGCCTCCCCGCGCGCGCGCAACGTGACGGGGCAGGCGTTCAACGTCGACGGCGGCCTGGTGCCGCACTAAAGCATTTTCCGGAAAAGTGGGCACCGGTTTTCCGCGGAAAATGCGACAAAATCAAAAACCTAGAGTGCTTTCCGATTCGTTCGAAGCGGAAAGCACTCTAGCGCATGGTGCCGCTGCGCGATAGCGTGCCGGGCTGACGGGTTGAAGGCCGTCACGATGCACCCATGACCACAGCTGCCACAACGCATTTTTGTTCGGTCGTAAGCTGCGTGGCGCCGGCTTTGGTCGCCGCGCTCCTTGCGGTCGCCCCGGCGTCCGCGGCCGACCCCGCCGCCTGCCGCGAACTCGATCGCCGATTTGACGCTCTTCGTGCCGACATCACCTCGATCCAGCGCAATTCGCTGTTGTTCTCCGCCGCCGCCACGGGCTGCGAGCCGCTCGCCCGCCGCCTGCTCGCCGACGGCGCGTCGGTGGAAGCGCGCGACCGCGACGGCGCCATGCCGCTCGCCCGCGCCGCGCAAGCCGGACAGCTTGCGCTCGTCGACTTGCTGCTCGCGCACAGCGCGCCGATCGACGCGCGCAACATCGTCGGCTCGACCGCGCTCTACGCGGCGGCGGAGAACGATCGCCTGACGGTGGTGCAAATGCTGCTGGAAAAAGGCGCCGACCCCAACCTGCCGGGGCGCTCCGGCGTGACGCCGCTCGCCGCCGCCGCCTTCCGCGGCAACGACCGGGCGGTCGCGCTTCTGTTGTCCCGCGGCGGCGACCCGAGGATCGCGGACTCGACCGGCAAACCGCCGATCATGTACGCAGCCGCGCTCGGCTTCACGCCGGTGGTGCGCCGCCTGCTCGACGCCGGCATTCCCGTCGACGGCCGCGACGGCAACAAGCTGACCGCACTGATGTGGGCGACGGGGCATGCGGACAACGCCGGCGTCGCCGACGCGGCCGACGCGGTGAAGCTCCTGCTCGATCGCGGCGCGGCGATCGACGCGGCCGATAACCGCGGCCGCACCGCGCTGATGATCGCGGCAGAGCGGGGACACGCGGCGATGGTCGAGCTTCTGCTTCAGCGCGGCGCCGCCGTCGGCCTGCGCGACAAGCAGGGAAAGACCGCGCTCGACCTCGCCGACGACGACGCGGTGCGCGACAAGCTCACGGCGAAGCGGTGATGCCCATCACATCCCGGCCAGATAGTCCGCCATGGCGGCGATATCCTCCTCCGAGGATGCGCGCATGAGATCGGTCATGCCCGGGTTGTTGGCGCGCGCGCCGGTGCGGAAGTCCTCCATCGTGCGGGCGAGATAGTCCCGGCCCTGTCCGGCGAGCCGCGGCTGGGTGCCGTCGCCCTGATATTCGCCGAGGTGGCAGCCGGTGCAGCCGACGGCGACGTTGGCGCGCAGCGCCGTCGCCGTCGCTTGCGCGCTCGCCGCCGGCTGGCGCAGGCGCGGCCACGGCTGCTTGGAGAAGTACTCCGCGATCGCCAACATCTGATCGCGCTCGAGCGCCCCGGCGATCGACGCCATCACGTCGTTGGCGCGGGCTCCGCTCTTGTAGTCGCGCAGCTGCAGATAGAGGTAGCCCTGGTGCTGCCCGGCGATGACCGGCGTGGATTTATCCTGGGGAACGCCGTTCTCGCCGTGGCAGGCGGCGCAGATTTGCGCCTGCTCCTCGATGGTTTGCGCAAGCGGCGCCCGTGGACTCAGCACGACGAGGACGACAAACAACCACGGC
>DASPVJ010000480.1:0-18206 GCA_035622435.1 Xanthobacteraceae bacterium | reverse complement strand
GAGGCGACCGGGCCGAGCGCGATCGTCTGCGCGGCGCCCTCGACGGTGTTCGCCGCGGCGCCGGCCGCAAGCGTCTGCGGCTCGCCCTGCTCGACGAGAACGAGCGCCAGCACGAACGCCGCCGGGACGAGCACGCGCGTGGTGAAGCGCGTCAGGTCGCGATAGAAGTTGCCGAGGTTCGCCCCGTCGCTGACGGTGAACGCGCGGATGAACGCCATGGCGACGACGAACCCGGTGGCGGCGGAGGTGAACATCGGGAAGGTGATTGCCGCCATCTGGCTGAAGTTCGACAATGTCGTCTCGCCGCCGTAGCCCTGCCAATCGGTGTTGGTGATGAAGCTGATCGCGGTGTTGAGGGCGAGGATCGGTTCCATTCCGGCGAAGTGCCGGGGGTTGAGCGGCAGACGATCCTGAAAGACGAGGATGAGGAAGATGATGAGGGCCATGAACAGGTTCGTTGCCAGCATGTGCAACGTGTATGTCATCCAGTCCATCGTCCGCGCGCAGACGCGCCTGCCGATCAGTGCGTAGATGCAATTGTCGATCGGGTCGAATACCCGGTCGACCATGCTCGCGCCCCCAGTCACGACCTTTGCGAGATAGCGCCCGGTCGGGATGCTGATCGCGAGGCCGACCAGCAGCGTCACGCCGATCTGCAGCCAACCCTGTAACGTCATGGCGGCTCCCGCATCAGAAGTGTTCGGGATGGATGACCGCGTAGAACAGGTAGATCACCAGCGCGGTCACCATCAGCAACAGAATATAGACCGCCATGCCCGACCCGCCTTTCGATCCGGTTTCCTATTCCGTCGGCGGGTCGATGACCGTCTGCGAAAAATAAACGAGTCCAGCCATCGCCGCGAAGGCGCCGATCAGAACGATGAGCATCAGCGCGATCATGAGCATCGGTATCCCGCGTTCACCCGGCGCACCATCGTCATCGCGGTAAGACGTGCGCCGGCCGCCAAAGCACATAGGTCGCCGATTGGTCGGCGACCTTGATTTGCCTCAATACGCACCGGGCGCAGATGCGCACCAGGCCGGATAGGAATTCCATATCTGAGCTCGATCGAACTCATAAAGGCGGCGTAGGGAGGGGGTGGGTGCGCGTCAGCGCATCAAAACGTAGCTGCCGGGGGCGTCGGCCAGGGCCGAGAACCTGGTTCCCTCGCGCCCGAGCGGCGGCGGGGAGACCGGCTCGCCCGACCGGGCGGCGAGCCAGTCCGTCAAGGCCGGCCACCACGAGCCGTCGCGCTCCGGCGTGCGCGCCATCCAGGCGTCGGGGTCGACGTAGGGCTCGGCGCGCGCCTTGGTCGCCAGGCGATAGTGGCGGCGCGGGTGACCGGGCTGCGACAGGATGCCGGCGTTGTGGCCGCCGTTCGTGAGCACGAACGTCACCTCGTCGGCAAACAGGTGGAACTTGAACACCGACCGCCACGGCGCGACGTGGTCGCGCTCGGTGCCGACCGCGAAGATCGGCAGGCGAATATCGTGCAGCGCGATCGGCCGGCCGCCGACCCGGAAGCGGCCCTCGGCCAGGTCGTTGTCGAGGAAGAGCGAGCGCAAATACTGCGAGTGCATGCGATAGGGCATGCGCGTTGCGTCGTCGTTCCACGCCATGATGTCGATCGGGGTGGACCGTTCGCCCATGAGATAGTCGTGCACCATGCGCGACCAGATCAGGTCGTTGGAGCGCAGCAGGGCGAACGCGCTTGCCATCTGCGACGCCTCCAGATACCCGCGCTCCCGCATCATGTCTTCGAGGAAGGCGACCTGGCTCTCGTTGACGAACAGATTGAGTTCGCCGGCGTCGCTGAAATCGGTCTGCGCGGCGAGAAACGTGAGGCTCATGAGCCGCTCGTCGTGGTCGCGCGCCATCGCGGCCGCCGCCACCGCCAGCAGCGTTCCGCCCAGGCAGTAGCCGAGCGCGTGCGCCTTGGCTGCCCCGGTGATCGCCAGCGCCGCCTCGAGGGCGGGCAGGAACCCCTCGGTGCGGTAGTCGTCGAAGCCGACGTCGCGGTCCTCCGCGCCCGGGTTCTTCCACGAGATCATGAACACCGTGAAGCCCTGCTCGGTCAGATAGCGCGCGAAGGAATTCGCCGGCGAAAGATCGAGGATGTAGTATTTCATGATCCAGGCGGGCACGATCACGATCGGCTCGGGGCGCACGCGGGCGGACGCAGGCGCGTATTGGATGATCTCCGCAAGCCGCGTCCGGCGCACCACTTTGCCCGGGGTCGTGGCGACGGTCTTGCCGACCACGAACCGCTCGTCGCCCATCGGCCGCGTTTTTGACCCGCGTGCCATGTCCTCGAGCCAGTGCGAGAGACCGCGCGCCAGGTTGCGGCCGTTTTCCGCCAGTGTGCGGCGAAGCACCAGCGGGTTGGTCGCGACGAAATTGGCGGGCGCCAGCGTGTCGAGCATCTGGCGCGCACCGAAGGTCACCGCGGCGGCGTGCTGGCGCGAGACGCCGCGGACGCCGGTGGTCGCCTGTTCCCACCAGCGCTCGGTCGCGAGAAAGGCGCGGGCATAGACATTGAAGGGAAAGGCCGCCCAGGCCGGATCGCGGAAACGCTCGTCGTGCGGCAGCGCGCGCTCGCACGGATCCATGGGAGCCCTGAAGAGGCAGCGCCAGGCATCGAAGGCAGCGTCGAGCGCGCCGCTTGCCGCAGCGCCGGCCAGCTCGATGCGGCGTCCGGGCGAACAGGCGAGGTGCAGCGCCCAATCGAAGAACGCCTCGGCTAGCGCCCACGGCGACAGGCCGGCGGTTGCGTGCCCTAACTCGGCGCGCAGCGCCCGGTCGAATTCATCGAACGGATCGCGCGGCTCCCCCTTCGTCGGCGCCGACACCGGCGCGACTTCGGACTCGCGCGTGCGGTCGCGCGGGCGCACGACGGCCAAGCGGCTCATGCGGGCTACCTCGTTTTCGACACAGTGCCATGTATGGTCGGCGCGCCGATTGATCCAGCGCAAAGCCCGGCCGGCAAAACCGCGCAAATTGCCGCCATGGCAACGAGCCCGTTTCCATCGATCGCTTTCCTGTGGCCGGCGCTGGTGGCGGCATCGGTGAGCGATGCAGCGGCGGCGGTCGCAAGCGAGTTCGCCCATCTCGCCGGCAGCATCGATGCGGAACCGGCCGCTCCGGCACCGCGCTGGGCGAGCCCGAACGAAATCGCGCTCGAACTCTCCACCATGCGGCTGCGCGACTTCTCGCAAGGGGCGAGCGGTGCGCCGACCCTCGTGTGCGCGCCGTTCGCCCTGCATGGGGCGACGATCGCGGACTTCGCGCCGGCACACAGCCTGGTCGCGGCGCTCATGCGCGCCGGACGCGGCCGCCTGCTGGTGACCGATTGGCGCTCCGCTCAGCCGGAAGCGCGATTTAATTCGATCGACAGCTACGTTGCCGAACTCAATGTCGCGGTCGATGCGATCGGCGACAAGGTCGACCTCGTCGGCCTGTGCCAGGGCGGCTGGATGGCGCTCATCTACGCGGCGCGCTTCCCCGCCAAGGTGCGCAAGCTCGTGCTTGCCGGCGCCCCCGTCGACATCGGCGCCGGCCAATCGCTGCTTTCGCGCATCACCGACAGCCTGCCGATGTCCGCGTTCCGCGACATCGTGCAGGCGGGAGAGGGGCGGGTTCTCGGCCGGCGCGTTCTCGGGTTGTGGGGGCCGCCCCGCTTCGGCCCGGAGGAGATCGCCGAAATCCTCCAGGTCGCGCCGGAAAGCCTTGCGGCGCGCAAGAACCGCCTGCAGACGCGCTTCGAAAACTGGTACGCCTGGACCGTCGATCTGCCCGGCGCCTATTACCTGCAGGTCGTCGAATGGCTCTACAAGCAGAACCGGCTGGCGACCGGCCGCTTTACCGCGCTCGGCTGCCGCATCGACCTCTCCGCGTTGCGCGTGCCGATTTATTTGCTGGCGGCGCGCGACGACGAACTCGTCGCCCCCGAGCAGGTTTTCGCGACCGCGGCGCGCATCGGCACCTCGCCGGAGTTCGTGCGCACCACGACCGCTCCGTGCCGGCACCTCGGCCTGTTCATGGGCGCTGCGACCTTGCGCACGATCTGGCCGCAGATCGCGCAGTGGCTCGCAGAAGAACTCTAAAATTAGTCGTCAAGGCTGGCCGCGGCGAAAAATTTGCGCTTCCACGCTTCGATCGCCGCGAGCTCGGCTTGCGGCCGCTCGCGCACGATGTCGCGTTTGCCGAGATAGATTTCGCCGCTCTCGCCATCGAGCGACAGCCAGTCGCCGACATCGAGGGCATGGCCGGCGATGGCGGCGTTCCGTCCCGTGGCGTCGACGTTAAGCTCGCGGCAGCCGACCAGACAGACCTTGCCGAGCTGACGCGCCACCACCGCCGCGTGGGCGGTGCGTCCGCCGACGGCGGTGAGAATCCCCGCCGCAACGCTGAAGCCGAGAACATCCTCGGTCGATGTCTGTCGGCGTACCAGGATCACCGGCTCGCCCTGATCGGACAGCGCCTTGGCGCGTGCGCTGTCGAAGGCGACGCGGCCGACGGCAACTCCGACCGACGCCGGCGTGGCAACGGCAATCGGGTTCGCGGCGCCGGCAAAGCGAACAACGGCCGCAGCGGCGAGGTCGATGTCGCGCAAGCGGCGCATGGCTACCGCCTCGTCGATCAGGCCTTCGCGGACGAGATCGACGGCAATTTTCACCGCCGCGCGCGGGGTGCGCTTGCCGGCACGCGCCTGGAGAAAGTAGAGCGTGCCGTCCTCGACCGTGAACTCGATGTCCTGCATGTCGCGCAATTCGCGTTCGAGCCGCTCGGCCCCGCGCGAGAGCGCAAGCGCGACCTCGGGCAACCGCTTTGCGAGCATGCCCCAGTCGCCGGGGCGCCGCCGACCCGAGACCACGTCTTCACCTTGCGCGTCGAACAGAAAGTCGGCGTAAAGTTCCTTCGCGCCGGTCGACGGATTGCGGGTAAACGCGACGCCGGCGCCGGACCGTCCGCCGCCGTTGCCGAACACCATGGCCTGAACGGTCAGCGCGGTGCCGCACAGGCCGTCGAGCCCGTTGAGGCCGCGATAGGCGCGCGCCTTGTCGCCGTCCCACGACTTATAGACCGCGCGTGCCACGGCGGTGAGCTGGTCGACCGGGTCGTCGGGGAACGGCCGCTTGCCGAGGCCGACGGCAATCTCCGCAAAGCCGGTCGTCAGGCGCTCCAGCGCCTCCGGGTCGAGCTCGGCGTCGGTCTCGGCCGCCTCGGTGCGTTTGAGGGCGGCGAGCCGCTCGGCGAACGGGGCCGCCGGCAGGCCCCACACCACTTCGGCGAAGCCTTGCACGAAACGGCGATAGGAATCCCAGGCGCGCTGGGGATTACCGGTCAGTCGGATCAGCCCGCGCACGGTTTGCGCATTGAGCCCGACGTCGAGGACCGTCTCCAGCATGCCGGGCATCGAACGCGCGGCGCCGGAGCGCACCGACACCAGCAGGGGATTGCGCGCGTCGCCGAAGCCGCGGCCGGTCGCGCGCTCGAGGTAGCGGATGCCCTGCTCGAGCGACTGCGCGAGGGCGCGCTCGGCCCCGGCTTCGCTCCGGTTGACCGGTCCGCACAGGCGCGTCGAGAGCACGAAGGCCGGCGGCACGTTCAAGCCGAGCCGCGCCATTCGCCACAGTTCGACCGCCTTGGCGCCGGCGGTTTCCGGGATGAGCGGCGTCTCGGCGTCCGGTCCGATCAAAAACAGGTCGCGCGGCAAGGCCATCAGGCGGACAACTCCTCGATGACGCGCTCGCGCAAGCTCAGCGCGGCTCGCGCCAGATGGTCGGTTGCGGATTCGAGCGCGCGCGCCAGTTCGATCGCAATGAACGTCAGGTTGGCTTCGCCGGGCGACGCCAGCATGGCGGCGACCGCGGCGCGATAGCGGTCGTCGGCGGTTTTCTCCGCCCCGATCACCGCATCGATCGCCTGCAGCGCGGCAACCGCGTCCACGCGGATGCCCTCGGGCAGGCGCGCGGCCGCTTCGATGGAACGCACCAAATCGCCGACGCTCGCGGTTGCGATCTCGGCGATCGCCGCCAGCGGCTCGACCAGGCGGCTTTCCACCGGCGCATCGGGAAACAGGCTCAACACGAAAGCTGCATCGTCGAGCGCGTCGGTCGCCTGCTCGACGGCGTCGGCGGCGGGACGCAGATGCCCGCGATCGTCGACCAGGCGCTGCGCGATCTCCCGCGCCTCGAGCGCCAGCCGGTCGGCCTTGTGCTCCAGCCGTTTGGACTGCGCCGCGATGACGGCCCGCTCCTCCGCGCCCGCCAGTTGTCCGCCCGCCATCGCATCGCAGATCAGTCCGGCCAGCATGCGGGAGAGGCCGAGGTGGCGCAGCACGACGGCGTAGAGGGCGTTCTCCGCCGTCTCGAAACACTGGGTCAACTCCGCCTGAATCTCATCGCGAATGAGCCGTGCCGAATGCCCCGACGACAAACCCTCGCTGGCGATCCGCAGCGCGCTCTTGAGGAACTCGGCGGTGGCGGGGCCGCCGAGCACGTTGTCGAGGCGCGCGCCATAGGGCACGCGGCCGGCGGCGACGCGCCGGACCGCTTCGAACACGAGTTCGGCGCCGCCCAGCTCGAGAAACGCGCGATGCCCGAAATCATGCGTCGCCGCCCATTCGAGCACCTCGACGACCGCGCGCTTGCCGGCGAACGTTTGCAGCGCTTTGCGTGCCTTGTTCCAGTCGATCAGGAACACGATCCGCGAGCCGAGGAACTCGAGCCCCTCGTCGAGCGCTTGCAGCGTGTCCGACTTATAGGTGCCGGTCACCAGAAAGAACGCGCCCTCTTTGCCGAGACCGCCGTCTTCGCCGAGCTGGCTCCACGCGATGTCCCGTCCGGCGAACATCGAGATGAAGAATTTCGCGCGCGGGCGATGCACGTCGGTATAGGTGACCGTGACCGCGTTGCCCTCGACGTGGACGACGAGGACGTGGGCGTCGGTGGTGCCGATGTCGTTCTGGATCACCAGCCGGTCGCCCGAGCGCGTCGCGGTGGTGCCGAGCCCCGGATGGCCGAAGGCGAGGCGCGCGGTGCGATTGAGGCCGCGCATGAAGGCGGCAATCCGGCCGCGGTCACCCGCGCCGACACGATGCACGTGGGCGCCGTCGATCGTTTCGACGGCGCTTACGGCCGCCAGCCGGTTGATCGCCTTGTGCAAGTCCATGATGAGACGATGCACGCTGTCCGCGCCCCCGGGGCGCGCCTGGGTGAGCGCGGAAATGTCCGCTGCCGCGACGATATCGTCGGCGGGGCTGGGCGCCGCTGCGCGCAGTGCGGCTAAGCGGGCGGCGAACGCCTGACCGTCCGGGGCGGCGGCCAGCGGTGCGCGCATCGCCTCGAGATCGTCGAACAGGCCTTCGAGCAGAAGGCGGCTGCCGGCGACCGCAAAACGTCCGGCGCCGAGAAGGCGCGCGCCGCCGACGGTGTCGTCGAACTGCGCATCGTCGAGCCCGGTGCGGCGGCGCTCGGCGGTCAGATCGCGCGTCCTCGTGGTGGGGTTTTGCCCGTGCGCCACCGCTTCCTGCAGCATGGTCAGCCGCAGCTTGGCGCGATCGTTGGCCGCAAGCCCGCCGGCGATCAGGTCGGGCAGGAGCACGGCGCTTTCGCCGAGCCGGTCGAGGATTTGGGTCTTGGCGGGCATGGTCGATCCGTTGCCTCGGGGCAGTTGAGCCCCGGCGCCAGCGGGCCGCCTTGATCTAGATCATTCAGCACCGTCATATCGGCTTGACGGCCGTCGCCATCAGCGGGCAAGGGCAGCCGCGTTGATCTGGATCAAGGAGCGTCGGCCCAATTTTCGCGAGACAGTGAATCATGCACCTCGGCAATCTTTCACTGCGAGCGGTCGTGTTCGGGATCGCACTCGTTGCGGCGCAAACCGCGAGCGCCCAGAATGCGGAAAATCTCGACAATTCGACCTGCCTTGGTTGTCACGGCAGTGAGGGATTGTCGGCGCGCGACGCCGGCGGGAGCATCCATTCGCTGTTCGTGCCGGCGGACCGGTTTGCCGACAGCGTGCACGGCAAGGCGCTGCGCTGCGTCGATTGCCATACGGCCATAAGCGAACTGCCCCATAAGGAGGTGCCCAAGACACCGGCCGACTGGGCCCGGATGCGCCTGGACCTCAACAAGAACTGCGGCAATTGCCATGCCGACGCTTGGCGCAGCTACGCGGAAACCTATCACGGGGCGGTCGCCCTCCTGGGCTACGGCGAAACCGCGACCTGCTCCGATTGTCACGGCACCCATGCGATCCGGCCTGTCGGCGATCCGAGTTCGCGCGCGTCGCCCGCCAACATCCTGCAGACCTGCCGCAACTGCCACGCCGACGCGACGGCCGGCTTTGCGACGTTCCAGTCGCATGCGACGACCGACGACTTTGCCCGCTATCCCTACATGTGGATCGCCTCGAAATTCGTCATCGTGGCGGTCGGCGGCGTGCTGGTGTTTTTCCTGATTCATTCGGCACTCTGGTTCTACCGCGAATTGCGCGACCGCCAGCAGGGCGAGGTGCGGCCGCACGTGCGCGCGGACGCGCTGCCGCGAGGACAAGGTCGCTACGTCCGGCGCTGGAGCGCTTTGTGGTGCTGGGTCCATTTGCTGTTCGCGGTCAGCATCATCCTCCTGGTCATGACCGGCATCGCGTTGCTTTATCCGGACACCGCGTGGGCATGGATCCTCGAGCGCGCGCTTGGGGGGCCGCGAATCGCCGGCATCCTGCACCGAGCCGCCGCGATCGTGATGATGGCCGTGTTCGCGTGGCACATCGTCTATATCCTCGTTCACATCGCGCGGAACTGGAGCACGTTCAAGCTGTTCGGACCCTATTCGCTGATGCCGAATCTCCAGGACGGCCGGGACTTCCTCGCCATGTTCAAATGGTTCTTCGGCCGAAGCCCGCGACCGACGTTCGACCACTGGACCTATCAGCAGAAGGTCGACTATTGGGCGCCGTTCTGGGGCATCACGTTGCTGGCGGCGACCGGCGTCATGCTATGGTTCACGGCGCTCACCGCCGCGTATCTGCCGGGATGGACTTTCAACGTCGCCGCGGTCGTCCACGGCGACGAAGCGTTGCTTGCCGCCATCTACCTGTTCACGGTGCACTACTTCTCCAATCACTGGCGCCCGGACAAATTCCCCCTCGACACCGTCATCTTCACCGGGGCGATGCCGCTCGAAGAGTTCAAGCGCGAATACGCCGTCGAATACAGCCGGCTGGTCGAAACCGGCGAGCTGAAGAAATACCTGGTGGACGCGCCGTCGCGGCCGATGACGCTCGCCTCCAAGGTCCTCGGCTTTGCCCTGGTGGCGGTCGGAGTGGCGCTGCTGGCGATGATGTTGAGCGGGATCGGCAGGAATTTGGCGGCCGGATGAATGCTGCTATGACGAAGCTGGCGCGGGGGCGCCGTAAATCTGCCGTGCCCGGTGTCTGAAGGCGCCCGCCATCGCTGCGGCACGCTCGGCAAGCGAGGCGCCGATCAGCGCCTGCAGCGCGCGGGATCGAAATCGAAAATCGACATGGTAGGTAACAACGGTACCGCCTTGCGCCGCGGGCTCGAAGGTCCAGTTTTCCTCGAAATATTCCAACAGCGGGTCGCCGCTCCTGATGTCGATCCGGTGCGGCCGATCGAGCTGTGCCACCGTTGAAAATCGCTTGTTGAAAAGCCTCGTGCCGAGGAGCATGTCGACCCAGATGGATTGCCCCTCGCGCCGACGGATTTTGGCCGCGACCACCCAGGGCGCAAATTCCGGATAGCGCTCGACATCCGCTACCATATCGAACAATTGCTGCCGCGAGTATGGCAGATGAAGCCGCTCGGTGTGGCCTGCCATAGTCGGCGTCAATGCATGCGAAGGCGTGCCGACGGTGGCTACGCGGCCTGCGGGGGGGTTGCAGGAGACCGCACGTCCGTCGGCGTCGCTTCTCCGCGTGCCATCTGCTCATCGTACCACAGCGAGTGATGGCTCTTTGCCCAATTGACGTCGACCTCGCCGCTCCACATCCCCTCGAGCGCCCCCTCGGTCCCGAGCGTACCCATGTAGATGTGGACGAAGGTAGCGGCGATGTAGAGGAAAGCGACGACGCTGTGGGTGATCTGGGCCGCCTGCATGCCGGCAATCCCGGTGCCGTAGAACGGGAACAGCAGGATGTAGCCGGTCGTCGCCGCCGCTCCGCCGCCGATGACGACGATCCAGAAGATCAGCTTTTCTCCCGCGTTGAACTTGAGCGCCGGCGGCTCTTCACCCCCGAACATGCCGCCGCCGTGTTTCATCCACTCGAAGTCGACCCGGGTCGGCAGATTGCTGGCGACCCACAACAGGAACATCAGCACGACGCCGATGGTGAACGGGAAGCTGGTGAAATTATGCGCGTACTTCGCCGCCTCCGCCCAGGCGCTGAAGGCCTCGGGACCGATCAACGGCAACAGGATTTTTTTACCGAAGGCGATGTTCAGCCCGGTCAGCGCGAGCACGAAGAAGGCGACCGTCGTCAGCCAATGAACGAAGCGTTCGAATGCAGTGAACCGCAGCATCTTGCGCCCGCTGCGCCCGCCCTTGAAGTGCAGCGTGCCGCGCCAGAGATAGAATGTGGTGAGCAACAGCAGGATGCCGAAGATGGCGATCCCGGCGATCCAATGCGAATAGACCTCGTGATAGGTCTCCCATTGGCGGCCGGCCGGCTGCTCGAGCACGGAGGACTTCACGTCGGGCAGCGTGTCGCGCCCCTGAATGCGCTTCAACTGCTGCAGGAGCTGTTGCTCGCTGACGGCATTGGCGTCGGGCGACGTCGGGCTCGGCTGCTGCGCCCCGCCGGGCGTCGCCACCAGGACCAGCAAGACGAGGGCGATAGCGCCCAGGATGAATCGCAGCGGCGCGGGAAGCGTCATGGGCAACCTCCGTGCTTCACCACGATCGCATATTGGCCTCCTCCGGTTGAACGGGTATTGATCTGGATCAAGAGGCTGGATCGGAAGCGAATCGATCGGGTTGGAGCGCCGTGAGTCGCAAGCCGGGCGGTAAGATTTCGATTCGGGGGCGATTTTGCGCCTATCTTTGCGCTCCCTGTGCCGGCCGGGGGGCCGAATCGTTTACCCAGCCATGACCGCGCCGTTCGTTTCGCATGCCGCGTCCTGGCTGACGGCGGCCCGCCCGCGGACGCTGAGCCTGTCGATGACGCCGGTCGCGGTCGGCGCCGCCTTGGCGTGGGCCACGCAGCGAGAGGTTCGCTGGCCGGCCCTGCTCGCGGCGCTTGTCGGCAGCGCGCTCATTCAGGTCGGGACCAACCTGCACAACGACGCCGCCGACTCCGAGCGCGGCGGCGACGGGCCCGACCGCCTTGGGCCCCCGCGAGTCACGGCGTCCGGTCTCCTGAGCGCCCACGCCGTCAAATCCGGCGCGGCCGCGAGCTTCGCCATCGCCGCTCTGATCGGCCTTTATCTCGTGTCGGTCGGCGGCCGGCCGATCCTCATCCTCGGCCTGCTGTCGATCTTGTCGGGGTGGGCCTACACCGGCGGCCCGCGACCGATCGCCTACACGCCGCTGGGCGAAGTTTTCGTGATTTTTTTCTTCGGTCTTGGCGCCGTCGCCGGCACCTATTGGCTTTGCACGGCGCAGCTTGGCGCCGCGCCGATTGAAGGCGGGCTTGCGGTCGGGCTGTTCGCGGCAGCGGTCCTGTTGGTCAACAACCGTCGCGACGTCGAAGCCGACGCGCGGGTCGGGCGGAGAACGCTTCCGATCGTGGCGGGGCCGACGGCGACGGCTTGGATTTACGCCGGGCTGATGGCGACCCCCTTTGCCCTGTTGGCCCTCATCGCCCGCGACCTGCCGCACGGCCGAGTCTGGCCGGCGCTTGTTGCTTTGCCGCCGGCGCTCGTCCTGATTTACCGCTTCGCGCGCGAGCCGCCCGGCCGCGGCTTCAACCGCATCCTGGTGCGCACGGTGCAGCTACAATTCCTGTTCGGCCTGCTGCTGTGCATCGGGCTGATGTTGTGACGAATTTATTTCGAGCGTCGGCCGTCGGCCTATCGACCTTGCGCCGCCGCAGGTCGGTGCTATAGTTCACGTCATGGCGCTTCGCACCGGCATTTACATCGTCCCCACCCACCGCTGGTACATCGAGCGGACGGTCTGGCTGATCGCCGGCATCGTGCTGCTGACGAGCACGGCGCTCGCCTTGCTGCTGGAGCCGGTCTGGATTCTCGGCGTCACCGCCACCGGGCTTTTCTCCATCAACGTCGCGTTCACCGGCTTCTGCCCGGTCGGCAATATTCTGCGCCTGTTCGGCTTCACGCCCATGCTGGGCGACTCCTCCTCGCGCTTCTATTTCCTGCAGACCGACCGCTGGTATCTCGAGCGGCGCATCTATCTCGCGGTGGGGATCAATATTTTCGTCGCCTCCCTGCTGATCCTGACCTACAGCGCGTGGTGGAGCCTGTTCACGCTCTTTGTCGGCGGCGCCATGGTCTGGTTTGCCGCGACCGGATACTGCGTGATGGCCAACTTTCTCTACTGGCTCGGCTCCGAGCCGCGACTCAATCCCGAGGCATTGCCGTCGGGGCGGTGCGCCAATTGCGCCATGGCGCCGGTGTGCGTGAGCGGCCACGCCAAGCACGCCTGACGCCTCGCGACCTCAAACGGCGGCCGCCGGCGCCGTGCTGCGGATCGCCGGGAACTGATCGGCGGTGAGCGTCTCGCTCTCGAGCAGGCGCCGGGCGCCCTCTTCGAGGTCGGCGCGGCGGCTGCGCAGAATGTCGGTTGCCCGGTCGAACGCTTTCGCCGTGATATCGCGCACCGCGACGTCGATCTCGCGTTCGGTCGTTTGCGATGCCTCGACATGGCTCGTCGTCGTCCCGGTCAGGAACGGCTGCGGCGGCGGGGAATAGGTGCGCGGGCCGATCGTCTCGTTCATGCCGTAGCGCGTGACCATTTGCGTGGCGATTTCCGTTGCCCGCTGCAGGTCGTCGGCCGCTCCGGTCGAGATTTCCCCGTCGAAGATCAGCGCTTCCGCCGCGCGGCCGCCCATCAGCACGGCGACCCGGTTTTCGAGATCCTGGCGCGCCAGCAGAAAGCGGTCTTCGGTCGGCCGTTGGATGGTATAGCCGAGCGCGCCGACGCCGCGCGGGATGATCGACACCTTGTGGACCGGATCGACGCCCGGGAGGCTCGCGGCAACGAGCGCATGGCCCATCTCGTGATAGGCGACGCGGCGGCGCTCCATCGGATTGAGCACGCGGCTCTTCTTCTCCAGCCCCGCGACGATCCGCTCGATCGCGGCGGTGAAATCCTCGAGCGCGACGGCTGCGGCGTGGCGCCGGGTGGCGACGATCGCCGCCTCGTTGACCAGATTGGCGAGGTCCGCGCCGGTGAACCCGGCGGTCAAGCCGGCGATCTGCTCGAGATCGACGCCGGGCGCGAGTGTGATCTTGCCGATGTGCACTTTGAGGATCGCGAGCCGTCCGGAGCGGTCGGGGCGGTCGACCAGCACCTGGCGGTCGAACCGGCCGGGCCGCAGCAGCGCCGGGTCGAGCACCTCCGGCCGATTGGTGGCGCCCAGCAGGATCACGCCCATCGTCGGATCGAACCCGTCGAGCTCGGCGAGCAGTTGGTTGAGCGTCTGCTCCTTCTCGTCGTAGCCGCCGACCGCGCCCGGCATGCGGCTGCGGCCGAGCGCATCGAGTTCGTCGATGAAGATGATGCAGGGGGCCGCGCGGCGCGCCTGCTCGAACAGGTCGCGCACGCGTGCGGCGCCGACGCCGACGAACATCTCGACGAACTCCGAGCCCGAAATCGAAAAGAACGGCACGCCGGCTTCCCCGGCGACCGCGCGCGCCAGGAGGGTCTTGCCGGTGCCGGGCGGCCCGATCAGCAGGATGCCCTTGGGGATGCGGGCGCCGAGCCGGCCGTAGGACTTCGGATCGCGCAGGAATTGCACGACCTCCTCAAGCTCGAACTTGGCCTCGTCGACGCCGGCCACGTCCTTGAACGTCACCTTCGTGTCGGTCTCGACGTAGACCTTGGCGCGCGACTTTCCGATGGTCATGAGACCGCCGAAGCCCTGGCGTTCCGCCATGCGGCGGAAGCCGTACATCCAGATCAGATAGAAGATGAAGATCGGCAGCACCCACGAGAGGATCGTCGACAGGAGCGTGCTCGACGGCGCCCCGGTGACGGTGACGCCGTGCGCCTTGAGCCGGTCGCCGAGCGCGGAATCGACGCGCACCGTATAGAACAGCTTGCGGCCGTCCGGAAACGGCTCCTTCAACGTCCCCTGGACGGTGTCGCTTCCCACCAGCACTTCCGCGATCTTGTTGTCTTCGAGGAGCTGGTCGAACTGGCTGTACGGGATGGTCTCGACCTGGGTGTAGCGCAGCCACAGGAACTGGATCAGCATCACCCCGAGGAACGCGGCAAAGACATACCAGGTGGCGAACTGGTGCTTGCGCTCCTCGGGTTCCCTGGGCGCCCGGTTTTGCGCCTTCGGCGGCGGTGCCTCGTCCTGATACCCGAGCAATTGCAGGAAACGGCGGGCGCCTGCGGGCCGGGACTCCTTCGACGGCTTGTCGAGCATGGCAATCTCCGATGCCGGTGCGAAGCCGGCAGCGGGGATTATCGGGGGGGAGGGGTCCCACTTCAATCGCCACGGTCGCCCGCGACAAGTCGCCGTGGCTGTCCTCCGGTTAGGTCTCCAGGCCGTCCGCGCACTCGAGGCGAAGGGCCGGCGTGACGAACGGTTTGAGACATCAGCACGAGCTGCTGTCCGATTGATGCGCCGCACAAAAGACTCCGCCTAATGCCGCCCAAAGCAATAAAAAAATCTCGATTTGATCTCGATCAAAGCCGATTGGTTTGTGCCGATAAAAGAATGTCCGAAGTTCCATCGCCGGGAGGAGTTCGGCGAGAGGGTGGTATGCGGCTCACAAGACCGCAAGCCGGCTTAAGGAGGGACCAGGATGAGCGAAATCGCACTCAAGGCCAACGGAATCCAGACCAAGTTGTTGTGGGCGGCCGTCGTCGCCCTCGGCACGGTCTCCTTGGGCATCGTCGCGCTGAGCCGCGGCGAAACCATCAACGCCGCATGGCTCGTGATCGCGGCGGTGTGCATCTATTTCGTCGCCTACCGCTTCTATGCCCTGTTCATCGCCAAGACGGTGCTGGGCGTCAATCCGGCACGAGCGACGCCCGCATACCGGCACAACGACGGTCTCGATTACGTGCCGACCAACCGATACGTGCTGTTCGGCCATCACTTCGCGGCGATCGCCGGCGCCGGCCCGCTGGTCGGACCGGTGCTGGCAGCGCAGATGGGGTACTTGCCGGGCACGCTGTGGATCCTGGCCGGCGTCGTTTTCGCCGGCGCGGTCCAGGACATGACCGTCCTGTTCCTGTCGACGCGGCGCGACGGCCGCTCGCTCGGCGACATGGTCCGCAACGAAATGGGCCCGATCGCCGGGACGATCGCCGGATTCGGCATCCTGCTCATTTGCATCGTCATCCTGGCGGTGCTCGCGCTGGTCGTCGTGCAGGCCCTGGTGCACAGCCCGTGGGGAACCTTCACGGTGTTCTGCACGGTGCCGATCGCGTTCATCATGGGCATCTATGGCCGCTTCATCCGCCGCGGCCACGTCGGTGAAATGTCGGCGATCGGCTTCGTGCTGCTGATGGCGGCGTTGATCTATGGGCGGACGGTGTCGGAGACGCCCGCGCTCGCCGCCTATTTCGACTTCACCGGCCGGACGCTGGCGCTGGTGATCATCGGCTACGGCTTCGTCGCCTCGGTGTTGCCGGTGTGGCTGCTGCTCGCCCCGCGCGACTATCTGTCGACCTTCATGAAGGTCGGCGTCGTCACGCTGCTGGCGATCGCCATCATTCTGGTGCGCCCCGACCTGCAGATGCCGGCGGTCACCAAGTTCGTCGACGGTAGCGGGCCGGTCTGGGCCGGCAGCCTGTTCCCGTTCCTGTTCATCACTATCGCCTGCGGTGCGGTGTCCGGCTGGCATTCGCTGATCTCGTCGGGAACCACGCCGAAGATGATCGAGAACGAGAACCAGATCCGCTTCATCGGCTACGGCGGCATGCTGATGGAATCCTTCGTCGCCATCATGGCGATGATCAGCGCCTCGGTGCTGCATCCCGGCGTCTACTTCGCCATGAACAGCGCCGGCGGGCTGATCGGCACCACGGCCGCGCAGGCGGCCCAGGTGGTGTCCGGCTGGGGCTTTGCGGTCACGCCGGACATGCTCACGCAGGTCGCCCGTGACGTCGGCGAAATGACCGTCCTGTCGCGGACCGGCGGCGCGCCGACGCTCGCGGTCGGCATGGCGAGCATCCTGTCCGGCATCTTCGGCGGCCAGGCGTTGATGGGCATCTGGTACCACTTCGCCATCCTGTTCGAGGCGTTGTTCATCCTCACCACCGTCGACGCCGGCACGCGCGTGTGCCGCTTCATGATCCAGGATTTCGTTGGCAACGCCATTCCGGCGTTCAAGGAAACCAAGTCCTGGACCAACAACGTCATCGGGTCGGCGCTCGCCTGCCTGCTGTGGGGCT
This sequence comes from Xanthobacteraceae bacterium, assembly GCA_035622435.1. Taxonomy (GTDB): domain Bacteria; phylum Pseudomonadota; class Alphaproteobacteria; order Rhizobiales; family Xanthobacteraceae; genus AP-16. The sequence goes on along the minus strand of DASPVJ010000480.1, from coordinate 1,649 downwards.
GGCTGCTCTACCAGGGCGTGATCGATCCGCTCGGCGGAATCTGGACCCTGTGGCCGCTGTTCGGCACCTCGAACCAGATGCTCGCCGCGATCGCGCTCACCCTGTGCACCGTCGTGCTCTTCAAGATGAAAAAGCAGCGTTATGCCTGGGTGACGATCGCGCCGGCGACCTGGCTCGTGGTGTGCACCCTGACCGCGGGCCTCGAGAAGGTGTTCAGCTCCAATCCCACGGTCGGCTTCCTCGCGCACGCGACGCGGCTGAGCAATGCCGTCGCGACCGGGCAGGTGCTCGCGCCCGCCAAGTCGCTTGCGGAGATGAGCCGGATCATCTTCAACGACTACGTGGATGCGGCCCTGGCGGCGCTGTTCGTGGCCGTGGTCGTCTCCATGGTCGTCTACGGGGTGATCAACATCTTCAAGGCATTGGGCACCCCGACGGCGACGGCGGTCGAGGTCGAGTTCGCCGGCGCCGCGGCGGGAGGGCGCTGATGTCCAGCATCCTCACGCTGAAAGAATGGACCGTGCGCGCGGCGACGGCCACGGAGTGGACCGTGCGCACGGCCCGGCTGATGGTCGGCATCCCCGACTACGAGACCTATGTGGCGCACCGCAAAGCCAACCACCCCGGCCAGGCGGTGATGACCTACGAGGAGTTCTTCGTCGAACGCCAAGAGGCCCGCTACGCCGTGAGCAAGGGGCGCTTCCGCGGGTGCTGCTAGCGGCATTGCGCGAAGCGAAGTTGTAGGTGGCCAAAGCGGCGAAAGACTGCGTGCCCGGCCGTTTCACATTGCGCATCACAGATGACGGTGCCACGCGACGCGCGCTCTCGCTTGACAACTGATGGCTATCCAGCCAAGCACAGCCGATCGAAGGTGAGGCCCTTTCCATGAAGAGCCCGATCGAACAATCTCAAGAACACCTAGCGCTTCTCGGTACCATCGCAGCTCGGTGGGCAACGCTTGATCTGGTTTTAGTCGGAGTTCTACAAGAGGCATTGAACTCGAACACGCCCGATATGGCAGAAGCAATTTTCTTTTCAGCTACTGCGAGCCAGGCTCGATTCGACCAAGTAATTGCAGCCGTGAAAGCCAGTAACTGGCCAGAAGAGAGCAAGAACCTTATTTCCACCGCAATCGAGAAGCTTCGTCAACTTTGGAATCGGCGGAATGAAATTATGCACAATCCAGTGATCGCAACGCCAGCGCCAGAAGGTAACAGGTATTGGTTGAAAATGAAAAAAATTGGCCGGAAGGACTTTGACAAGAAGAAACTCCTTTCGCTCGAAGATATGAAGGAACACGCCAGTCGTCTGGATGAACTTGGCAATGTCCTTCATGATTTCGTCTGGGCTGACATTATCGAAATGCTTGAAGAATTTGAGCGAACGAAGCCGGCACGATAATACGTGACTTCGATAAAGTCCAAACTTAACTCCTCCACAAGTTACGACAGCACATAGCTCGCATTGAGCGCAAGCGGAATGCGCGACTGCGCATCGACGCCATAGATTTTGCTCCGCTCAATCCAGGCTATGACGACGCTGCAAAAAGTGGCTCCAGCTTGATCTGAATCAAAACCTACCGCGGACCTGCGTGTACAAACCGCCGGTGGCCGCTTCCGGGAGGGCCAGAATGCTCAAGCGCAGCGACA
>DASPVJ010000479.1:0-3414 GCA_035622435.1 Xanthobacteraceae bacterium | reverse complement strand
GCTGTCGAACAGCTTCGGGTCGCTCGACATCGTCATCCTCCAAACAAATCAGTCGTATCAACCGAATCACAGAACCGACCGTGGCTCAACAGCGAAACGGCCAAAATAGGAAAGATTCACAGGCTCTGAGGAGGCCGTGCGAAGCACGGCCGTCTCGAAGGATGGACATAGGCACCACCGCGCCTGCTTCCATCCTTCGAGACGCCGGCCTGCGCGGCACCCCGCGGCGCGAGCGCCGCGGGGTCCCCGGGCCGACTCCTCAGGATGACGTCAGCGTTTGTTTCGCTCTAAGAAAATCAAGCCGCCGCCTGCTGGGCGGTGGGGCCGTCGCCGCGGATGGTGGTGCGGCGCATGTCGCGCGGTTCCTGGGTGTCGCGGAACGGGCGCGCGCGGTGCATGGTTTGCCGGTTGTCCCACATGACGAGGTCGTGCAGGCGCCAACGGTGCGCGTAGACGAACTGGCGTTGCGTCGCGTGCTCGGTAAGGTCGCGCAGGTACGCGCGCGCCTCCGGCACCGGCCAGCCGACGATGGCGCCGGCGTGGGAGGCGAGGAACAGCGACTTGCGGCCGCTCACCGGATGGGTGCGCACCAGGCGCTGGCGCACCGGCTTAAACGTGACCTTCTCCTCCGGCGTGAACTCGGTGAAACCCAGGAGCCCGCGCGAATACATCAGCGAGTGCTCGCAGATCAGGTCCTCGACCTCCGCCTTGGTCGCCTCGTCGAGGGCGTCGTAGGCCGCGCGCATATCGGCGAACTCGGTGTTGCCGCCGGTCGCCGGGATCGAGCGCGCGGACAGGAGCGAATATTTCGCCGGCGTCGAGCGGAACGACGAGTCCGAATGCCACAGGCGGTTACCGAGGTTGAACATGCGCCGGCGGTCGTCGCGGTCGAACACCGCGTCGTCCTTGCCGAGGTTCGACACGTCGGCAAGCTCGACGCGCAGGCGCCGGTCCTCCGGCCGGGTGACGTTGCCGCCGACCGCGAGTTCGATGTCGCCGAAATTTCGGCTGAACGCGATCTGCTCGTCGTCGCTGACGGCCTGGCCGTGGAACACCAGCACGGCGTATCGGTCCATGCCGGCCTCGATCGCGGCGACCTCCGCGCGCGACAGCGGCTTGGTCAGGTCGACGCCCTCAACTTCGCCGGCGAAGCGGCACCCGATCTGGCGGATGCTGATGGTCATGGCGTGTCTCCGTTGCATGGCGCACGATCTTGTCGGCGAACCGCTATCCACCCGCGGATCAAGGCCAGCCGCGGACTCCGATCCGGTCCCGGCGGGCTTTGCTCGGATCATGCGCTATTTCTTCCATCCGGTCATCGGCCATTCGAGCTGCGCGATCGCCCGGTCGGACGGCCACACGGACTTATACTCCTTGCCCTGGAGCTGGATCAGATAGGTCGCCGACAAGGTGTTCTGGCCGGTCGCGTCGAATTTCACCCCGCGGTAGCCGATCATCAGCGCGTCGGGCTTGAGGTCGGTGGCGACGAGCGCCGCCTGGATCTTGGCCGGATCGGTCGAACCGGCGCGGTTGATGGCGTCGGCCAGCACCAGGAAGCCCTGCATCCAGCGCGCGCTGGTGTCGTCGAGGTCGCGCCCGTACTTGGCCTTGAACAGCGCGTTGATCTTGTAGGAGCTGCTGCCCGGCTTGCCGATGTCGAAGGCGCTGCGGTTCATGGTGCCCTGCGCCAGGTCGCCGACGGTCGGGATGAAGGTCGGGTCGGAGAACCCGGCGTCGTCGCCGATGATCATGGGCGGCAGGTAGTCGAGATTCTTGAGCGTCTTGAAGTAGAGGATCGTATCGGCGGTGTAGCTGATGAAGATCACCGCGTCGGGCTTGAGGTCCTTGAGCTGCAGCACCTGGCCGGACACGTCCGCGCTGTTGGCGCTGTACGGAATCTGCGCGGCGACGTTGATGCCGGTCTTGCGCGCCGCCTCAAGGATGCTGGCGGCGACCGAGCTGCCGTAGTCGGTGTTCTCGTTGACGATCGCGATGCTGTCGACCTTGCGGCCCGCCTGCTTGAGCCCGGTGAGAAACGCCGTATAGGCGTTGGCGAAATCGGGCGCGATTGGCCCGGTGCGGAAGATCCACTTGAAACCGCGCTGCGTGATGTTGAGCGCGACCGAATCGGCGACCAGGAACGGCACCCCGTAGCGCTCGGCGACGGCGGTTGCCGCCAGCGCCACCGAGGAGTGATAGGCGCCGAGCATGGCGGCGACCTTCTCCTGCTGGATCAGGCGCAGCGTCTGGCTCTGGCCGACCTGGGGGTTGCCCTGGTGATCGGCGTTGACGAGCTCGATCTTGGCGCCGCCGAGGTTGGCAAGCCCGCCGGCGCCGGCGAGCGCGCTGCCCTTGAGGTCCGGATGGGCGCCGTTGACGATGTCCGCGCCCAGTTCGATCGCGTCCTTGGCCGAGCTGCCGGCGCTCGCCGCGTTGCCGGTGAGCGGATAGATGACGCCGATCTTCACGTTGTCCGCCGCACGCGCCGCCCCGGCTAGCAACGCCAGCGCGGCGGTGAGGCAGCGGAGCAAATTCCCCATTGCACGTCTCCCGGTTCCGGCCGCATCGCGCTACCGCCGCTTGGCGCCCGCCATAGCATCGACGCGCGGCGTCAGCCGTGCTTCAGCTCACGCAGGAAGGCGGTGCGGCGCGTCGCCGCCGCCAGCATGAACGACAGGTCGGCGCCGGCGAGGACGAAGCGCACGCCGCGTTCGATATAGCGCGGCATCAGCCCTTCGTCGTAGATGCCGCCCATGCCCGCCCATTTGCCGTGCGCCCGGCAGGCCGCGACCGTCGTGTCGTAGGCCTCGACCACCCGCGCGTTGGCGAAGTCGCCGGGGATGCCCATTTCGGCGCACAGGTCGTTGGTGCCGATCAGCAGCACGTCGATGCCCGGCACCGCGGCGATCTCCTTGGCGTTGCCGATGGCGCGCGGCGTCTCCAGCATCACGATCACCAAGGTCGCCGCGTTGAGCGACTTGGTCAGATCCGCGATCTTCACCGCGCGGAAATCGAACTGCGGCATGCCGCCGCCGACCGAGCGGTGGCCGTCGGGCGGATACTTGAGCTTCTCGACCACGTCGCGCGCTTCCACGGCGGAATCGACGTGCGGGACGACGATGCCGAGCGCCCCGTTGTCGAGCGCGCGGGTCGCCATGGAGTATTCGCCGTTCGGCACCCGCACGATCGGGGCGAGCCCCGCGTCGAGCGCCGCGACCGCGATCTGGCAGGCGGTGTCGAGAGTGAGCGCGCCGTGCTCGAGGTCGATGAACAGCCAGTCGAAGCCGGCGGTCTTCATCGCCTTGGCGACCTCGACCGTGCGGGCGAGCCTGATGCCGACGCCGAGCGACAATTCCCCGCGTTCGAGCCGCTCGCGCGCGGGATTGCGAACCGTCTCCATGGAAGTCCCCTGTG
>DASPVJ010000478.1:0-8516 GCA_035622435.1 Xanthobacteraceae bacterium | reverse complement strand
TGGCTGCGGCACCTGCGCGCCGCGGAGTCCGGCATCACCCGCGCCAACGCCCGCGCCCTGGTCGACGAGTGGATCACCCTGCAGGCCCTGTGGGATTCGACCGCCTGGCGCGCCGACGTGGTGGCGCGGCGCATCATCTCGTGGCTCAGCCAGGCGCCGCTGGTGCTGCACGAGGTCGACACCCGCTTCTACCGGCGCTTCCTGCGCAATCTCACGCGGCAGGTGCGCTTTTTGCGCAGCACGCTGGGCAGCGCGCGCGACGGGCTGCCGCGCTTGCAGGCGATGATTGCGCTCACCTACGCGTCGCTGTGCATGAAGGGCCAGATGCGCACGGCCAAGGCCGCGACGCGCCGCCTGGTGCGCGAACTCGATCGCCAGATCCTGCCCGACGGCGGCCACATCAGCCGCAACCCGGGCGTCCTGATCGAGCTGCTGCTCGACCTGTTGCCCCTGCGCCAAGCCTACGCGTCCAACAACATTCCGCCGCCGCCGTCGCTGCTCAACGCCATCGACCGGATGATGCCGATGCTGCGCTTCTTCCGCCACGGCGACGGCAACTTCGCCCTGTTCAACGGCATGGGGCCGACCTCCGCCGACCTCCTCGCCGCCGTGCTCTATTACGACGACGCCCGCGGCACGCCGGTGGCGAACGCGCCGCACAGCGGCTACCAGCGCCTGCAGGCCGAGAGCACCGTGTTGCTGGCCGACACCGGACCGCCGCCGCCCATCGGAGTGAGCTACGAGGCGCACGCCGGCTGCCTGTCGTTCGAACTGTCGTCGAAGCAGCACCGCATCGTGGTCAATTGCGGCCTGCCGGCGACCAATCGCGCGAGCTGGCGCCACGTGGCGCGCGGCACCGCCGCCCATTCGACCGTCACCATCAACGAGGCGGGCTCGTGCCGTTTCCTCGCCTCCAACTGGCTGCGCCGCCTGATCGGCACCCCGATCATTGCCGGCCCGACCGAGGTGCCGGTCGCCCGCGAGGAGCGCGCCGAGGGGGTGGTGCTGCGCGCCTCCCACGACGGCTACGCCGACACCTTCGGCATCCTGCACCAACGCACCTGGCGGCTTGCGCCGGACGGCCGCTGCCTCGACGGCGAGGACGTGTTCGCGCCGGCGAGCGGCGAGCGGCTGCCGGGCGGCGGCCGCGACGAGTTCGCCGTGCGCTTCCACTTGCATCCCGGCGTCAAGGCCAACCGGCTGACCGACGGTCACGGCGCCATGCTGATGCTGCCCAACCGCGAAGTGTGGACGCTCGAGGCCTACGAGGATCCGGTCACCTTGGAGGAAAGCGTCTACCTCGCCGGATCGGAGGGCCCGCGCCGCGCCGTCCAGCTCGTGATCCACGGCCGCGCCCGCAAGGTGCCGCGGGTGCGCTGGACCTTCACTCAGGTCGATGCGGCCTCGCCGGCCGCCCGGCGCGACGCCGCGCGCGAGCCCGAACTGCCGCTGTGATTGGCGCGGACCTGTTCCCCTCCCCCCACGCGAAGCGTGATGGGGAGGGGTTAGGGGTGGGGGGTCTTTTTGTTTGATGGAGCCAAAAGACAGCCCCCCCACCCGGCTCCGCCCGCTTTTCGCGGGCGTCGCCACCCTCCCCACCGCTCGCTGCGCTCGCGGGGGGAGGGAAAGGCCAGTGCGCGTGTTTCACCTGTCGATGATTCATGGTAGGCGGCGGCCACCATGACCGAGCGTCTGCGCCGCATCTCCCGGGCCCTGTTGTCCGTCTCCGACAAGTCCGGGCTGGTCGAGTTCGCCCGCGCGCTCGCCGGCCACGGCATCGAGCTGATTTCGACCGGCGGCACCGCCAAGGCGCTGGCCGCGGCCGGCCTCAAGGTGCGCGACGTGTCCGACGTCACCGGCTTTCCCGAAATGATGGACGGACGGCTCAAGACGCTGCACCCGAAGGTGCACGGCGGGCTGCTTGCCATGCGCGACAACCGCGACCATGTGGCGGCGATGCAGGCGCACGGCATCGGGCCGATCGATCTTCTCGTCGTCAACCTCTATCCGTTCGAGCAAACGGTCCGCGACGGCGCCGATTTCGCCCGCTGCATCGAGAACATCGACATCGGCGGCCCGGCGATGATCCGCGCCGCCGCCAAGAACCACGCCGACGTGGCCGTCATCGTCGACCCGCGGGACTACGCGGTGATGCGCGACGAGCTGAAAGCCCACGGCGGCGCCACCACCCTGGCGTTGCGCCGGCGGCTTGCCGCCAAGGCCTATGCGCGCACCGCCGCCTATGACGCCGCCATTTCCAACTGGTTCGCCGGCGAAATCGGCGATCCGGCGCCGGCGTGGCGCACGGTCGGCGGTGCCCTGGTCGAAGCCCTGCGCTACGGCGAGAACCCGCACCAGACGGCGGCGTTCTACCGCACGCCGGAGCCGCGCTTCGGCGTGTCGACCGCGCGTCAGGTGCAGGGCAAGCAGCTCTCCTACAACAACCTCAACGACACCGACGCGGCCTACGAATGCGTCGCCGAGTTCGATCCCCGGCGCACCGCCGCCTGCGTCATCGTCAAGCACGCCAACCCGTGCGGCGTCGCCGAAGGCGAGAGCCTCCTCGACGCCTACCGCAAGGCGCTCGCCTGCGATCCCGTCTCGGCGTTCGGCGGCATCATCGCCTTCAATCGCACGCTCGATGCGGACGCGGCGCGCGCCGTCACCAAGATACTCACCGAAGTGATCATCGCCCCCGACGCGACCGCGGAGGCCGCGACCATCGTCGCCGCCAAGAAGAACCTGCGGCTGCTGCTGGCCGGCGGATTGCCGGACCCGTGCGCGCCCGGTCTCGCGGTGAAGTCGATCGCCGGCGGCCTCCTCGCGCAGTCGCGCGACAACGCGGTGGCCGACGAGATGCAGGTCAAGGTCGTCACCAAGCGGGCGCCGTCCTCAGCCGAACTCGAGGATTTGCGCTTCGCGTTCCGCGTCGCCAAGCACGTCAAATCGAACGCCATCGTGTACGCCAAGGACCGCGCGACGGTCGGCATCGGCGCCGGGCAAATGAGCCGGGTCGACGCGGCGCGCATCGCGGCGCTTAAGGCCGCGGACGCCGCGGCGGCGGCCGGCCTCGCCGAACCGCTCACCAAGGGGTCGGTCGTTGCCTCCGACGCGTTCTTCCCGTTCGCCGACGGCCTCCTGGTCGCGATCGAAGCGGGCGCCACCGCGGTGATCCAGCCGGGCGGCTCGCTACGCGACGACGAGGTGATCAAGGCGGCCGACGATCACGGCGTCGCCATGGTGTTCACCGGCATCCGCCACTTCCGCCATTAGAGCATGATGCCGAAAAGTGGGTACCGGTTTTCGGAAAAACATCATGCTCCAACAATTTAAGCCAGCAAACAATCGGACAAACGCTGCGGAGACGCGTCGTGCGTTATGACGAGAATCTGACCATCGAGCGGCCGACCTTCGTCACCCATCTCGAATGCGCCGCCACCGGCGAGCGCCATGCCGCCGACGCGGCGCACAATCTCTCGCGTGCCGGCAAGCCGCTGCTGGTGCGCTATGACCTCGCCGGCGTGAAGGCGGCGCTGACCAAGGCCGCGCTCGCCGATCGCCCGCCCGACCTGTGGCGCTATCGCGAGCTGTTGCCGGTGCGGCGCGTCGGCGACATCGTCAGCCTAGGCGAGGCGATGACGCCGCTCGTCGCCCTGCCCAAGATCGCGCGGCGGCTCGGCGGCGGCGAACTTCTGGTGAAGGACGAAGGGCGGCTGCCGACCGGCTCGTTCAAGGCGCGCGGCCTGGTCATGGCGGTGTCGATGGCCAAGGCGCTCGGCATCAAGCACATGGCGATGCCGACCAACGGCAACGCCGGCGCTGCGCTCGCCGCCTACGCCAGCCGCGCCGGCATCAAGACCACGGTGTTCTGCCCGGAGGATACGCCGGAGGTGAACGTCAGCGAGATCGAATTGCAGGGCGCGACCGTCTACCGGGTCAACGGCCTGATCGACGACTGCGGCAAGATCGTCGGCGAGGGCAAGGCGAAGGTCGGCTGGTTCGACACTTCGACCTTGAAGGAGCCGTACCGGATCGAAGGCAAGAAGACCATGGGGCTCGAGCTTGCCGAGCAGCTCGGCTGGGACGTGCCCGACGTGATCCTCTATCCGACCGGCGGCGGCACCGGCCTGATCGGCATGTGGAAGGCGTTCGCCGAATTGGAGGCGATCGGCTTCATCGGAAAAAAGCGTCCGCGCATGGTCGCCGTGCAGGCGGCGGGTTGCGCCCCCATGGTGCGCGCCTACGAGGCGGGCGTGGAACACGCGCCGCGCTGGGAGGACGCCCACACCATCGCGGCCGGCATCCGCGTGCCGCAAGCGGTCGGCGATTTCCTCATCCTGCGGGCGGTGCGCGAGAGCGGCGGCTTCGCCATCGCGGTCGACGACGAGGCGATCGCGGCGGGGCTCGCGGAGGTCGCGCGCGAGGAGGGATTCCTGTTGTGCCCGGAGGGCGCGGCGACCTACGCGGCCTACAAGCAGGCGCTCGCCGACGGGCGCATCGGGGCGAGCGAGCGCGCCGTGCTGTTCAACTGCGCGACCGGCCTCAAATATCCGCTGCCGCCGGTCCACCGCACCCTCGATCGCCACAAGCCGATCGACTTCGCGGCGCTGTGACGGTCATAACAAACAGCCGATCAAGGGAGGTTACCGATGTCCAACACGCGCTTCATCAATCCATCGAACATCCACCCGCCGCGCGGCTACACCCACGTGGTGGAGGCGACCGGGCCCGGCCGCATCGTCTATATCGCCGGGCAATTGGGCGTCGATCCGGGCGGCAACATGGGCGGCGACTTCCGCGCCCAGGCGGTGCAGGCGTTCGAGAATCTCAAAGCCGCGCTGGCGGCGGTCGGCGGCACGTTCGAGCAGATGGTGAAGGTCAACATGTACTTCACCGATATCGACGCGCAGCTGCCGATCGCGCGCGAGGTGCGAGACCGTTACGTCAATACGGCGGCGCCGCCCGCCAGCACCGCCGTGCAGATCTCCAAGCTCGCCCGCGACGGCGCGCTGTTCGAGATCGAGGCGGTCGTGCTGTTGCCGTAGGGCGCATTAGGCGAGGCCGTAATGCGCCGCCACGCTGAACGGCGCAATACGCTGCGCTATTGCGCTCTACGACGGTTGCTCGTGGGCCTATGACCGCGTTATGACAGGCCGCAGCGAGGGCCAGAAATGACGACTGTGTTCGACCAATCGATCGATGTCGGCGGCATGATCGAGGGCATCCGGCGCTGGGTCGAGAACGAAAGTCCGACCAGCAACAAGGCCGCCGTCAACCGCATGATCGACCTCGTCGCCGCCGGCCTCGACGGCTTGCCGGTCAAGGTCGAGCGCATCGGCGGCCACGAGCGCTACGCCGACATGCTCAAAGTGCGCGCCGGCGCGTCGGAGGCGCCGGGCATCCTGGTGCTCTCCCACATCGACACGGTGCATCCGATCGGCACGCTTGCCGGCGCGCTGCCGTTCCGCCGCGACGGTGACCGCCTCTACGGCCCCGGCCTCTACGACATGAAGGGCGGCGCCTATATCGCGTTCGACGCCATGCGCGCGGTCGCGCGGGCGGGCACCATGCGGCTGCCGATCGTCTATTTGTTCACGCCGGACGAAGAGGTCGGCAGCCCGATCTCGCGCGCCGCGATCGAAGCGGAGGCGCGCCGCGCCCGCTACGTGCTGGTGACCGAGCCGGCGCGCGACGGCGGCAAGGTGGTCACCGCGCGCAAGGGAGTCGGCCGCTTCGAGGTGACGACGACCGGCGTCCCCGCCCACTCCGGCGGCTCCCATCGCAAGGGCCGCAGCGCCATCAAGGAGATGGCGCACCAGATTCTGGCGATCGAGGCGATGACCGACTACCCGCGCGGCGTCACCACCACGGTCGGCCTGATCGCCGGCGGCAGCGCCGCCAACGTGATCCCGCAGCACTGCCGCATCAGCGTCGACCTGCGGGTGCGCGACGCGGCGGCCGGGCGCGAGTTCGAGGAACGCATCCTCGGCCTCAAGTCGGTCGATCCCGACGTCAAGCTCACGGTCACCGGCGGCATGAACCGGCCGCCGTTCGAGAAGACCGCCGGGATCGAAGCGCTGCTGCGCCAGGCGCAGGAGGTGGCGCGCGAGGTCGGTTTCGTGCTCGCCGACACGATCATGACCGGCGGCGGCAGCGACGGCAATTTCACCGCGGCGCTCGGCGTGCCGACCCTCGACGGCCTCGGCATCGACGGCGACGGCGCCCACACCGAATGGGAGCACGGCTTCGTCTCGTCGATCGAGCCGCGCACCCGCCTGATGCGCGGGCTGTTCGAGCGATTGCAGTAGGGCGCATTAGGCGCGAAGCGCCGTAATGCGCCGCGCGAGTCATCGGCGCAATACGCTGTCGCTATTGCGCCCTACGCCGTCCCGCCCGCTCCGCAGATGACGTTGAGCAGCGCCTGCCGCTTTTCGTCGGCCACCACCGCCATGGCGCGCGCGAGTGCGCCGGGCAGCGCCGCCGGATCTTCCACGCGCTCGCCGTAGCCGCCCGCCGCCTCGCAGATCCGCTCGAACGCCGGCAGCCGCTTGAGCCGCACGAACGGCGGGTCGTTGCTTTTTGCCGCCCGTCCGTCCGGATACATGGCGCGCGTGCTGCGCTCGACCGCGCCCCACATGGAATTGTTCGTGACGACGAAGAGGACCGGCAGTTCGTGCAGCGCCGAGGCATGGTGCACGGCGGCCGGATTGCTGAACATGTAGGCGCCGTCGCCGACGACCGCCATGACCGGGCTCTCCGGCCGCGCCAGTTTGGCGCCCAGCGCAGCGCCCGCGCCCCAGCCTAGCCCCGAAGCGGAGCTCGAGCCGAAATAAAGATCGGGATGCTCGAAGGCGCAGTGCTCCGGGAACAGCGTGTACTCGTTGACGACGATCGTGCGCGGGTCCTTCGCGCGGCCGATGCAATGGCTCACCCACGCCGGGTCGAGCGGGTTCTTGCGGGCGGCGGCTTCGCCCGCGGCCTGCCACCCGGCGGTGAGCGCCGCGCGTTCGTCCATGATCAGGCGCCGTCGGTGCGCGACCGCCGCCGCGTCGACGGCGTCGGCCAGCGCGGCGCTCAGCGCGGACAGCGCCGCAACCGTGCTTGCGGTGATCGCCACGTCGCAGGGAAAACCGCGGATCGGATAGCGCGCGAACAGCGGGTCGAGGCCGCAGTGAACGACCTTGCAGTCGGGGCCGGGCCCGGTGCGGCTCGGCAGCCAGGGCACATCGCACTCGATCACCAGGATCGCGTCGGCGTTCGGCACGTGGCGCGCCGGGTCGAAGCCGAGGTTCATCGGGTGCGAGGAGGGCAGCGAGAAATACCGCGGCCGGTGCTGCACCACCGGGATGGCGAAGCGCGCGGCGAAGTCTCCCAACGCCGCGAACGCCGCGGCATCGCGGCCGGCGTTCGCCGTCACGATCAGCGGCCGCTTCGCCTGGGCGATCAGCCGCGCCGCCGCGGCAACGGCCGTGGCGTCCGGCGCGGACGCGGACGCCGGACTGAACGGCCGCGGCGCCGCGGGCCGATCCGGCATCGGCGCCGCGATGACCTCGCGCGGCAGCGAAAGGTATACCGGGCCGCGCGGCTCGCTCGCGGCGATCGTGAGCGCGCGGTCGACGACGGTCGCGAGCTGCTCGCCGTTGCGCAGCTCGTAGTCCCATTTGACGATCTCGCGCAGCATGCCCGCCTGGTCGTACATTTCCTGCGCCCAATGGATGTAGCCGTCGCGCGATCCCGGCAACCCGCTCTCGGTCAGCGGCGAGCGGCCGGCGGTGAGCAGGATCGCGACGTTCTCGCGCGCCGCGTTGAGCGCCGCGCACACCATGTTGGCGGTGCCGACGCTCACGTGCACCATCACCGCCGGGATGCGGCGCGACACCATGGCGTAGCCGTGCGCCATGGAGACGGCGAGGTTCTCGTGGGTGGCGAGGATCGGCCGCGGCGCGGCGCCGCCGGTCTGCGCGGCTTGCGCATAGGCCTCGATCAGCGGCGCAAAGTCGGTCCCGGCGTTGCCGAACAGGTAGTCGACGCCGCGCTCCGCCAATAGCGCGAGATACGCGGCGGCGACGCTACGGGGGTGCTGGTGATTCATTTGGACGGTCTCGTGAGTTGCTGACGCTGCATTCTATCCGCCCCGATTGATGCGAACCAATGCCCCCTCCCTAACCATATCCTCCTCCCTCCCCCGCGAGGGGTCCCCATCGCGCTTGCGCGATGGGGCGCCCGTGCGGGGGAGGGATGGGGAGGGGGCGTGCTGGACAAGCCGCGCCGTCTCAACGAACAATGGCGCGCCGGAGAGCGGAGGGTTCGAACATGAAGCGACTGTGCATGGCGCTCGGCGCACTGGCGCTGATGCTGGCGCCGCTGACGGCCGCCGCGCAAGACAAGCTCGTGGTCAGCGTGTGGGGCGGCAGCTGGCGCGACACGGTGGACGCCGTCATCGCCAAGAAGTTCACCGCGCAAACCGGCGTGCCGGTCGAATACGTCACCGGCGGCACCATCGACCGGCTGAACAA
>DASPVJ010000477.1:0-2392 GCA_035622435.1 Xanthobacteraceae bacterium | reverse complement strand
TGTGCCGGCGTCGTCTATATGCGCGCCGTTCGATATTTTGCCTGTTCTTGCCGCCTGCCCGCTGGGCATTCCCAAGACAACGCTGAAATCGGACTGGGGGCTGCGCGATGGTCGCGCGGCCATGGACGCCGATCGGCGTTTTCAAAGGAGGCCAGACATGGCTCAAGGTACCGTGAAGTTTTTCAACACCCAAAAGGGCTTCGGATTCATCCAGCCGACCGACGGCGGGAAGGACGTGTTCGTCCACATTTCCGCGGTCGAGCGCGCCGGCATGAGCACCCTCAACGAGGGCCAGAAGCTCAGCTACGACGTGGTGAGCGAGCGCGGCAAGTTCGCCGCCGCGAACCTGCAGAGCATCTGATCGCATCTGCGATCGAACCGGCCCGGCGCCTAAAGCGCCGGGCCTTTTCGTTCAACCGCCAAGAGCTTCGGCATCGTCGACCCGGGAGACAAAAATGGCCAGAAAGCCCACACCCCGCACCGAGTTCGTGACGTTCGACGTGTTCTACAAGGACGGCTCGCGGCGGTCGAACCGCAAGGTTCCAAGCTCCGTGCTCGGCGGCCTCGACCGCGACGAGCCCGCCCGCGCGATCCTGGAAGAGCAGGATCGGCTGATCTCGGAGAAATCGGGCATTCCCCCGATTCCGATCGAAAGGATTTGCCGATCCGCCGGCAAGAAGCCGCGGGAGCCGTCTCCGGCAGGCGCATCGGGAGAGCGGACGCATCAGGCTTAGTTCATGGCGGCTTCATCGCGAGGTTGATCGCGGGCGTTTGCCAATCGGACCGGCGCCGTTAGGCTCTGCGCTCTGACGAACGAGGCCCGCCATGCCCGAGATCGGATTGTTCGAGGCGATCTATTCCGCCCGCGCGCTGCGCCGGCTCAAGCCCGATCCGGTGCCGGACGAGATCATCACCCGCGTCCTCGACGCCGCCATCCGCGCGCCCTCCGCTGGCAACGCGCAAAACTGGGCGTTCGTGGTGGTGCGCGATCGGGAGCTGCGGCGGCGGCTCGGCGCGATCTACCGCAAGGCCTCCGACATCGCGGCGGAAATCTACCAGGCGCGCGGGCGTCCGGAGCACATGACCGAGGAGCAATACCGGCGTTTCATGAACTCCGGCGCGTATCTCTGGGACCACATGGGAGACGCGCCGGTGCTCCTCGTGCCGTGCCTGCACGAGCGCCCGCCGCCGCCGCGCGAGATGCTGCCGCCGGAAATCCAGGCGATCTACCAGGACGAACGCGCCTACGCGCTGCACATCCGCGGCGCCAGCATCTATCCGGCGGTGCAGAACATCATCCTCGCCTGCCGCGCGTTCGGGCTCGGCACCGTGATCACCACCAACCACATCCGCTGCGAGGACGAGATCAAGGCCGTGCTCGGCCTGCCGCCCGAGGTGTCGACCTATGCGCTGATGCCGATCGGCTATCCGCAAGGGAAGTTCGGTCCGCTGGCGCGCAAGCCGGTCGCCGAGGTCGCGTATGCGGACCGCTGGGGTGACGCGTGGCCGGCGTGATGCGAGTTCGTTTGATCAGTTCGGCGCGCCAAGCGCTCTTATCCCTCCCCTGAAAGGGGAGGGTCGGCCCGCAGGGCCGGGGTGGGGTGCCCTTGAAAAACTGGCCGTCTCAGAAAGTCCGCCCCCACCCGGCTCGCTTCGCTCGCCACCCTCCCCCTGCGGGGGAGGGATAAAGCTCACCCGAACATCCGGTCGCCCTGCTGGTCGATGATCTGCTTGCCCTTGGTGATCGCAAACGCCGCGGCGTCGTCCTTGGTCGGATGGGTCTCGGCGCGGATGAAGCGATGCTCCTTCACCCCGTCGGCCGCGTCCTTCTGGATCAGGCCCGAGGTCTGGTACTGGCCGTTGTTGAGATAGGGCGTCGGGCGGATGCGGTAGCCCTTGTACTCGACCGCCGGCATCGTTTCTTCGGCCGCGCCGCCGCCGCCGGCAAGACGGCTCAGCGCGGCTTTCAAGCGTGCAAACATCGCCCGGCGTCCGTGTGAGGAAGCAACGGACGCAATTGTGGCCGCCGGCCGGGCGAAATGCAATGCGCCCAGCTGCTTTTGTTGGCCCTTGC
The DNA here is from genome assembly GCA_035622435.1 of Xanthobacteraceae bacterium. Classification (GTDB taxonomy): domain Bacteria; phylum Pseudomonadota; class Alphaproteobacteria; order Rhizobiales; family Xanthobacteraceae; genus AP-16. The sequence goes on along the minus strand of DASPVJ010000477.1, from coordinate 318 downwards.
GCCGACCCTGCCACGTCGTCATCGCCGGGCTTGTCCCGGCCATCCACGTCTTTCATCTGTTTGTGTTTCAAAGACGTGGATGCCCGGCACAAGGCCGGGCATGGACGGACGCCGCGTCAATCCTGCTGCTTCTGCCACAGGCTGAGCGCCCCGGCGGAGACCGAGCCGCCGATCACACACGGGATGCCGACCTCGATCTGGCCGAGCGCGGCGGCGGCGACGCAGCCGACCGCGAGCGCGCCGACCCCGACCTGGCCCCAGGTGGACAGGTCCTTCTTGTATTCCGGCCCCTCGCGCTTGAGCTTGTCGACCGCCGCG
>DASPVJ010000476.1:0-3843 GCA_035622435.1 Xanthobacteraceae bacterium | reverse complement strand
GGGACGGCGGCGTTCTGCGCGCTGGCGCTCGCGGCCTGTTCCTCTTCGTCCAGCAACTTCGGCAGCATCGACCCGCGCTACGGCGTGGCCGCAAGCCCGCGGGTGGTCGATCCCGGCCAACCGGTGCCCAAGGGGGGCGGCGTATACCGGGTGGGCCAGCCGTACATGGTCGCCGGCCGCTGGTATTACCCCCAGTTTGATCCCAACTATCGCGCCGAAGGGCTCGCGTCCTGGTACGGCGAAGATTTCCACGGCCGGCTCACCGCCAACGGCGAAGTCTACGACATGAACAGCCTGTCGGCCGCGCACCCGACCTTGCCGATGCCGTGCTACGCGCGCGTCACCAACCTGAGCAATCATCGCTCGGTGATCGTGCGGGTGAACGACCGCGGCCCCTACCACACAAACCGCGAGATCGACCTCTCGGGGAAGGCCGCCGAGGTGCTCGGCTTCCGCGACAACGGGCTTGCCCGCGTGCGCGTCGAATACGTGGGCGCGGCGCCGCTCGAGGGGTCCGATGACCGCCTGCTGCTGGCAACCGTGCGCCAGGGCGCCCCGGCGCCCGCGCCCTCGATCATGCTGGCATCGAACCGGCCGTTCGTCCCCGCCGTGGCCAGCCGCAGCCCGATCATGAACGGGACGGCGCCGGTGCCGGAGGAGCGTCCGTTCGATCTTGGAACGTCGCCGGACCGGCAGGCGGCGATGGCGGGGCCGCGCGTCGCCATGCGCAACTCCGGACCGGATGAGCCGCGCCTGCAATGGGTGCCCGGTCCGCCGCCGGCTGCCTCCGCCTACGCCCCGATGGGCTATGACGGCTCTGCCGCCGTGGCAACCGGTCGCGGGCTTTACTGAGGCGGCACCGTCTTTCTTCGCATCCGCTGTCCGCCTTAGGCTATTGTCGAAGCAGGCTCTTTTCCGAAAAACCGCCAGTCGCCCGGACCGGATTCCGGGCAGGCCTTTCGGGTTCGCGTCATTTATTTGCCTGACGGGATTGGCAAGCCGTGGCTGCGGCCGATATGGCAAGACGGGGTGCAATCCGTGGTCGGCCGGAGGCCGGGTAAGATGGTCACGATGACGGCGCGCGCTACGCTGGCTCGCGCGATGGCGGTGCTGGCGCTTGCCGGCGCGCTCGCCGCTGCTTCGCTCACGCCGGCCGCCGGCCAGGCCAAGAAGGAGGATACGTTCAACCTCTCGGCGCCCTACGCCATCCTGATCGATTACGACAGCGGCACGGTCCTGTTCGAGAAGAACGCCGACCAGCTGATGGAGCCCTCCAGCATGGCCAAGCTGATGACCGTCGAGGTCGTCTTCCTGGCCATCAAGGACGGCAAGCTCGGCCGCGACGACGAGTTCCTCATCAGCGAGAACGCGTGGCGCCGCGGCGGCGCGCCGTCGCACGGCTCGACGATGTACGCGCCGATCCACAGCAGCGTGAAGGTCATCGACCTTCTGCACGGCGCCATCGTCCAGTCGGGCAACGACGCGTGCATTGCCTTGGCGGAAGGCATGGCCGGCAGCGAGGCCGCCTTTGCCGAGATCATGACCAAGCGCGCCCGCGAGCTCGGGTTGACGCAGTCGACCTTCGCCAACCCGACCGGGCTGCCCGATCCGCGCACCCACGTCACCGCACGCGAACTGGCCAAGCTCGCCCGGCATCTCATCCGCACCTATCCGGACTTTTATTCCATTTTCGGCGAGCGTGAGTTCACCTGGAACAGGATCCGCCAGCTGAACCGCAATCCGCTGCTTGCGATGAACATCGGCGTCGACGGCCTCAAGACCGGGTTCACCAAAGAGGCGGGCTACGGCATCGTCGCCTCGGCGGTACAAGGCGACATGCGCCTGATCGCGGTCACCAACGGGTTCAAAGGCCAGAAAGAGCGCGGCGAGGAGACGAAGAAACTGCTCGAATGGGGCTTCAAGGGATTCGAGTCGCGGCCCCTGTTCGCCGAGGGGCAGACGATCGGCGATGCAAAGCTCTTCGGCGGCGCGCGCGGGCGAGTGCCGCTCGTCGCCAACGGCTCCGTCCGGCTGCTGGTTCCGCGCAATTCGACGGAACGCGTGCTGGCCCGCGTGGTCTACACCGGGCCGGTGCGGGCGCCGATCGAGAAGGGGCAACAGATCGGGCAGCTCAGGGTCTGGCGCGGGCAGAACGTCGTGCTCGAGGTGCCGCTGCAGGCGAGCGAAGCGGTCGGCCCCGGCAACCTCAGCCAGCGCGCGTTCGATGCCGCAACCGAGCTCGTCATCAATCTGTTCCGCGCCGGCGTGCAGAAACTCTAGCAGCCGGGGCGATCGCGATGCGCGGACGGTTCATCACATTCGAGGGCGGGGAGGGGAGCGGGAAGTCGACGCAAGTGGCGGCGCTGGTCAAGCGGCTTGGCACGCTCGGGGTGGGCGTGGTGGCGACGCGCGAGCCGGGAGGCTCGCCTGGCGCCGAGGCCATCCGCCACGTGCTGCTGTCGGGCGCCGCCAAGCCGCTCGGTGCCTATGCGGAGGCGATCCTGTTTGCGGCCGCCCGCGACGATCACGTCAGCCAGACCATCCGGCCGGCGCTCGACCAGGGGAAATGGGTGGTGAGCGACCGCTTCACCGATTCGACGCGAGTGTACCAGGGCGTCCTGAGCAACGTGGACGCCCGGCTCATCGCGCGGCTGGAGAAGCTGACCGTCGGCGATGCCCGGCCCGACCTGACGATCGTGCTCGACCTGCCGGCGGAGATGGGGCTTGCGCGCGCGGCGCGCCGGCGCGGCAATGGGGCAGGGGACCGGTTCGAGGCGGAGGCGCTCGATTTCCACACGAAGCTGCGCGAAGCCTATCGGGATCTCGCGGCGCGCGAGCCGGAGCGCTTTGCCGTCATCGATGCGACGGTCCCTCCCGACACGGTCGCGGATGCGGTGTGGGCCGTGGTCAACGCGCGCCTGCACCCGGCGCAAGCGCGGTTGATGGCCGAGGGCGTCGCTCCGTGAGCCGGACCGACCGTAGCGACGATGCCGTCGAGCCGCCGCATCCGCGCGAAACCAACGCTTGGTTTGGTCACGCCGCTGCCGAGCGCGCGCTCGTGGACGCGTACCGCGGCGGCCGCATCGCGCACGCCTGGCTGATCGGCGGGCCGCCCGGCATCGGCAAGGCGACGCTCGCCTATCGCATGGCGCGCTTCGTGCTGGCGCATCCCGATCCGTCGGCGCGCGTCGTCGAGGGCGCAACGACGCTCGCCGTCGGTCCCGCGCATCCTGTGGCGCGCCGCATCGCCGCGCGGGCGCATGCCGACTTGCTCGTGCTCGAACGGACCGAAGGCGAGAGCGGCGCGCTGCGCACCGTGATCACCGTCGAGGAGGTGCGGCGCACCGTCTCGTTCTTCGGCCGCACCGCGGGCGAGGGGGGCTGGCGGGTGTGCATCGTCGACGCGGCCGACGAACTGCAGTATCCGCAAGGCTCGAACGCGCTGCTCAAGGTGCTGGAGGAACCGCCGCCGCGCGCGCTCTTTCTCCTGGTGAGCCACGCGCCCGGGCGGCTGCTCGCGACCATCCGCTCGCGGTGCCGGCCCTTGGCCATGCGACCGCTCGCCGCCGAAGACGTGGCGCGGGCGGCGGCGGCGACGCTCGGACGCAGCGAGGACGATGCCGAGGTCGCGGCTGCGGCGTCCGCCGCCGACGGCAGCGTCGGGCGGGCGGTGCAACTCCTCGGCGGCGCCGCGCTCAAATTGCGTGAGCGCGTCGGCGAGCTTCTCGCCGCGCTCCCGTCGGTCGACCCCATGGCGCTGCACGCGCTCGGCGACGCGCTCGGCCGCGCCGATCCCCAGACCTTCGCGACCTTCGTCGACACCGTGCGGGATTGGCTCTCCGC
>DASPVJ010000475.1:0-4592 GCA_035622435.1 Xanthobacteraceae bacterium | reverse complement strand
ACTTAGCCATGGCCGATGCGCACATCCATAACGACGCGACCGGCACCTTGCCGCAGGCGGTGCGGCGCGACTTCCGCGACGTGAGCTACGCCGAAGCGATGCGGCGGGCGTGCGAAGTCGTGCCGGTCCTGCGCGAGCGCGCGCAAAAGGCCGAGGACGCGCGCATGCTCATCCGCGAGAACGAGCAGCTTTTGCACGAAACGGGCCTCTTTCGCTTTCACCAGCCCAGGGCCTTCGGCGGCATGGAGCTCGACTTCGTCGCCATCGTCGACATTCCGGCGGAGCTCGCGCGCGGCTGTCCGTCGACCGCCTGGAGCGTCGGCAACGTCGCCTGCCACCACTGGATCCTCGGCTATTACGAACCCGAGACCCAGCGCGAGGTGTGGGACGCGAACCCGGACGCGTTGATCGCCTCCTCGATCGCGCTCGCCGCCGGCCGCGCGCGCAAGGCGCCGGGCGGGTTCGTCGTCAACGGCCGCTGGCCGTTCTCTTCCGCCGTCGACAATTCCGATTGGAACATGCTCGCCGTCACCGTCTACGACGACGACGGCAAGACGCCGGTCGATTGGCGCCTGTGCCTGGTGCCGAAGGCCGACTACGCGGTCGTCGACACCTGGTACGCCATGGGCATGGCGGCGACCGGCAGCAAGGATGTTGCGGTCGAGGAATTGTTCGTGCCCGAGCGCCGCGCGCTGGCGCTCGCGCGCTGCCGCGGCGGGCTTGACCATCCGGGCGCGGCGCTCAATCCCGGCCCGCTGTTCCGCATCCCGATCGTGGCGGCCTCGAGCCTCCCGCTGGCGCCGGCGGCGTTGGGCGCCGCCGAAGGCGCCTACGAATTGTTCGTGGGCGCGACGGCAAAGCGCCTCGGCACCTATACCGGCGCCAAGGTGGCGGACTTCCAGGCGGTGCAGGTCAAGGTCGCCCGCGCCCGCTGCCTGATCGATTCCGCGCGCGAGATCTTGCGCGCGTCGGCAATCGCGTTCCAGGCGGCGGCCGAGCGCGACCAAGTCCCGGAACTGGAAACCAAGCTGCGGTTCCGCGCGCAGTCGGCCTACGCGGTGAGCCAGGCGCGCGAGGCCGTGGAGGTGCTGTGGTCGTGCTACGGGGCGCAGGGCCTCTACACCCGCGATCCGCTGCAGCGGCATCTGCGCGACGTGCTCGCCATCGGCCAGCACTTCTCGTTCAATTTCGACATCGCCGGCGCCGCCTACGGCCTGCACGCGCTCGGCGGCAACTACGCGAGCCCGACGATGTGAGGCGATTTCGCGAATAGCGAATAGTTAAAGAGCAGCCGCGGCTTTTCTATTCGCCATTCGCCATTAAGCTACCGCCGCTTCGGCGCCGGCGTCGACTCGTAAAGATTGACCGGCGAAAAATCGTCGGTCAGCACCTCGCCGCCGGCGTCCACTTTTTCGTCGGCGGCCCGTCTGCCGACGAGGTCGCGTAGCGGATAGCGGAAATGCCGTTGCTCCTGCAGGGCGCCGGCGCGCCGCATCAGGTCGTCCGCGCTCGGCCGCGGCGCGGGCACGGCCACGGTGATCGCCTGCGCTCCGTATGACTGCTTCCAATCGGGATAGACGTCGACCGTCGGAAACGTCGCCCGCATGGTCGCCAGCGCCGACAGGTAGAGCTTGGTATTGGCGCCGACGTTCGCCGCGACGGCTCCGCCCGGCGCCAGCCGCTCCTTGACCAGCGCGAAGAACTCCCGCGTCACCAGGTGGAACGGGATGCCCAGCTCGCGAAACGCGTCCAGCAGGATGAGATCGTAGGGATCCTTGTTGCGGTTGAGGAAAACGCGCCCGTCGCTCTCGATGAAATGGACCTTGTCGGTTTCCTGCAAGCCGAAATACTTTCGTCCCGCCGTAATGACTCCGGGATCGAGTTCGACGCAGTCGATCTGCACGTCCGGCATGGCGCGCCCGATATAGGTCGATATCGAGCCGGCCCCCAAGCCGACCATCAGGATCCGCCGGGTCGTTTCGGGGTAGAGCAGCGCGACCGTCATCAGCCGCGTGTAGGGGACGATCATGTCGTCCGCGTCCTTGAGATCGACCACCGACTCGAAATAGCTTTCGTTCCTGACCCGGGTGCTCAGCGCCAGCAGCGGGCCGCGCTTGCTGATGAAGAGATCGTTGTATTCGGTCTCGAGGCGCACGATCCGTCCGTCGTCGTGCTTGAGCATGCGCGCGCGCACGCTTTCGTCGAACAAGTCCGCCGCGCGGGCGCCGTCGCCGCCGAGCGCGAGCGCCGCCAATGCAACGAGCGCCGCCGCGGACTTCGCCGCCGCGCGATCGAGCGCGATCAGGCCGGCGCCGCAGGCGAGCCCGGCCGCGCCCAACGCCATGGTGATGGCGCGGGTGCCGATCAGCGGAATGAGAAAGAACGTCGTGCCGAGCGTGCCGACGATCGAGCCGGCGGTGGAAACGCCGTACACGGCTCCCGAGACCGTGCCGGAATGGCGCGCGGCGCGCAGCACCAGGCGGATCGCGAACGGCGAATAGACGCCGTAGAGCGTCACCGGCACGAACATGACGGCGAGCGCGGCGTAGAGGCTGGCGAGCCGCACGTTGTCGACGCCGTCGGCCACGAAGCCGAGGATCGCTTCGGCAAAGCTCGGCAGCGCCAGCAGGTAGAGCGACGCCAGCGCCACGATCGCCCCGAGCACGGCGGCCGAGACCGTGCGGTCGGCGATGAAGCCGCCGAGGAAATAGCCGGCGGTCAGCGCGGCGAGCACCGTCGAGATCAGCGCCGCCCAGGTATAGATGCCGCTGCCGAAGTACGGATTGAGATAGCGCGAGCCCAGCATCTCGAAGCTCATCACGATCGCGCCGGTGACGAAGGCGGCGATATAGATGGCGGCCGGGAACACGGCGGCCGCGGCGCGCCCGCGCGCTCCCGTCGCCGCCGGTTGCAGGCTGGCGTCTTCCAACGCGACCTCCGTTAATGCATGCGTGCGCCGATGCCGCCCCGTCGCGTGCACTTTACCCCAAAGCGGGATGGCTTTTCTTCGAAACGCCATCCCGCTTAACCTATTGTCGGAGCATGATGTTTTCCGAAAGCCGGTGCCCACGCGGCGCCTCAGCTGGTCGCGAGTTTGCGCACCGGCTGTATCAGGGCCGAGGAGACCTGCACCAGGCCCGCCGTCAGTCCCATGGCGACGACGAGCTTCCAGGCGAGGTCGTAGGAGCCGAGCGCGTCGAACAACAGCCCGCCGCCGAGCGCGCCGGCGAAGCCGCCGAGCTGATGGCTCATGAGGGCGACGCCCTGGATCATCGCCTGCCAGCGCACGCCGAACATGTCGGCGATCGAGCCGGCCATCAGCGGGCCGACGCCGAGCCACAGGAAGCCCATGACGGCGGCGAACGCCAGCGTGCCGAGCGGGGACGGCGGCAGCATGAAGTAGACGCCGAGCCCGAGCGAGCGCGTCGTGTAGATGATGCCGAGCAGCGCCCGCTTCGGCCAGCGCCCGCCGGCCCAGCCGAAGAACAGGCTGCCGAACACGTTGCAGCAGCCGATGAGGGCGAGCGCCTCGCCGCCGAGCATCGGGTCCATGCCGCAGATCGCGAGATAGGACGGCAAGTGGGTGATGATGAACATGAGCTGCAGCCCGCAGACGAAATAGGCGCCGGCCATGACGAGGAACGGCGCCGACGCCAGCGCGGTCCGCAACGCGGCCTTGGCCGACGCTTCGCCGCGGCCCGCGGCCGACGGCGGCAGCGCCAGCGCGTCGACCCTGCCGGCGAACCACGCGGCCGGCAGCATCGCCAGCGCCAGCGCGAAGAAGCCGAGCACCTCGGCGCGCCAGCCGAAGGCGACCGCCAGGGCTTGGCCGATCGGCGCCGCCAACAGCGCCCCGAGCGATCCCGCCCCGATGATCGATCCCAGCACCAGGCTGCGCGTGCGCTCCGGCACCGCGCGGGAGCCCACCGCCATGGCGATGGCGGACGCCGTGCAGGCGAGGGCGACGCCGATCAACAGGCCGGCGCCGATCATGACGGCGAGGAGCCCGTGCGCGCCGGCGAGCAGCAGCAGGCCGGCGCAATAGAGCAGGGCGCCGGCGAGCATGACCGGGCGAAAGCCGACGCGCACCGCCAGCGCGCCGGTGAACGGCTGCGAGGCGCCCCAGGCCAGGTTCTGCACCGACAGCGCCAGGGTGAATTCGGTGACCGAAATCGCCAGGTCGCGGGTGAGCGAGGGCATGACGAGCCCCAGGCTCTGGCGCACGCCCATGGACAGGCTGAGCATGACCGCCGCCCCGATCAGGATCGGGGCGGCCGGACGCAAGCGTGTGATGCCGGTCATCGCGGTCCCCGTCGCGTCAGGTCACGACGTACGGTCCGTCGATGACGCCGTTGGTCGATGCGGCGAGCGCGAACAGGAGCGCGCCGGCAACGAGCGCGCCGGCAACGAGCGCGGCGACGACGGCGGGCCGGGCGAGGTCGATGCGGCGTTCGACGCCGGGGTCGAGGGCAGACGGCAGGTGGGTCATGGCAAGCCTCCGCTGTGACTTGCCGGCCAATCTAGGCTCCGACCCTCGCGAAATAATCCGGCCCGTAGTAACATCATTCATCACCGCGCGTGATGAATGGCCT
>DASPVJ010000474.1:0-5023 GCA_035622435.1 Xanthobacteraceae bacterium | reverse complement strand
CGCGCTCAGCTGCTCGTCCTTGATCCGCTTGTTGCCCTCGAACGCGACCCGGTTGATGACCTGCGCCTCGACCACGGTGATGATCAGCTTGCCGCCCGCCTCGCGGATGCGCACGTCCTGGAACAGCCCGGTGGCGTAAAGGCTCTTGAGGGCCTGATCGATCCTGGCGGCATCGAGTTCTTCCCCCGGCTTGAGCCGGAAATACGACTTCACCGTCTCCGCCTCGACGCGCCGGTTGCCTTCGACGAGGATGTCCGATGCGGCCGGTTGTGCCGCAGCGATCGGCATCCCGGCCAGCGCGAGCCACACGGCGGCCCATGCGGCAATCCGATGTCGCAGGCGGCACGCCCGTGCGCGTGAACCCATGGACTCCACCCGATACCCCAGGCACGATTGCCGGCCCCCGGCGGCAAAAGCGTGACGTTTTGCGTCAGATCGTGGGGTTTAATCGAGGCGGGTACCAGGTAACCTGTAGCGAGCAGGTTCGGTCGTGCGCAGGAATGCGCCCGGGCCGGTGTTTGAATGAGCGGCGACGCGCCCAACGCCCGAAAAGGTTTTGGGCCTCTGTCAAGGAGATTGGTATGTGGAAGGCAGCAGTCGTGGCAATAGGGGCCTTGGCCCTGGCCGGCACCACGATTCTCATGGCCCAGGACCGCGGGCCCGGTCCGCGCGGCATGCGTCCGGGCATGGCCCAGGACCGCGGTCCGGGCGGGTACCGCTGGGGCGGCGAACGACCGAACCTCAGCGCCGACGACATGAAGGCGCTCGCCGAGGCGCGCATCGCGGCGCTCCATGCGGGGCTTGCCCTGCGGCCCGACCAGGAGAAGAGCTGGCCGGCCCTCGAGCAGGCGCTACGCGCCCGCGCCGCCGCGCGGATCGAGCGCATCCAGGCGCGCAGGAACGGGCAGCAACAGCCGGTGACCGATCCGATCGAACGGCTCAAGCGCGCCGCCGACGCCGCCACCCGTCGCGGCGCCATGCTCAAACAGATCGCCGACGCCGCCGCGCCGCTCTATCAGAGCCTGGACGACGCGCAGAAGGCCCGGTTCCGGATGCTTGCCCACTTCGGCCACCGCCATCATCGCATGGGCGAGCGCGGACAGCCCGGGCCGCAGCAGGGCGAGCCGCGTTAGCAGACGACAGATGACGGACGACGGAGGACGGATTGCCGAAAATACCTTCGCATTCCGTCCTCTGACCTCTGGCCTCTGTCCTCTGTTTACGTTCCCGCTTTCGTGATCCGGTCGCCGGCGGGGGGTTCGCCCCTGGCCGGCGCCGACGGTGACGACGGCTGCAGCGCCGGCGTCGGTTCCGCGAGCGGTCCGAGTGCCGCCATCACCCGCTCAGGCGGGAACGTGACGATCACTTCCGTCCCCTCGCGCAGCTTCGATTTCAGCGTGAACGTGCCGCCGTGCAGGTCGACCAGGCTCTTGGCGATCGGCAGGCCGAGCCCGGTGCCCTGTTCGGCCGATTTGATCGCATTCGAGCCTTGGCCGAACAGGGCGAGCACGACCGGGATTTCCTCTTCCGGAATGCCGGGCCCGGTGTCCTTGACCGTCATGTATTGCCCGCCCGACGCGGTCCAGCCGACCTTGAGCCACACCTCGCCGCCTTGCGGCGTGAACTTGATCGCGTTTGACAACAGGTTGAGCACGATCTGACGCACCGCCCGCTCGTCCGCCCACAGCCGCGGCAGCTCCGGCTCGAACACCTCGTGGATGACGAGCCCGCGCGTGCGCGCGCGCAGCTTGAGCAGGCGGTGGCAGTCCTCGACGATGTCGGCGAGCTGCACCGCCTCTTCGTTGAGCTCGTAGTGCCCCGCCTCGATGCGCGAGAGGTCGAGAATTTCGTTGATCAGATTGAGCAGGTGCTGCCCCGAATTGTGGATGTCGGCCGCGTATTCCTTGTAAGTGGGGACCGCGTGCGGCCCGAACACCTCGCTCTTCATCACTTCCGAGAAGCCGAGGATCGCGTTGAGCGGGGTGCGCAACTCGTGGCTCATTTGGGCCAGGAACCGCGATTTGGCGATGTTGGCCGCCTCGGCGTGGCGCCGCGCCTCGTCGGACTTGGCCTTGGCCTGTTCCAATTCGCCGATCAGCGCATCCTTTTCCGCCCGCGCCTCGAGCGTCGCGAGCGTCGTCGAATAGAGCCGGTGCGCCAGCATGGTGAAATAGCCTTGCGCGGTCACCGCCATGGCCGCGAGGATGTAGTCGTGCACGTCGCCGCGCAGCGCCAGTTCGAACGCGACCGCGGTCGTCACCGGCACCGTGGCGGCGAACATCGCGATCGGCAGGGTCGACGCCAGCATGCTCGACACCGCCACCACCAGCAGCATCACGAACAGCATGAACGTGCCCGAGCCTGAGTCCTGCTCGACGATGGTGGTGACGTTGAGCGCCCAGGCGATGCCGAAGGCGAGGTCGAGCGCCACGAAGCGCGCGCGCCAGGCGGAGATTTTCACGCCGGCCGGCGCCTCGGCGAGAAGACGCCGGCACTGGGCAAGGGTGGCGACGTGGATCGCCAGCACCGCCACGGTCCACACGCCGGCGGCGAGCGGTCCGGTCCACAGGCCGGACAGGAACCCGATCGTGGCGATGAGCAGCAGGATCGCGATCGACGCCGACAGCCGGTTTTGCGCAAATTGGCGCAGCAGTTCGTAATCGAACGCCGGCCGCGTGCCCGACGTCGAGGTGAGGCGGTCACGCGCCTCGCGCACCCGCTTGGCGGCTGCGCGCCGGCGGTCGAGGCTTGCCTTGTCGGCCGCTGATGCGCCGCGGTCCTCGCTTGCGGGGAGCGTCATGCGGGGGAGGGTATCCGAAATGCGAAAATTCCCGGTAAAACTCGCCCACAAACCTTAAGGGTCGGCTGAAGGCGGTGGTTAACGGACCGTTCGCATGGGAGCGCAGGCGGGGCGCGAACGCGCCGTTCGCCCGGGTGAGGCGGCACCTGCGCGTCGCCCCGTTCGCCGCCATGGCGATCGCCGGGCTTGCCGCCGGCGGCTGGCTCGCCCAGCGCCAGACCGCGCAGATCGCAGGCCCCGCCCGCATCATCGACGGCGACAGCCTCGTGGTCGCCGGCACCGAAATCCGCCTCTACGGCATCGATGCCCCGGAATACCGGCAATATTGCTTCCGGCGCGGCCGGCCGTGGGCCTGCGGGGTCGAGGCCACCCGGACCTTGCGGGCGCTGATCGCCGACCGTCCGGTCGCCTGCCGGCCGCACGAAGAGGATCGCTACGGCCGCACGGTTGCGGTGTGCTCAGTCGAGGGCGCCGACCTTGGCGCCGCCATGGTGGCGGGCGGCCACGCCGTCGCCTATGGGGCCTACGACGCGGAGGAGCGCGCGGCGCGCGCGGAGCGCCGGGGCATCTGGTCCTCGAGCTTCGATCGTCCCGCCGTCTGGCGCGCCAAGCATCCGCGCGAGCCGCATTGATTGATCGCGGCCGACGGTTATCGATCCCGGCGCGTCGCCTTGACCGCGCGTTGCCGGCCGTGGTCAGAGTGCCGGGCCGGAGGACCTCATGAAGCTCTACGATGGCGGCCGAGCGCCCAATCCGCGGCGGGTGCGCATCTTCCTTGCCGAAAAGGGTATCGATGTCCCGCTTGAGGCGGTCGACCTCGGCGCGCTCGAGCACAAGTCGGAGAGCTTCACCGCGCTCAATCCGTTGCAGCGGCTGCCGGTGCTCGAGCTTGACGACGGCACCGTGATCACCGAGTCGATCGCTATCTGCCGCTATTTCGAGGGGCTGCGTCCGGAGCCGCCGTTGTTCGGCCGCGGCGCGCTCGAAGAGGCGCTGGTCGAAATGTGGAACCGGCGCGTCGAACTCAACCTCTATGCCGCCGTGTCGGCGGTGTTTCGCCACCTGCATCCGGCCATGCGCGAGATGGAGGATCAGGTCCCCGCCTGGGGCGAAGCCAACAGGCCGCGCGCGCTCGAGTTCCTGGCGCTGCTCGATCGCGAACTCAAGGACAAGCTGTTTATCGTCAGCGATCACTTTACCGTCGCCGACATCACCGGCCTGGTCTCCGTCGACTTCATGAAGCCGGCGAAACTCGACGTGCCCGAGGGCTTCGTCAATCTGCGCCGCTGGCACGCGCAGGTCTCGGCGCGCCCGAGCGCGCGGGCGTGAGCACGGTCAGGGGAGAGGGCAAATGGCCGAAGTGGTTCGCATCGCGACAGGACAAGGGATCGCCGTCATCACCCTGGCGCGGCCCGACAAGCTCAACGCCGTTACCGCCGTGATGCACGCGCAGTTGCGCGCGGCGCTCGACGCGGCGGAAGACGATCCGGCGGTGCGCTGCGTCGTCCTTACGGGCGCGGGCCGCGCCTTTTCGTCGGGGCAAGACCTGACCGAGGACTTGCCGCGCGGGGCCGACGGGAAGGTCGATCTCGGCACGCCGCTCGACCGCGACTACAATCCGCTGGTTGCGCGGCTCTACGGTTTTCCCAAGGCGACGCTTGCCGCTCTTAACGGCCCGGCGGTCGGCGCCTCGCTCAACATCGCGCTTGCTTGCGACATCGTGGTCGCCGCCCGCTCGGCCTATCTGCAGGAGGCGTTCGCGCGCATCGGCCTCGTGCCCGATGCCGGCGGCACCTGGCTGCTGCCGCGCATTGTCGGGACGAAGCGCGCGCTCGCCCTCATGCTCACCGCCGATCAGGTGAGCGCCGAGGACGCCGAGCGCATCGGCCTCGTCTACAAGGTCTTCGACGACGCGACCTTCATGGCCGACACCATGGCGCTCGCCGCGCGCCTTGCCGCCGGTCCGGCCGCGGTTTTTCGCATGATCAAACAGGCCGCGCGCGCCAGCGTCGGCAACGAGCTTGCGCCCCAGCTCGCGCTCGAACGCGCCCTGCAATGCGAGGCCGGCCGCGGGCGCGATTTTGCCGAAGGGATTGCGGCCTTCCGCGAAAAGCGGCCGGCGAAGTTCTCGTAGCCCGCATTGACGCCCGCGCAGGCGGGCGGAAATGCGGGATCCCCGGATGTCGCTTCGCTCCATCCGGGCTACATCGCTTACCGCTCCAA
>DASPVJ010000473.1:0-8308 GCA_035622435.1 Xanthobacteraceae bacterium | reverse complement strand
GGCGTCGACCGCACCGGCGACGTGTTCCGCCACGCCAATTTCGCCGGCACCTCCAGGCACGGCGGCGTGCTCGCGCTCATGGGCGACGACCACACCGCGGAGTCCTCCACCACCGCGCACCAGTCGGAATATAACTTCGTCGACGTGATGATCCCCATCCTCAACCCGGCAGGCGTCCAGGAGATCATCGACTACGGCCTCTACGGCTTCGCCATGTCGCGGTTCTGCGGCACCTGGGCGGCGCTCAAGTGCATGCACGAGACGGTCGAATCGACCGCGGTGGTCGACGGCCGCCTCGACCGGGTCGACGTCGTCATCCCGGACGACTTCCGCATGCCCGAGGGCGGGCTCAACATCCGCCTGCGCGACACCTTCCTCGGCCAGGAGGCGCGACTGCACGACTTCAAGCGCGACGCCATGCTCGCGTTCGTGCGCGCCAACAGGCTCAACCGCTACATCACCTCCGGCGGCCGCAACGCCAGGATCGGCATCATCACCGTCGGCAAGAGCTACCTCGACGTGCGCCAGGCGCTCGACGAACTCGGACTCGACGAGGTCAAGTGCAACGAATTCGGCATCCGCCTGTTCAAGGTCGCCTGCCCGTGGCCGCTGTCGCAGCGCGAACTCAAGGAATTCGCCGACGGCCTCGAACTGATCATCGTGGTCGAGGAGAAGCGCTCGCTCATCGAGGTGCAGGTGCGCGAGGAACTCTACGGCAGCGCCAACCAGCCGGTGTGCATCGGCAAGAAGGACGAAGCGGGCGAATGGCTGTTCCCGGTCAAGGGCGCGCTCGATCCGACCGCCATCGCGGTCACCATCGGCGAACGCCTGCTGCGGCGCGGGCACAACGAGGACATCGCCGGCCGCGTCGCCCGCCTCGAGCAGGCGCAGAGCGCGATTGCCGAATTGCAGGACGCGGCCCAGCGCACCCCCTATTTCTGCTCCGGCTGCCCGCACAATTCCTCGACCGTGGTGCCGGAGGGCATGCGCGCCTACGCCGGCATCGGCTGCCACTTCATGGCGCAGTGGATGGACCGCGACACGCTCGGCTACACCCAGATGGGCGGCGAGGGCGCCAACTGGATCGGCGAGGCGCCGTTTTCCAACCGCAACCACGTGTTCCAGAACCTCGGCGACGGCACCTACAACCATTCCGGCTACATGGCGATCCGCGCCGCCGTCGCCTCGGGCGTCAACATCACCTACAAGATCCTGTTCAACGACGCGGTCGCCATGACCGGCGGCCAGCGCAACGAGGGCGGCCTGACGGTTGCGCAGATCGCCCGCCAGGTCGCCGCCGAAGGCGTCAACAAGGTGGTCGTCGTCACCGACGAGCCGTGGAAATATCCGTCCGACGCGCAGTGGCCCGACGGCACCACCATCCACCATCGCGACGAGTTGATGCCGGTGCAGACGGCGCTCGCGAGCGTGCCGGGCGTCACCGTCCTGATCTACGACCAGACCTGCGCGGCCGAGAAGCGGCGCCGGCGCAAGCGCAACCAGTTCCCCGATCCCGACAAGCGGGTGATCATCAACGAATTGGTGTGCGAAGGCTGCGGCGATTGCGGGGTGCAGTCGAACTGCGTGTCGATCCAGCCGCTCGAGACCGAGTTCGGCCGCAAGCGCACCATCGACCAGTCGAGCTGCAACAAGGATTTCTCCTGCATCAAGGGCTTCTGCCCGTCGTTCGTCACCGTGCACGGCGCGAGGCTCAAGCAGGGCAAGGGCATCGCGCTGCCTGCCGACCTCGGCCCATTGCCGGAGCCCATGCTGCCGGCGATCGGCCAGACCTACGGCATCATCGTGACCGGCGTCGGCGGCACCGGCATCGTCACCATCGGCGGCGTGCTCGGCATGGCCGCCCACCTCGAGGGCAGGGGCGTCGGCATCATCGACATGGCGGGGCTGGCGCAAAAGGGCGGCGCCGTGTTCAGCCACATCCGCATCGCCGAAAAGCCGGAGGACATTCACGCCATCCGCATCGCCGCGGGCGAATGCGACCTCGTGCTCGGCGGCGACATGGTGGTGGCCGGCGGCCGGAAGGTGCTCTCGACCGCCAAGCTCGGCGCGACCCAGATGGTCGTCAACACCGCCGAGGTCCTGCCCGGCGACTTCACCCGCGACGCCGACTTCTCGCTGCCGACCGAGCGCATCAAGCGCGCCATCATGACCGCGGCCGGCCGCGAAAAGAGCCGCTTCGTCGACGCCACCCGGCTTGCCACTGCGCTGCTCGGCAATTCGATCGGCGCCAATATTTTCCTCGTCGGCTACGCCTGGCAGATCGGCGCCCTGCCGCTGTCGGCGGAAGCGATCGAGCGGGCGATCGAACTCAACGGCGAAGCGGTGCCGATGAATCTCGCCGCGTTCCGCTGGGGCCGCCGCGCCGCCGTCGACCCGGCCGCGGTCGAGGCGCTGATCGCGGCGCAATCGGGCCCGCCGTCGGCGGCGCGCCGGCTGTCGCAATCGCTCGACGAGACGATCGCGCGGCGCCTGGAATTCCTCACGCAGTATCAGAACGCCGCCTATGCGGAGCGCTATCGCGATTGGGTCGCCAAGGTCCAGGCGGCGGAGGCCGCCAAGGCGCCGGGCAAGAGCGGGCTTGCCGAGGCGGTGGCGCGCTATCTGTTCAAGCTGATGGCGTACAAGGACGAGTACGAGGTCGCGCGGCTCTTTAGCGACGGCGCCTTCCGCGAGCAGGTCAAGGCCGCCTTCGACGGCGAGGATTTGCGCTTCGAGTTCCACCTGGCGCCGCCGCTATTGGCGCGCAAGGACCCGACCACCGGGGTGGCGAAGAAAATGTCGTTCGGGCCGTGGATCATGCCGGCCTACCGGATGCTCGCGCGCTTGAAGTTCCTGCGCGGTACCGCGCTCGATCCGTTCGGCTACACGATCGAGCGGCGCACCGAGCGGCAGCTGGTTTCCGACTACGAGGCGATGCTGGACGAGGTTCTGGCGGCGCTGACGCCGGACAACCACCCCCTCGCCGTAGGCCTTGCCGCCATCCCGGAAAAGATCCGCGGCTTCGGCCACGTCAAGGCCCGGCATCTCGCCGCCGCCAAGGCCGACGAAGCGGCGCTGCTGGAGCAGTTCCGCGCGGGGCCGACGCCGGTGCTCAAGGCGGCGGAGTGAATTACTCACGGAGTGCACCAGAAAAGTCCCTTCCACGAAATCGGAGTTTGGCGACAGCAACAGATAGACTCCGCGGTAGACCATGGACTATTTACTCGATGTCATTTCGTGCAAGTCATCTTTCCAGCCTGCAATACATTGAGCGAGGTGACGGTACATTTCGTCGTATGTCATGAGCAAAATTAGCGGATTGGTTCTGAACTGGGTTTTAGTCCAATCCCAGCGATTGCGGTCCAGCATATCGGAATCAATAAATGCATCGCGGCCTAGCACAAGAAGGCCCGTACTGGCGACATATCGACCACCAAATTGCTGGTGGACGAGATCAAGGTTCGAGGGCGCGCCATTCCACCAGAACCATTCCAGTAACTGACCTAAGCCGGCAGTGAACTCATTTCCAAACTTCTTGGCTCGGCGCCCCCGCGTCGACTTGAAAATGCTGTCAGGATTTGCCCCCTCAAATTCCACAAATAGATAATGGAGACGGACGGAATGGCCCACAACCAAATCGCACCTGAAGCGCCCTGCAATGTCAAACTCCGTCGCGATACGATTGGGCGCGCCAATATGAGCATCAAGGGTACCAAGTCCGCAAAGCATGTGACGCCAGTGAGGTAGCTTATTTAGGATGTCGGGCCGCTCCGCGAGGTCACTTTTTGAATCCAGCAATGCCTTAAACTCGGCCAGCTCGCGCTCTGCCGGGCCGACTCTGAAGGCTATGTCCGTGAAATCGCTCATGGGCCGCGAAAAAATGATGTTGCCAACGTCCGGCGACCCGCGCACAATGACACCAACACCTTGCGAAAACGTTTAACGTCCGGCTTAATTTCTGGCGGCAGGAGGGAGGTGCGTAAGTTATCTTCCCGCCTGAAGTAATGGAGCCGGTGGTAGTATCATAGTACCGCACAAACGAGGTCAGAAAATTAACCGGTTGTTCGCCTCGATGCGACAGCTCTCGATTTTCTTACGGCGAGAAAATTTTTTATCGTCAGCAAGGCCCGCGCCTGTAAGAGCTTTGACGCCGGAAGCGTATTGAAATCGGGTTTCTCGCCTATTAGGCCTATCAGGCGATCGTTCTCCTCGCGCTCAACTGGAAATCTGAATCCAGTATCATTCCCATGTCTTCTTTCCCAATCTTGCAGCGCCTTTGCCAAACTCGGATCTCGCCTGCCAATGGCTGCAAGCGGGCAACGATCTCCATAGAACCGTTCTGCAAATAAAAATGGATTTCGAGTTTGCTCTAGGTCGCTCAACTGCTGGTGATCGCGTATTTTTTCCTTTACTTTGCGATTCCAGTTCGTCCACAACTCAACTTCGTCGGCCGAAATAGGAGTAGAGAGACGATCAATTATTCTAACTATTTTATCAACCGCTTCATACAAAACTGCGATTTTATCCTTTCGCGACACAACTGAGGCGTCACTTACGGACTTCGCAATAATCAAAAACTGCTGAAGCGCCGTTTGACGAAACGAACTTTCCAGCGTACGCACAGAGTTATGAATTGAGTAATCGATGTTCTTGATAAGGGTATTTTCTCCCCTTTGTGGTGGAGAGGTCAACTTCCTCCTAGCTCGGACTGACTTAGCCACGAAAAAAACCTTATATGGACGGCAGCAGGTATGGGCGCGGGGAACAGCGTGCGCACTCGGCCATCGTAAACTCCTTCACTCAACGCCACGTGGACCGACGACCTTCAATATGTGATTCGTGGGGCCCGGAGAATCCCAAAAAGCCGCGGGTCAGCAGCCGCGCCGCGAGGATCAGGAATCCGATACCTATAATTTAGGGGACCGGTGACGTGTTAATGTGCACGACCGAGCGGATCACAGAAAGCCTTACCGATATCATCGCCCTCTGGGTTGGCACGATCGCTCGGTACGAACCATCACGCCCCGCGCTCGTGCGCGGCGTCACGCGACAGCCGATCGCCCGCTCGGAATCCGCGGATACGGGTGCGAAGTTCCTTTTCGGCGTGCTCTAGCCGCTCGAACTCGAACTCATCGGCGACGCGCAGCTGCGCGGCCGTGTGCGCGCCTCGGTGGGGCTTGACGACGATTTCCACGTCCTGGTCGAGCGCTACGAGGAATCGCAGCAGGCGTTCCACCGAGAACTGCCGAAAATCGCCGCGCAGCATCTTCGAGACATCGGGCTGCTTGACGCCGAACAGCTTCGCCGCCGCCACCTGCTTCAAACCGCGCGCCTTCATCAAGCCGTCGATCTTGTAAATGAGTTGCGCCTTCACCAGGTGCTCTTGCGCATTCGGCAGGCCGATATCGGCAAACACGTTGCCGCTGCCGGCTTTATATTCGGGCTTTTTCTTCATCCGTGTTCGTCTCGGCATCGCCCGAGCGACGAGCGTTAGACCGTGCTATAGTGAATTCACTATCATGCAACCATTACCACAAAGGCAAGGCCATTTGAATAATCGTGCTGCTCTCACCGCGGAGACCGCCTGCGCCGCGCTACGCGAGGCGGGGCTCGATTTGGCCCCCGCGCAGGTGCGCGTGGAGGCGCGCGAGGATCGTTGGCTGGTGCGGTTGCCGGGCGAGCGGCTGGCGTGGTTTCCGGCCAACGCGAAGGGCCGCGCGCTTCTGCAAAGGGAGCGCCGCGTCCTGCGGCTCCTGGCCGAGCGCTGCTCGTTCCGGGTGCCGCGCGTCCTCTACGAATCCCCGCAAGGCTGGGACCTGCGCGCCGCCGTGCCCGGCGTGTGCGACCCGTGGCCGCTCTATCGGCGCACGCTCACCGACGTTGCGCTGGCGCGCCGCATCGGGGCGGCGCTCGGCGCGATCCTCATCGAGCAGCACACGCGCGTCACCCAAGCCGACGTCGCCGGCTGGCTGCCGACGCGGCCCGAGTGGCCGCGGCCCAGCGAGCGGATCAGGCAAAGCCTGCCGGAGGTGATCGACGACCGCGCGCTCCTCGCCGATATCGACCGCGCGCTTGCCTCCTACGATGCCGTCGCGGTTGCCGCGGACGACCGCGTTCTCGTCCACGGCGATCTCGGCCTGCACAACGTCGCCGTCGATCCGCAGACGGACGAAGTCCGCGGCGTGTTCGATTACGACGAAGCGAGTTGGGCCGACCGCCATCACGACTTCCGCTATCTCATCTTCCATCACGAACATGACGAGGCGCTCGAGGCGGCGCTCGCGGTGTATGAGCCCGCGCTCGGCCGCGCGCTCAGCCGGCCGCGCATCCGGCTCTACAACGCCGCCTGCGCGATCGGCTTCCTCGCCTTTCGCCGCGGCGTTCCGGCCGACCAGCGCTGGTGCGGCCGCACCCTCGCGGAGGACCTGGGCTGGGTCGGCGACGCGCTGGCGCAGCTGTAGTCGATTGAAATTGCTATATAACTTATCGTTTGACAATACTATGCCGACTGTGGTACCGTAACTCCATAAATCTTTAACCTTTTCGGGCGCGTGCCTCAGCGAACGCGCATGGCACGCGGGGCCTCGGTAAATCCCAAAGGAGGTAATCCCATGCCCTTCGTCAAAGGCCAGAGCGGCAATCCGGCCGGGCGGCCGGCCGGCGCGCGCAACAAGTTCACCCGCGACATGCAGGAGGCGCTGGAGAAAAGCGGCCTGCCGCTGATCCAGATGATCGTCGACAATGCGATCGACGCCAATCCGGCGGCCATGCGGTTGTGCCTCGATCGGCTCATCGGCAAGCACCGGCCCTCCCGGGTCGAACTGCCGGCGCCGGACGCGCCCAATTACTCGGTGTCCGCGTTGACCGAGATCCACCGGGCGCTCGGCGCCGGCGAGATTGCAAGCGACGAGGCCTCGCGCCTGGTCGATTTCGTCGGGCGCACCGCGCGCGTGCTCGCCTCGAGGGCGGTCGCCGAAATCGACTTCGCCCACCGCCTCGCCCGCTGCGAGGAGGCGCTCCTGCTGTTGCTCAACGCCGGCAAGCCTGCCGCAAGGGCCGAATCGATGCCCGCCGAGGCGCCGACGGCGCCCGCGCCGCAGGCTCCACTCCATTGCAACAACAATGCGCAAACAATGGCACCGGCCGCGGACGCCGGCCGACCCATCGCGGTGACGCCGCCGGCCGGGCCCGCCGTTGCCGAGGACGACGATGTTGCAGTGGCCGACGTTTTCGGAGAAGAACCGCTTCCCGCCTCGCCCGACGGGCGCCGCCGCGTGAACGGCGCCGCCATCGAGCGCCTCATGGGCTCGACCAGCCCGTTGGCGCACTTGGCCGGCGCCATGGCCGGGAAGGCCGCGCCGGCAATGCCGGCCAAGGTGCCGGTTGAGCCGATCGCGTCCGCGTAGAGAGGCCGACGTTTGCCGCCTCCCGGGGTCCGCGTCAGCGGAAACCCGGGCGGCAAACTCAAACGTTCATGGAAGGCGCGGCTCTGCGGCCTTTCTCAAGGTCCGCCGCCCACGGCCATGCCGCAGACCAAATTGCCGATGAGGAGTAAGGCTTTGGCCGCTTGGCCCGCGGGACCAGGGATAGCCGCGGCTGCTTCCAAGATGGGTTTAATGGTCGGCCAATGGGTACAGAAGTCGGCTGGTAGGCCTCCCAGGCCGGCCGGGCCGCTCTTCATGACGCCTGCGATAAGGGATTGCACTTCCTGCAACGCTTGCGGTGATAGTTGAGGGCCGGGCATCGCTTCCTCCAAGGTAGAGTTTACTCAACAAGTGACCTTAGGGCTAAAGCTGGGTTATGTGCAACCGGTCGAGACCTTGGCGCGAGAATTTTCCGGTCGGCCGGCGCCGGCGACTTTAACCTGGCCGGACGCGCGACCATGTGAAACTGCCGACTCTTGACCCCTCCGCCGTTCCGATTGCATATGCGGCGAGAGAAGTTCGCCGGCGCAACGGCGACGGAGGGCAGCCGGCTGCGGGTCCGGGCCCCGCACCAACCGGGAGGAGACGGCGCCATGAGCGATGGCACCGCCGCGGCCGATACGTTTCCAAAGTTGCTGATCCGCAACGCGCGGATGCGCGGCGGTCGCCCGGCCATTCGTCACAAATACCTGGGCATCTGGCAGGCCTGGACCTGGGCGCAGGTGCTCGAGGAAGTCGCCGCCTTTTCGGTCGGCCTCGACGAACTGGGGCTCAAGCGCGGCGACAAGTTCGCCGTCATCGGCGCCAACCGGCCGCGGCTTTATTGGGCGATGTGCGCCGGCCAGGCGCTCGGCGCCGTGCCGGTGCCGATCTATGCGGATTCC
>DASPVJ010000472.1:0-3974 GCA_035622435.1 Xanthobacteraceae bacterium | reverse complement strand
TTTCCCGCCGGCGGCGGGCCCGACGTCGCGGCGCGCCTGCTGGCCCCGTGGTTGTCGGATCGACTCGGTCAGTCGTTCGTCGTCGAGGACCGGCCGGGCGCCGGCGGCACCATTGCGACCGAGGCGGTCGTGCGCGCGGCCCCGGACGGCCACACCCTGCTGTGCGCCAGCGGGGCGAACGCGATCAACGCCGCGCTCTACGAAAATCTCAGCTTCGATTTCATCCGCGATATCGCGCCGGTCGCGCGCATCGGCGACATCCCGTTCGTCATGGTGGTCACGCCGTCGCTGCCGACCCATAGCGTTGCCGAATTCATCGCCTACGCCAAGGCAAACCCGCACAAGGTCAACATGGCCTCGGCCGGCGTCGGCAGCTTTTCCCATGTGTCCGGCGCGCTGTTCAAGAGCATGGCCGGCGTCGACCTGCTGCACGTGCCGTATCGCGCCAGTTTCATGCCCGATCTCCTGGCCGGACAGGTGCACGTCGCGTTTACGACGATAACGTTCTCGATCGGCTACATTCGCAGCGGAACGCTCCGCCCGCTGGCGGTCACCTCGGCAAGGCCCTGCGCGACCTTGCCGGAGCTCGCGAGCATCGGCGAGTTCGTGCCGGGTTACGAGGCGATCGGATGGCTCGGCGTCGGCGCGCCGCGGAAAACCCCGGACGAGATCGTCGCCACGCTCAACCGCGAGATCAACGCCGCCCTCGCGGAGCCCAAGCTGATCGCGCGGCTTGCCGATGTGGGCGTCGAGCCGACGCCGATGACCCCCGCCGCGTTCGGCAAGCTCATCGCCGACGATATCGAGAAGTGGGGCAAGGTGATCCGGGCGGCCGGCATCAGGGGAGAGTAGGGCCGGATCATGCTCTAACCGATCTTGAGAATACGCCCCGCATTCCTCGAGAGTATCGCGGTTTTCGTTTCCGGCGCGGCGCTCATCGCGTCGACCGCGCGCAGCGTTCCCGAGATGAAGATGCGGCCGTCCTCGACGTCGAACGGCGCGTCGGATCCGTACAAGACTCTTTCCGGACCGAAGAAATCCACCGCCAGTTCGAGCGCCTTCGGCGCAAACCCCGACGACGCGGTGTCGCAGTAGAACTTGCGAAAATGATCGACATAGGGCTTGGATATCGTCGGCGGCGGCATCGCCAGCCCGACCGGCTCCAACAGCGGCCAACCATTGGCGAGCCGCGCTTCCAGGAGCGGGACGAAGGCGCCGTGATGATGGGTGACGATGCGCAGCGCGGGGTATCGATCGAACACGCCCGCGAACACGATGCGAAACATCGCCGACGTAGTGTCGTAGGGCCAGCCCACCAACAGCCATTCGTAGTATTGCGAAAGTTTCTCGTCGGCGTAGTCGGGAATGATCGGCGGGCGCGAAGGATGCAGCCATAGGGTCGCGTCAAGCTCGACCAGCGCCTTGTAGAGATGCTCGTAGTCGGGGTGATCCATGCGCTTGGCGGTCGGGCCCACCGCCGCGTAGGCGCCGACGAAGCCGAGCTCGTTGACCGCACGATGCAGCTCGGCCACCATGGCGTCGGGGTCGACGACCGGCAGGATGGCGACGCCGCGAAACCGCGTCGGATGCGAAGCGACGACCGCCGCCAGCTCGTCATTCATCAGTCGCGCGGCTTGCACCGCGAGAACCGGATCGGCGTAGACTTTGCGAAATGCTTCGATCCACGGGACCGGGACGAGAACGTTGATGTCGATTCCGGTCTGATCGAGAACTTCGAGGCGCGCCCGCACGTCTATCAGCGCCCGCCTGCTTTTGTACATCGGGCTTAAAGGAAACGGGTGGCCTTCCTCCCTCTCGGCAAATTCGAGAAATTTCAACGGCGCGAAGTGGGTATGGGCATCGATTCGGGGCCCGGGCGTCGCGCTGTCCGCCTTCGTCTTCGCCGCCGCCGCATCGAGCCCCACGGCGATCGTCGTGCCGGCGGCCAACAGCAGATCGCGTCGATGAAGTCCGGCGCTCCCGCCGTTTGCCGGCGCACCGCCAGTTCCGCTCATGTCGCGCTCCGATCGCTGCGCCGCTCTAGAGCCGGAGAGCCGGCGTCAAGGCGGAGTGAGCCCCATCGCCTGGCGTTTCCACAACTCCCAGGGGCGGATGTAGTCGCGCCGTGCCTCGATCAGGCGGCCTTCTTCCGGATCGAGATAGACGATCGTGCCGCCGAGCGCGATCGCCTCGGCCTGCAGCTTCGCGGCGACGCCGATATAGATGCTGCGGCCGACGACGTAGGGGAGCGACTTCCCGGTCGCCGCAAAGCCGTGCCCGCGCATCAGGATCGCGGGCTTGTCGCCGAGCTTCGCGGCGAGCGCGCGCCCCAGCTTGGCGTCGCTCACCAGCATGTCGGTCATGCCGCCGGCGTCGCGTATCTCGAAATTGGGCAGGCCCTCGGCGAGGAAGCCGCCCGAATGGGCGATGGCGCGCAGCGGCACGCTGCTGACGGTGAAGGGGACGACGCTCGGAGTGTGCGCGTGCACGACGGCGACGACATCCGGCCGCAGCTTGTAGATCTCGCCGTGGATGTAGCGCTCGGAGTACTGGCGCCGCCCCGGGTCGCGCACCGGATTGCTGTCGAGGTCGTACTCCATGATGTCGGCCGCGGTCACCAGCTCCGGCGCGCGCGCGAGCGACAGCAGGTAGCGCTTCGGGTCGCGGTCGTGGCGCACGCTGACGTGGCCCATGGCGTCGACCACGCCTTGCATGGCAAGGATGCGGTTGGCGGCGACCAGGTCCTCGATGAGCGCCGGATCCGCCGGTCCGGCGGACGCCGGCCGCTGCTGCGCCAGCGCCGGCGGCGAGGCGAGGGCGGCGGCAGCGAGACAGATGCGCAAAAACCCGGATGCGAACGTCTTCATCGGCGCACCTCCGCTTTGATCGATCCCGCTGCCGGCGCCGACGGTTTCGCGGAACCTACTTCGCTTTCTCGTAGGGATAGATCATGTCGCCCGATCGGTACTGCGCCGGCGTGATCACGACCTGGGTCGAGATATCCCGGAACTGGCCGACGTCGTTGCCCTTGATGTGCTGGAACTGCACCTGCAGCACGCGCGACTCCGCCCACTCGCCCTGGGCTCCGAACGTCACGTCGCCGACCAGGGTCTTGAACGTGGTCGTGCGGATGTAGTCGGCGAGCTTGTCGTCGTCGAGGCTCTTCGTCGCCTCGATCGCCTGCTGCAGCACCTGCAGCTGGGCGTAGCCCCACGGCGCGATGTAATACCCGAGCGGATCGACGCCTTCCGCCGCCGCCCGCGCCTGGTATCGCTTCATGAACTCCGCCACGCCGGGAAAATTCATCTTCTCGATCGGCAGCCAGAAATCGTAGTTGACGAAGCCGTTGAGCAGCGGGCCGAGCTGGGTCTTGATGGCGGTCGCCTGCAGCCCGACCATGCCGCCGCCGATCATCTTCGGCCGGAAACCGATTTCGTTGACGGCGCGAACCATGCCGACCGAATCCGGCGGATAGGAAAAGATGGCGACGATGTCCGGATTGGTCGCCTGGATCGCGCGTACGATCGGCGCGAAGTCGGTGGTCGCCGGCGGATAGCGCTTGTCGTAGACGATTTTGAGGCCGACCGCCTTGATGTTCTCGCGCGCGCCTTCCGAGCCGTTGATCGGGAACTCGGCGTCCGCCGCCACGATCGCGACCGTCTGCGGCGCCGGGTTCTGCGCCACCGCCGCCTCGAAGAACCCCTTGGTCTGCGCCGACTTCGGCGTCGGCCCCAACGGAATCATGGAGAAATAGTTCGGATATTTGAACTCGCTGTTGACCGCCATGCCGAACAGCCCAATCAACATCTTCTTCTTCTGAATCACCACGGGCATCGCCGGCGCCAGCAGGTTGGTGCCGTAGCCGCCGATGACGATGTCGACCTTGTCGATGTCGATGAGCTTCTGGTAGAGGCCCGGCACCGTCGCCGGATTGGTCTGGTCGTCGTAGTAGACGAGCTTGACCGGGCGGCCGA
>DASPVJ010000471.1:0-11732 GCA_035622435.1 Xanthobacteraceae bacterium | reverse complement strand
GACGCCACGCGCCGATCCCGCCACCTTCGAGATCGTCAAGAACAGCCTCTACAAGATCGCCGAGGAGATGCGGGTCGTCCTCGCCAAGACCGCCTATTCGCCGATCCTGAAATCGGCGGGCGACTATTCCTGCGGCCTATTCGACGCCCATGGCGAGATGGTGGCCCAGGGGCCCGACCTGCCGATCCACCTCGGCTCCATGCCCGACGCGGTGCGCGCGGTCGTCGCCGCGTTCGCGACGGACGTCAACGATGGCGACGTGTTCGTGCACAACGATCCCTACTTCGGCGGCAGCCATTTGCCCGACGTGAACGTGGTGCGCCCCGCCTTCCACGACGGCCGGCTGCTCGGTTACGCCTGCCTGCGCGCCCACTGGCCCGATGTCGGCTCGGGAACGCCTGGCAGCTACGGCGCGGTCACGGAAATCTACGGCGAGGGATTGCGGCTGCCGCCGCTGCGGCTCGTGAGCCGCGGCGTCCCCAACGCGGACCTCGAAAAGGTGATCCTCGCCAACGTGCGCACGCCCGACGAGCGCAAGGGCGACCTCGGCGCCCAGCTCGCCGCGACCTTGCGCGCGACCGAGCGTCTCGTGGCGCTCGCCCGGCGCTACGGCGGCGAGGCGCTCGTCGGATACATGCGCCAGGTGATGGATTATTCCGAGCGGCTGATGCGCGCGACGCTCGCCGACCTGCCGGACGGGGAGGGCGCATTCGAAGATTTCTGCGACGGCGACGGCATTGCCGACGACGCGGCCGGCAACGACGCGCGGTTCCGCATCCGCCTCGCGGTGCGCAAACAGGCCGACCGGCTGATCGTCGACTTCGCCGGCACCGACCCGCAGGTGAAAGGGCCCATGAATGCGCCGCTGTCGGTCACCGCGTCGGGCATCTATTGCGGGCTCAAGACCGCGATCGATCCGAGCAATCTCATTCCGCCCAATTCCGGCTGCTGGCGCAGCGTCGACATCAGGGCGCCCAAGGGTTCGGTGGTGAACGCCGAGTTCCCCGCCCCGGTCGTCTACGCCAATCATGAAATGTCGCATCGCGTCGCCGACATGGTGATGGGCGCGCTGGTGGCGTTCATGCCGGAGCAGGTGATGGCCTGCAGCCAGGGCACGTCGGCGATCCTGACCCTCGGCGGGGTCGATCCGCGCAGTGGCCGGCGCTACGTCTCCTACGAGACGGTCAAGGGCGGGTTCGGCGCGCGGCCGAACAAGGACGGCATCAACGTCATCGCCAGCGGCATTTCCAATACCATGAATACGCCGGTCGAAATCCTGGAGATGGCGTTTCCGGTGCGCATCGAGCGTTACGAGATCGATCCGGATTCCGGCGGCGCCGGCCGCTATCGCGGCGGCTGCGGCGCACGGCGGGTCTGGCGCATGCTCGACAGGGCGGACGCGACCGGGGCGCTGTGCATGGAGCGCATGACCTCGCCGCCGTTCGGCCTCCGCGGCGGCAAAGCCGGCGCGCCTGCGGTCGTGACGGTGACGACGCCGGACGGCGCCACGCGGCATCTGCCGAGCAAGGGCGCGTTCGCCGCGCCCGCCGGCGCGATCATCGACATGCGCACGCCCGGTTCCGGCGGCTTTGGCACGGCGGCCGAACGCGAGCGGGCGGCGATCGGGCGCGACCTCGTCGACGGCTACGTGAGCGCGGACGCGGCAGAACGCGACTACGGCGTTGCGGACGCGCAAGCATTGCGGCGCGCGGCGAGCGACGGCTAGACCAAGGAATATCGGCCGACTTGGGATCGGACTGACCGGTTCATGCAGCCTGATGCCTCGGCGGGCGAAGGCGGGTTGGAAAAGATCACGCTCAAACAATGGGCCATAGCGGGATTGCGGTTCGAAGAAAAGTCGCCCGGCTATGGCGGCACCTGTTTACGCCGGACTTGCCGCAAGCCGCGCTTCCAGTCGTCGAATGTCGCGGAATAGCCGCTGTGCGATCAGTTCTAAAAAGTAGAATCCGAATTTCGGATTTTGGAAATAAAGTTGCTTGACCTCGGTGTAGCCGATCGCGAGCATTTCACCAGCCTCGACACACTGGAATGTCAGCGTGCGCTTGTTATTCGGAGAAATCAGGCCGACCTCGCCGATCACCTCCCCCGGCCCGATCTCGCTTTGGATTTCGACCAGGCGATAGCGTCCGCTGACTGTGTAATACATCGCCGATGAGATATCGCCAGCATGAAAGATGACCTCGCCGGCCTTTGTCGCGCGTTTGCTCATGAACCGCTTGAGCCAATCCACATTTAGATCCCCATGCGAAGCAATTTTGACTTTTTCGACCAACTGCAGCATCTGGTAGAGGCGGACCGCATTGAGCGGCAACAGGATGATATGCAGAACAAGAGGCGGGTAGGCATGGGCGAAAATTCCGTAGGCGATGTTGAAACAGTTGGTCGATATACCAAAGATTCGCAGCGGGATCATGGTCGCGCTCGAAAACGCAGAAATTGTCAGAATCGCTGCAATGTAGCCGAGGACATCGGCCCAATGCGTCCCGAGCACCTCGAGATAGCCCGAAATGGCAGCCCACGACATCCGACCCTCCTCAGACGTTCCGTTCGGTGCCGCAATTACAGGCGTGGCGCCTTCCGCTGTCCAGCCATTGCCGGAATCCTGAGGTAAGATCGTAGGTGCCGATGGGGGACTTCGGCATACCCGCCGCGCGGCTCTGCGGCGAGGTTACGCATTCCACTCACCACGGCAGTTCGTATCCGATCGCCGCTTCGATCGCGATCGTTTTCTGCACCGCCGGTCGTTGCATCATGCGGTCGTGGTGGGCGGCAAGGGCGGGGAAGGTTTCCGGCGCCGGTTTTACCGAACGGTTGAACCGCCAGTACAGCCGGAAAAGATGGATGTCGGCGATCGAATAGCCCCCAACGGCCCAATCGCGCATACCCAATTTGCGATCGGCGAAGGCGAACGCCTGCGTGGTGCGTTCGTTGCGTAGCCGCAGCACGGGATGGATCGCCGAAGCGATGAACGACATCCACGCGATGACCTGCGCCTCGGCTTCCACATCGCCGGCGGGCAGCAGCTGCGCTTCCGGGTATCGCCTGGCCAGGTAGAAGAGGATTGCGGCGACTTCGGTCAGCGGGCGCCCGTCGACGAGCAGGGTCGGGACCTTGCCTTCCGGGTTGAGCGCGAGGAATTCTGCTGCACGCGTTTCGCCCTTGGCGAAGGAGAGCGACCGCGCTTCGAACGGGACGCCGATTTCGTTGAGCGCGATGTGGGGAGCCATCGAGCTTGCGCCGGGCGCGAAATAGAGAGTCAGCATGGCTCCGTCTCTCTAGCTCGTCGACCGCCCGCCGATCCTGAGCGTGGCAAGGACTGTTGCAATCCGCCCGGAACCGGTCAATAGCCTTAGGCTCGGATCCTCATCCTCGAACCGTCGGGAGCCAGCGGCCGATGCCCAACCGCAAATCAAGCGATGCCGAGCGCGGCCTCGTGGAAACCGCGCGCCGCGTGCTGCCGGGGGGCGGCTTCGGCAACGTGCCCCACGAAATCGTCATTGCCGGCGGCCGCGGCGGCCGGGTGTGGGACGTGAGCGGCAACGAATACGTCGACTATCTTCTGGGTTCGGGCCCGATGCTCATCGGCCACGCCCATCCGGAGGTGGTCGCGGCGGTCGAGGAGCAATTGGCCAAGGGCACCACGTTCTTCGCCAACAACGAGCACGGCATCCGCCTTGCCGCCGAGATCGTCGACGCGGTGCCGTGCGCCGAAAAGGTGCGCTTCGTCAGCTCGGGCTCCGAGGCCGACCTTTACGCCATGCGGGCCGCCCGCGCCTACATGAAGCGCGACAAGATCCTGAAGTTCGAGGGCGGCTACCACGGCATGAGCGACTACGGGCTGATGAGCCTTGCGCCCCGGCAGTCGACCAATTTTCCCCGGCCAATCCCGGATTCCGCCGGCATCCCCCGCAGCATCCGCGACGAGGTGCTGGTGGCGCCGTTCAACGATCTCGAAACCGTCGCCAGCCTAGTGCGCGAGCACCGGCAGGAACTGGCTGCGATCATCGTCGAGCCGATGCAACGCCTGATCCCGCCCAAGCCCGGCTTCCTCGAAGGTTTGCGCAAGCTCACCGCGGACAACGGCATGCTGCTGATCTTCGACGAGGTCGTCACCGGCTTTCGCCTCGCCTACGGCGGCGCCCAGGAATACTACGGCGTCGTTCCCGACATTTGCACCTTGGGCAAGACCATCGGCGGCGGTTTCCCGCTCGCGGCCATTGCCGGACGCGCCGACGTGATGGCCCATTTCGACAAGGGCGCGGTCGGCGAGGACGCCTTCATGATGCAGGTCGGCACCCTGTCGGGAAATCCCATCGCCGCGGTTGCCGGCCTCAAGACGCTGGAAATCCTCAAGCGGGCGGAATCCTACGATCGAATTTTTGCCAACGGCCGCGCGCTGATTGACGGCTATGAGCGCATCCTGCAGGACGCCGGCGTCAAGGCCCGGGTGGTCGGCGAGCCGGCGCTGTTCGACATCGTCTTCACCTATCGGGACGTGATCGACTATCGCTCGGCGATGGGCGACCAGGACGCGATGAAACGCTGCAACGGCCTGTTGCGCGAAGGCGGCATATTGAAGGGCGAAAGCAAGTATTACGTGTCGCTCGCCCATACGGACGAGGACATTCGCTTCACCCTTGATGCCTTTGCATCGGCGATCGCCGAGATCGCGCGCATGCGAGCGGCGTAACGCGCCGCCCTACCGAGGACTGGCGCATTACGCTACGCTAAGGCGCCCCACTGAATACACGTTCACTTCGGAGCGCGAGCATGGACCAGGCCCTGTCAGGCATCCGCATCATCGACATGACGCACAACCAGGCGGGGCCCGCCTGCACGCAGATTCTCGGCTTTCTCGGCGCCGACGTGATCAAGCTCGAGGAGCCGAGGGGCGGCGACGTCGCGCGGGTGAACATGCGCGACCAGAACAGCGACAGCCTGTTCTTTCTCATCCTCAACGCCAACAAGCGCAGCCTCACGCTCAACTTGAAGACGGACACGGGCAAGGAGTTGTTCAAACAGGTGATCGCCAAGTCGGACGTGCTGGTGGAGAACTTCGGGCCGGGGGCGCTCGATCGCCTCGGGCTGGGCTACGACGCGCTCGCCGGGGTCAACCCGCGGCTCATCTACGCCACCATCAAGGGCTTCGGCACCTACGGACCCTACAGCGGCTTCAAGAGCTTCGAGCCGATCGCGCAGGCGATGGGCGGGGCGATGAGCGTCACCGGCTTCCCCGAGAACCCGCCGACCTACGTCTTTCCCGCGATCGGCGATTCCGGCACCGGCATGCACACGGCGATCGGCATCCTGGCGGCGCTGCAGCAGCGCCACGCCTCCGGCCGCGGCCAGCACGTCGAGGTGTCGATGCAGGACGCGGTCGTCAACCTGGTGCGCGTGAGCCTGCGCGACCACCAACGCTTCGGGCGGCCGATGCAGCGCACCGGCAATCAGCTCGGCCGCAACGTGCCCGGCACGACCTACGCCTGCGCGCCGGGCGGCCCCAACGACTTCGTCTTCCTCTATGCCCAGCCGCAAATGTGGCCGGCGGTGGCGAAGGTGCTGGGGCAGCCGGAGCTGACCGAGGACCCCCGGTTCAAGACGGTGGAGGCGCGCTGGGAGAATCGCGCGACGCTCAACGCCATCGTCGAGGCGTGGACGCGCCAGCGCGGCAAGCACGAGGTCATGCGGCTGATGGGGGAGGCGGGCGTTCCCTGCGGCGCCTGCCAGGACACCGGCGAGGTGCTCGCCGACCCGCACCTCAAGGCGCGCGAGATGATCGTCGACGTGGATTACCCGCCGCGCGGCACCTATCGGACGGTCGGTTGCCCTATCAAGCTGTCGGATTCGCCGGTCGCGGTGAGCCGCCCGCCGATGCTCGGCGAGCACACCGACGTGCTGCTCGAATCCCTGTGCGGGATTGCCCCCGAGGACCTGAAACGCCTGCGCCAGGAGGGCGTCGTTTAGGCCGGCGGCGGGGAGCCGCGGCTGATTCGCGGGCGGTGCCAGGAGCCGGGGAGGCCGTGGCGGGCGGCCGTAAAGCCAGTTTTCCGCTGTAAAACCAAGGCCGCCCGTGCGGGCGGCCCGTTAACGTTAACTATTCGCTAATCTTTAGTGGTGGACGGACGACGACCGGAGTATAATGACCTGCCTTTCCCCCACGAAAGGTGCGGTCCCGGTCGTCGTCCCCATCCCCCCGATCCCCGCACGATCGGGACCGTCTTCGTTTCCCCACTTCCCCGCCGACCCTGAAGCACGCTTAAGGTCGCGCGCAAGGTCCCAACCATTGAAGGCGTTTTGTGGCCGGAATCTTGGCGCCGGTGGTAATTGTCACACCATCTGCTGCTTGAGCTTTTGGCCATTCCGGCAAAAGTTGGGCGGCAAGACCGCGGCGAACGTCAAATAAAGCCGCAAATCCCAACATTCTTCGCGTTGCGCGGCGCCGGCGCCGGCGAATCAGATGGCGCGCGCTGTTGCATTTGTCGCCCTCCGGGCTCCTCGCACTGACGACCTCTTTCCGCCGCCGTTTGCGCCGGGCCATGATGGCCGCGATGCCCGAACCGCAGGAGCGATCGCGTCATGGCTGGCGAATCCGTATTGTGCACCGTCGACGACGGGGTGGCGCTCGTCACCTTGAACAATCCGCCGCTCAACCTCGTGAC
The DNA here is from genome assembly GCA_035622435.1 of Xanthobacteraceae bacterium. GTDB lineage: Bacteria > Pseudomonadota > Alphaproteobacteria > Rhizobiales > Xanthobacteraceae > AP-16. Next base: position 5,052 of record DASPVJ010000471.1, on the reverse strand, counting down.
CCTCGACCTGACCGGTCAGCTCGACGCGCTCGTCGCGCGCTTGGCCACCGATGCCGCAGTGCGGGTCCTCGTGCTGACCGGGTCGGGCACCAAGGCGTTCTGCGCCGGTTCCGACATCAAGGAGTTTCCGCGCATGATGGCCGCAGGCGCGGTGGTGCCGCAGAAGCTCGCACTCGAGAACCGGGCGTACAGCCGCGTCGACGATTTCCCGAAACCAACGATCGCGGCGCTCAACGGGCTAGCCTTCGGCGGCGGGCTCGAGCTTGCCTTGTGCTGCGATCTGATCGTGGCGGAGCGCGGCGGCGTCGTGGCGCTGCCGGAAATCAAGCTCGGCGTCTTTCCCGGCAGCGGCGGCCCGGTCCGCGCCACGCGGCGGATCGGGGAGGGGCGCGCCAAGGAGATGATGTATTTCGGCGAGCCGCTGCCGGTCGAGACCGCGCTCGCCTGGGGCCTCGTCGACCGCGTCGTCCCGGTTGGCGAAGCCCGTGCCGCCGCGCTCGCCATGGCGCGCACGCTCGCCGGGCGGCCGGCGGTGGCCCTATCCGCCTGCAAGCAGGCGATCGACATGGCGTTCGATATGACGGAACAAGCGGCGGTCACGGCCTCGCTGGCGCTGAGCGAAAAAGTGTTCACCTCCGAGGACTGCCGCGAGGGCGTGCGCGCGTTCTTCGCCAAGGATGAGCCGCGCTTCACCCACCGATGAGCGCAACGCCCGATGCGAAAATCTTGACGAGGGTGAAGACCGCCGCGCCGAGGCCGATGAGAACGAGGGGATGGACGCCGGGCCGCCACAGCCGGCACGCCGCCACGGCGAGCGCGAGGCCCCACGCCAAGAGGTCGCTGCGGCCCAGGTCGAGGATGGCAAAGGCGCCCGCCAGCACGAGCCCGACCGCAATGGGCGCGAGCCCGGCCTCGACGGCGCCATACCAGGCCGTGCCGCGCCAGCGATTGAAGATCGACGCCACGCCGTAGACCAGGAGCGAGGAGGGAAGAAAGAACGCGAGCGTCGCGACCAGCGCGCCGAGCCACCCGGCCGCGGAAAAGCCGATCAGCGTCGCCAGCAAGGTGCCCGGTCCGGGCGCCGCCCGGGCGATGGCGAACAGGTCGGCGAACTCCCGTTGCGTCATCCATTGATGCACCGCCACCGCCTGGTGCTGCATTTCGGCAATGATCGCCGGGCCGCCGCCGATCGAGACCAGCGACAGCGGCGCGAAGACGAGCGCGAGCGTCGCCAGAGTTTTCTCATCCGCCGGCATCGGCCGCCCCCACGGATCGCGGCGCCATCGGCGCAAAATAGGCGAGCGCAACGCTCAACGGCGTGAGAACCAGGACGACCGGCACCATGGGAAACCGCAAGATGCCGATCAGGACGAACGTGGCTGCCACCACCGCGACCGCGCCTGCCTTGCGCGCGGCGCCGGGGGTCGATCTCGTCCCGACGCCGACGATGTGGCCGCCGAGCGAAACGCCCATGGCGATCATCAGCCCGACCGAGGCGGCGGCTGCGCCTTCGAGCACGATGTGCAGCCCCGCCGCTCCGGCATAGCGCCGATAGAGGAGGGCAAAGCCGACGATCGCCAGGCACGGGCCGAGCAGCAGGCCGAGCACGGCGGTCGCAGCGCCGGCGGCGCCGTGCAACCGCCGGCCGATGACCACCGCCAGATTGGCGACCGTCGCGCCCGGCATGATGCGGCAGAGCGCCATGGCGGCGATGAACTCCGTCTCGCCGATCAGCCGTCGCCGTTGCACGAAGTCCCGGTGCATCCACGCCGACACGCTGCCGCCGAAGCTCGACAGGCCGAGCTCGCAGAACAGCAGGAACAGCTTAAGAAGGCCGATGCGGCGGAGCAGCGGCCCGGTGCCGGCCACCCTGGACGCGCGCTCGTTCCCCATCCCTGGCACCGATTCCGCTCCGGTCTACCCTTGGGCGCTGCCTTTTTTTGCAGGAGCGCCAGCATAGCTTATCGGCACCGGCCGGGCATAAGCCCTGCCTCGGGCCGCGCTCGCCGATTGCCCCGGCGATCGGGTTGTAATCACAGTCGCGATCTTTCATGATCGCCAAAGTTGCCTTTTCCCGGAATCCCTCCCGTCATGACGCTTGCCTCCGCATTCGACAGCACGGCGCCGACCTTCGAGCGCCACCGCGGCCTGCCGGACGGCGTGGCGGAAGCGATCCGGGCGGCGGTCCTCGCCGCCGTCGCGGCGCCGTCGCCCCGCCTGCTCGACGTCGGTGCCGGCACCGGCCGCATCGGCCGGCCGTTCGTCGCCGCCGGCGACGACTACGTGGGCCTCGACCTCTCGCTCGGCATGTTGCGAGCGTTCGCGCGGGGCCACCGCGCGCGGCTGGTGCAGGCGGACGGTGCGCGCTTGCCCTTTCGCGATGCGACCTTCGATGCCGTCATCCTGATTCAGGTTTTCGGCGGCATGGGCGGCTGGCGAAAGGTCCTGGCCGAGGCGCGGCGCGTGTTGCGTGCCGCCGGTGCCATAATCGTCGGCCGAACGGTCGCGCCGCCCGACGGCGTCGACGCGCGCATGAAGTGGCGCCTCGACCAAATTCTCGACGTCATGGGCGTCGAACGCAACCGCGCGAACGTCCGCGACGACGTGCTGCGCCTACTCGCGCAAAGCGGAAGGGGCATGCACGTCGATGCCGCCGCGTGGACCGCAGAGCGCACGCCGCGCGGGTTTCTCGAGCGCCACGCCACCGGCGCGCGGTTCGCCGCCCTCCCGGCGCCGATCAAGGACGAGGCGCTGCGCCGGCTCGGCGCTTGGGCGGAGTCGTCGTTCGGTTCGCTCGACACGGCGATCCGCGAGCCCCATTCGTTCGAGCTGCAGGTGTTCAGGTTTCAAACAGGACCGCCGACATGAACGAAATGCGAGGCAACGCCGAACTGACCGAGTTGGGACGCCGCCTTGCCGGCGGGTCGCTCAGCGACCGGGCGATCCAACGGGCGACCGAGGCGACCCCCAACTTCGCCATCCTGCCATGGGTCAACGTGGTCAAGATCGGCGGCCAGAGCATCATGGACCGCGGCCGCGGCGCGGTCGGCCCGGTGGTCGACGAGATCGTCGCCAACCTGCATCGCCACAAGATGATCCTCGCCACCGGCGCCGGCACCCGCGCGCGCCACGTCTACAGCCTGGCGATCGATCTCGGCCTGCCGGTCGGCGTGCTCACCGTGCTCGGCACCGCGGTCGCTTGGCAGAATGCCCAGATGCTGCAGTACCTGCTGGCGCAGCACGGCATCGCCTTCATCGAGCCGGAAGGCTTTCCCTCGCTGCCCCATTATCTGATGGAGCGCGGCGCGGTCATCTGCCAGGGCATGCCGCCCTACAAGCTGTGGGAGGCAAACCCGGCCGTCGGACGCATTCCGCCCCAGCGCACCGACACCGGCTGCTTCCTGATTGCCGAAGTGTTCGGCGCCCGCAAGATGATCTTCGTCAAGGACGAGGACGGGCTCTTCTCCGCCGATCCGAAGAAGGACCCGGCCGCTACTTACATCCCGCGCATCAGCGTGCAGGAATTGCTCGCGCGCGACCTCAACGACCTCATCGTCGAGCGCGCGGTACTCGACCTGATGCGCAACGCCCGCAACATCCGGGAAATCCAGTTCGTCAACGGGCTCAAGCCCGGGCAACTCACCGCGGCGCTCGACGGCGCGCCGGTCGGCACCATCATCTACAACGCCGACGCCGCCCCGGGAGAAGCCCGATGAGCGCCCATGAAGCCGGCGCCCAGCATGTGGTCTCGCCCCTGATGCGCGAGTCGCTCGTCGACAAAGGGGTCATCGCCGGGACCGAGGCGCCGGTGCGCGCGATCCTGCCCGCCCTCAACGTCATCCAGATCGGCGGCCTGTCGATCATGGACCGCGGCCACAAAGCCGTGCTTCCGCTCCTCGACGAGATCGTGGCGAACCAGGAGCGCCACGCCCAGGTCGTCGGCGTCGGCCCCGGCGTGCGCGCGCGCCATATCCTCTCGGTCGGCCTCGACCTCGGCCTGCCGACCGGTGCGCTGGCGACGCTCGCCGCCAAGTCCTCGGCGCAGAACGCCTACATGGTGTCGTGCCTGCTCGCCAACAACGGCTTCGTTTATCTGGAAGCGCCGTTCATCGTGCAGTTGCTGCCGGCGATGCTGGCGGCGGCGCGCGGCGCCGTGTTCAACGGCATCCCTCCTTACGATCTGTGGGAGCACCCGCCGGCGCTCGGCAAAATCCCGCCGCACGGCAGCGACGCCGGCGCCTACCTGGTGGGTGAAGTGTTCGGAGCGCGCACGGTCACTTTGCTCAAGGACGTGGACGGCCTCTACACCGCCGACCCGAAGACCCATGCGGACGCTGCCTTCATCTCCGAGATCGGCGTTGCCGACCTGCTGCGGCTGCAGCTTCCCACTCTGCCGGTCGAGCCGGTGGTGCTGGAGTTGCTGGCGCGGGCGAAGCTCGTCAAGAGCATCCGCATCGTCAACGGCCTCGTGCCCGGCAACCTCACCCGCGCGCTCGCCGGCGAGCCGGTCGGCACGCTGATCCGCGCGTAACGAGCACCGCCATGCTAAAGACGCGGCAGCATGGGCGATGGCGGAGGCGGCCGTGGAGCAAACTTGGCGGTGGTTCGGTCCGGACGACGTCGTCGCACTGGCGCACATCCGCCAGGCCGGCGCGACCGGCATCGTGACGGCCCTCCACCATATCCCTTACGGGATCGTGTGGTCGGTCGATGAAATCAGGAAGCGCCAGGCGCTCATTGCCGCCGACGCCTCGCTCGGGCTGACATGGAGCGTGGTCGAGAGCCTGCCCATCGCCGAGGCGATCAAGGTCGGCGGCGGCGACCTCGCGCCGCTGTTCGAAAACTACCGCCAATCCCTGCGCAATCTCGCCGCCTGCGGCGTCGCCACCGTTTGCTACAACTTCATGCCGGTGCTCGACTGGACCCGCACCGACCTCGCCTATCCGCTTGCCGGCGGCGGGCGGGCGCTGCGCTTCGACGCGGTCGCCTATGCGGCCTTCGACTGCTGCATGGTCGAACGCAAGGATGCCGAGGCCGACCATGCGCCGGACA
>DASPVJ010000470.1:0-4262 GCA_035622435.1 Xanthobacteraceae bacterium | reverse complement strand
TCGTTCTGGTCGAGAAAATCCGCCAAGGCGGCGAGCCACGGTGCCGCCTCGACCGCGGGAGCGCGCCCATGCGCCGCGGCGACCGCGCGCGCCAGCCGGTCGGCGAGCGTCGGGTCGATTTCGCCCCGATCGGCGAGGCGGTCGAGGGTGCGCGTCTCGTCGAACCGGCGCATGTCGACCGCCCATTCGACCGGCGTGCCTTCGCCGGCAAGCGCCAGCCGGCCGCCCGCCGCGCGCACGATCGGCACGATGCCGCGGTAGAGCTGGGGCGCGAACGGCCGATTGACCTCGATCTCCGCCGCGCATGCGGCCTTGCGCTTGGCGAGGGTCGAATAGTCGAGGAAGGGGAAGCGCACCGCCCGCTTGACCTTGAGCGCCCGGTCGCCGGCCAGAAACACGCTCGCCGCGTGGGTGTCGATGCGCCGCACGGCGGCGCCGCCGAAGGTCGCCGGATCGGCAAGCAGGCGGAACACCGGTTCCTGGCTATCCGCGTCGGTCATCGCGGATCACAACACCACCTCGATCAGGTACGGCCCCGGCGTGGCCAAGCCTTCGGCGAGCCGCGCGTTGAAATCGTCCATGGTGTCGACCCTGGCGCCGGGCACCCCCATGCCGCGGGCGAGCGAGACCCAATCGAGGTCGGGGCGGCCGAGGTCGAGCATGTCGAGCGCCTTGCGGCCGACGTTCTGGGCCCCGACCTGGGAGAGTTCGTAGCGCAGGATCGCGTAGCTGCGGTTGGCGAAGATCAAAGTCGTCACGTCGAGGTTCTCCCGCGCCTGGGTCCACAGGGCCTGGAGCGTGTACATGGCGCTGCCGTCGCCTTCGAGGTTGAGCACCTTGCGGCTTGGACATGCGACCGCGGCGCCGACGGCGAGCGGCGGCCCGATGCCGATCGAGCCGCCCATGTTCTGCAGCCAGTCGTGCGGATGGGCCCCGCGGGTCGCCGGGAAAAAGCCCCGCCCGGTACTCACGCCCTCGTCGACCACGATCGCCTGCTCAGGCAGAAGCGCGCCGATGGAGGCGGCAAGCGCCTCGGGCTTGACCGCGCCGGTCGCAGGCTGCGCCGGGGCATACGGCGCCGGCACGAACGGCGTGGTGCGCGCGCCCACTTCGTCGGCAAGCCACGCGAGCGCATGCACGACGTCATCCTCGCGCCGCGCCAGCGGATGGATTTCGGCGTCCGGCCGCGCCAGCAGGCTCGGCTTGTTCGGATAGGCGAAGAACGCGACCGGCGTCTTGGCGCCGATCAGGATCAAGTGCCGGAACGGCGCCAGCACCGCGACCGCCTGGTCGACCGGATAGGGAATGCGCTCGACCGGAACGCGGCCCGCGCCGCGCTCCGTGCGGGCGTTGAAGGTCTCCGCCATCAGCTTGCCGCCGGTCTTCCCCGCGATGCGGCCGGCAAGCTCAAGCCCGTCCTGGCGCAGCGCCGGTCCGCCCAGGACGATCAGGGTCGGTTCGCCGCTGCGCAGGACCTGCGCGGCTGCCGCGACCGCTTTCGCGTCGACCCGCGTGCGCGCGGGAACGTCGGGAACTGCCGCGATCCCGTCCGCCTCGTTCCAGGCGGTGTCGGCGGGCAGGATCAACGCCGCGACCGTGCCGGGCGGGGTCGATGCCGCCGCAATCGCCTCCGCGCCGTCTTTGGCCACCGAGCGCGCGTCGGGGGACGTGCGCACCCAGCCGCAGAACGGCCGCGCCGCCGCCTCGATGTCGGAGGTGAGCGGGGCGTCATAGCCGCGGTGATAGGTCGCGTGGTCGCCGATGATGTTGACCACCGGCGTTGCCGCCTTGCCGGCGTTGTGCAGGTTGGCAAGCCCGTTGGCGAGGCCCGGCCCCAGGTGCAGCAACGTCGCCGCCGGCTTCTCGGCCATGCGCGCGTAGCCGTCCGCGGCGCCGGTGACCACGCCCTCGAACAGCGCGAGCACGCAGCGCATGCCCTCGACCCGGTCGAGCGCGGCGACGAAATGCATTTCCGAGGTGCCCGGATTGGCGAAGCACACGTCGACCCCGCCGGCCACCAAGGTGCGCACCAGGCTCTCGGCGCCGTTCATGACGCGGCTGTCGGCCGCCGTTCGATTCAGCATGTGTGCGGACTCGTTGTTTTGCTCTGAGCTCTCCGATCCCTCCCCCGCTTGCGGGGGAGGGCAGGGTGGGGGCACCTTCAACACGCGCCGGTACCCATGGATGCCCCCTCCCACCCGCCTTCGCTACGCTCGGCGGGCGACCTCCCCCGCAAGCGGGGGAGGATTGAGGATTAAGGCCATGCCACAAGGCGGCGGACAAATCTATTGACCCCCCGCGGCCGCGCCGGAACAATTCACGCGGTCCATTCGGACGATCCATCCAGCAACGGGAGGAAAGCGTGCTCGTCGATCATCGCACCTATCGCATCAAGCCGGGCGCCATGCCGGCCTATCTCGACAACTACGAGAAGTTCGGCCTCGTGCCGCAGACGCGCCATCTCGGCCAGCCGGTCGCCTACATGTTCTCGGAATCCGGCGAGATCAACACGCTCGTCCACATCTGGGCCTACGAGGACGCCGCCGACCGCATGAAGCGCCGCGCCGCCATGCAGGCGGATCCGGACTGGCAGGTGTTCGTGCGCAAGAACGCCGAAGGTGGCAACCTCGTGCAGCAGACCACCATGCTGATGATCCCGGCCAAGTTCGCCCCGATCAAGCGGTGACGCCCACGCGCGCCAGGCAAACCGCCATCGACGCCCGGCCGCCGGTTGCGGCCGGGACCCATCGGGAGGTCACGATGCGTGCCAAGGACAATACCCGCAGCGGCGGCGAAGTGCTGGTCGACCAGCTCGTCGTGCACGGCGTGCGCCACGCATTCTGCGTGCCGGGGGAGAGCTACCTCGCCGCGCTCGACGCCTTCCATGACCGCGCCGTCGCGCTCACCGTGTGCCGGCACGAGAGCGGCGCCGCCATCATGGCGGAGGCGGTCGGCAAGCTCACCGGCCGCCCGGGCGTCTGCTTCGTCACCCGCGGCCCCGGCGCCACCAATTCCTCGGCCGGCATCCACATCGCGCGGCAGGATTCGACCCCGATGATCGTGTTCGTCGGCCAGGTCGGCCGCGCCATGCGCGAGCGCGAGGCGTTCCAGGAACTCAATTACCGCGCCGTGTTCGGCACCATGGCCAAATGGGTGACCGAGATCGACGACGCCGAGCGTATCCCGGAACTCGTCTCGCGCGCGTTCTATACCGCGACCGACGGCCGGCCGGGCCCGGTGGTCATCGCGCTGCCGGAGGACATGCTGACCGACCGGGTGTCGGTTGCCGACGCGACGGCATTCGAGCCGATCGAGACCTGGCCGGGGCTCACCGACATGATGCGGTTGCAGAAGCTGTTATGGGCGGCGGAGCGGCCGATCGTGCTCGCCGGCGGCAGCCGCTGGTCGGAGCCGGCGCGCGCTTCGCTCATGCGCTTTGCCGAACGCTTCGCGCTGCCGGTCGCGACCACCTTCCGGCGCGGGCATTTGTTCGACGCGCTGCATCCCTGCTACGCCGGCGACCTCGGCATCGGCGCCAATCCCAAGCTCATCGCGCGCATCAAGGCGGCGGACGTCGTCGTGCTGATCGGCGGGCGCTTGGGCGAAATGCCGTCCCAGGGCTATACGCTCTTCGACATCCCCAACCCGCGCACAAGGTTCGTGCACGTGCATCCGGGCGCCGAGGAACTCGGCCGGGTCTATCGGCCGGACCTCGCCATCAATGCCTCGCCCACCGCGTTCGCCGCGGCGCTCGAAGGAGTCGAGCCGCCGGCCGAGATCGCATGGCGTGACGCGACCAAGGCGGCCCATGCCGATTACCTCGCCTACAGCGAGGAGCCGACCAAAGTGCCCGGCGCCGTCAACCTCGGCGAGGTCGTGACTTGGCTGCGGAGCGAACTGCCGCCCGACGCCATCCTGTGCAACGGCGCCGGCAATTATGCGGGCTGGGTACACCGCTTCTACCGTCTGCGCCGTTTCGGCACCCAGCTTGCGCCGACCTCCGGCTCCATGGGCTACGGCGTGCCGGCGGCGGTGGCGGCGAAGCGCCTTCATCCCGAGCGCGCCGTGGTGGCGTTCGCCGGCGACGGCTGCTTCCTGATGACCGGGCAGGAGTTTGCCACCGCCGTGCAGTACGACCTGCCCCTCGTCATCGTCGTCGTCGACAACGGCATGTACGGCACCATCCGCATGCATCAGGAGCGCGAGTATCCCGGCCGCATCACCGGGACCGCGCTGCGCAATCCGGACTTCGCCGCCTACGC
>DASPVJ010000469.1:0-2931 GCA_035622435.1 Xanthobacteraceae bacterium | reverse complement strand
GGGCTTGCCCCGGCCATCCACGTCTTTCTTTGTTTGTGCCTCCAAGACGTGGATGCCCGGCACAAGGCCGGGCATGACGGTTGAGAAGCCCGACAGTGTCGTCAAATATCGCGGCCTTCGACCTTCTCGGTCAGCGCCTTGACCATGTCGGGGATCTTCGGCATGTGCGGATGGATGGCGAGCGCCTTGCGGTAGGCTTCGAGCGCCTGCTTGGCCTCGCCGACTTCCTCCAGGATCATGCCGAGGCCGGCGAGCGCCCCGAAATGGCGCGGCTCGCGATTGAGCACCTCGCGGATATCCGCCATGGCGCGCCCGTAATCGCGCATGCCGAAAAACACGGTGGCGCGCCGGTTCCACGCCTCGACATAGTCCGGCTTGATCTCGATGATCGAACCGAGGAGCTGGATGGCGAGGTCGGTGTCCTTGGCTTCCAGCGCCGCCTTGACGCGACTCATCAACAGATCGGCGGTGTCGCTGCCGGAGGCGATCCAGATCGCCCAGATGCGGTTCTCGACCTGCTTGGCGATCTCTTCGTCGGGCGCGGCCTTGAGCGCCTCGAACAGAAAGTCGATGTTGCGGGTGCGGTCGCCCTTGAGCGGCTTCGGCAGCTTGTCCGGCGCCGTCGGCACTTGCGGATCGGTCGCGCGGGGCGGGTCGGGCTCGGCCGCAATCCCGCTCGGCACCGATCCGAATCCCGCCGCAGCGGGCAGGATGGCGGCAAGACCGAGCAGGATGAATCGCCGGCGCATGGCCGCAGTCTAGAGGCCGCGGCGGCGGGAGCCAATATGCCGGAGGGTCACAGGCCGGTGAGGCGCGCGTCGCGGCGGAGGCCGCCTCAGCCCTGGCGCGCCTTGAAGCGGCGCTGGGTCTTGTTGATGATGTAGACGCGGCCTTTGCGGCGCACCAGCCGGTTGTCGCGATGCCGGCCGCGCAGGGATTTCAACGAATTGCGCACTTTCATGAGGCTCTCCCGGACCGCGCCGGGAGGCGCGCGTTCGACGGCGTTCAAGGTGCCGGCTTCATATGGGCTGGAGCGGCCGAGGTCAACCGCCGGGGTGCCGATTGACTCCGTCACGCAACCGTCACAAAACCTTCACGCCGGCCGACCGCCGCGGGTGGAGGGAGAATGAACGACACGCCGATCGACATGCGCCAGTTCGCCCGAGGCGCTGGCACCAACATCCTGGTGAAGGCGGGCAACGATGTGTTCCATCGCGGCGACCCGGGCACGTGCATGTACATCGTGCAGTCGGGCATCATCGACATGATGATCGGCAACAAGGTCGTCGAAACCGTGGGGGCCAACGAGGCGATCGGGTTCATGTCGATGATCGACACCCAGCCGCGCTCCTCGACCGCGCGCGTGCGCGAGGACAGCGAGCTGTCGGTGATCGATCAGCGCACCTTCCGCTTCATGATCGACGAGGTGCCGAACTTCGCCATGTACATCATGGGCGTGCTGGCGCGGCGCATCCGCGGCATGAGCCAGGTGATGTAGGGGGCGAATAGGGAATTGCGAATAGGGAGTAGTGAGTAGCGAGTAGTAAGGAGCAGCCGTACTACTCACTATTCGCTATTCGCCCTTTCCTACACCGTCCCCACCGGCGTCGCCGGCGAGCCGACCGCGCCGGGCAGGCGCAGCGGCGGCGCGGTCAAAAGAAAGCGATAGCGGCCGTGTTCGCGCAGCCAGCGCGCGAGCGGCGTCAACTGCCACAGCTCGCCGAGGTGGACGCCGAGCTTGAACAGGCAATGCTCGTGCAGCGGCAGCGCAGCGCAGCAGCCCTCCTGCGGCCGCGCCGGCATCGCCTCGACCGCGTAGTTGTCCGCGATCAGCACCGCAAGCCCGCTGTCGGTGATCCAGTCGAGGAGCTTCCAGTCGCGGCCGTCGAGCGCGGCGCAGGAATTCTCCAGCACCTTGGCGTCGGGCTTCTTGTTCATGCCCAGCAGCACGTCGGCGAAGCCGGTGTGCAGGCATACCATGTCGCCCTCATCGATCTCGACCTTGTCCTTCTCAAGCACCCGCATGAGATCGTCGTAGCCGACGACGACGCGCGCGTTGCCGAAATGGGCGTGCAGGTCGATCATCGCCGCGCGCCCCTGCATGCAGCGCACCGCCATGTTCTCGACCCCGAGCGCGCGCGCCGACGAGGTGCTGGTCTCGCCCTTGGGGCCGGCGTCCTTGGCGTCGGTGGGACCGACGATGTGCTCGCCGGCGCGGAAGCCGTTGTAGAACACCGGCTCCGGCTTGCCGTCCCCGTCGGCGTCGAACAGCGAGCCCACGTGGGCGAAGCTGTCCCACTGGGTCGAGTACTGCAGGTGCATGATGGTGAGGTCGTCGTTGACCACGTCGGTCCGGTCGGGATCGTCGGCGGCGAGCGCGTAATTGAAGTTCGCCCTGTCGCCGCGCAAGGTCGGACGCAGCAGCGGCGGATGGCGACGCACGTTGAGCACGTTGCCGCCCGGGTAATCGAGCGGCAGGCTGAGGCAGAAGCTCAATCCCTCGCGCACCTCGGCGACGCCCTCTCGCACCTTTTCGGGCGTGACCAGGTTCATGCGGCCGAACTCATCGTCCGGGCCGAAGTCGCCCCAGTTCGAGCCGTGCGGCCGCCTCTTCCATCTTCCAGTCATCAATCACCCGTGCGCTCTGATTGCCCTTCTTTACCGATCGCTCGCTCGCGCAAGTATTGCCCGCGCCCGCGCGACGACCGGCTCGTCGACCATCTTGTCCTCAAACCGAAACGCGCCTTCGCCCTTCACCTTCGCCGCCTCGAAGGCCGCGACCATGCGGCGCGCGTGGTCGAGTTCGGCCGCGCTCGGCGTGAACGCGGCGTTGAGGATCGGCACCACGCTCGGATGGATGCAGCTTGCGCCGTCGAAACCGAAGGCGCGCGCCTCGCGCGCCGACTTGGCGACGGCCTCGGCGTCCTTGAA
>DASPVJ010000468.1:0-7955 GCA_035622435.1 Xanthobacteraceae bacterium | reverse complement strand
GAACGCGACCCGGCGGTCGTGGGCGCGCGCGACGGGCTCGTCTGCGTCGGCTACCGCTGGCCGTCGGAGAAAATCACCGGACCCTGGCGTGGGACGTTCGCCGCCCTGCCGCTGCTGCCCGCCTGGCTCCTCGGGGTCGGCTTTGTCGTCGCCGTCGTTCTTACGCTCTATCTTGGGTGGGGCTCGGGCGCAGGGGGGTGGAGGACCGCCGCCCACGTGGTGGTCGTCGCGGCCTGGGCCGCGGTGGCAATCGTCGTCACCGCGATCGTGCTGCGCATCGCGGCGTACTTCCGCGACAGTTACCGCGCCCAGAACTACGGCGCGCCCGATCTGGTCGCGATCATTCGCATCATCAATACCCGCATCGTCACCCTCGACAACGAGAACGGCCGTCCCGAACGCAAGGGCGAACGCCGGGTTCAGCTCTCCTTCATCGGCCACAGCATGGGCGGGTTGGTCGTCACCAACGCCATCCGGGTCCTTTCCGACTTGTTCGCCGACGACGCATCGGTCCGCCGGCCGCTGCTCAACGACGGCATCTTCAACCAGGCGACGAAACGGCTCAGGGAGGAGCGGCTGCGCGCGGGATCGGAGGAGTGGGAACGCCCGAAGGCCTCCCCCGACATCGGCGACGTGTTCTCCGTCAAGCGCTTCGTGCTGGTGTCACCCGACATTCCGGCCGAGGCGCTGCTGTCGAACCGGGCGAATTTCCTGCAGGCGGCCCTGCTGCGGTTCGACGAGGCCTTTTTGTTCAGCAACGAAGGGGACGAGGTCCTGCGGCAGATATCGACGCTCGCCAACTACTTCATTTTTCCCACCAAGACGTGGAAGCACGGCTTCCGCCTGGGCAACGTGGAGATACTTTCCGAAGGCTACGGCGTCATCAATCCGGCCCCGGCCGACTTTTTGCGCTGGCTGCGCGTCGGCTACTACACGCTCCAAGAGCTTTACGATCATCTCAAGCAGGCGCGTCAGGACCCGGCCGACGATTATGGGGCCGTGCAGGATCGTCTTCCCAAAGTCTTCACCTATTTCGACTGCACCGACTATGTCGACAGCAAGACGCCCGGCGGGCCTACTATGCCGCTCCTGACGTTCGCCCTGCGCACCAAACAGCACGATCGAACCAAAGGGCTGAGCCATCTCCAACACTTGCGGCTGTTGTGCTCCTATGGGTGGAAGGTCGACGTGCACGGGGGCTACTTCCATGGGGTTTTGACCCAGGAGCTCATGTATCGCCTCGCCTGCCTGGGTTACGGCGCCACGCTCGCGGCCTACGGCGACATAGGCATGCTTTCGGCGGCGTGCGAGGCGAAGCAAATCAGGGCGCTGATCTCGCCCGAGCTGCGGCATTACGGTCGTCCGCATCCTCAGGGTACGACGTAGGGCGCAATAGGCCCCGCCCCGCGAAGGCGGGGGCCGCAGGCCGTATTGCGCCGCTTGGCCCGCGCAGCGTGTTACGCGGCTCGCCGCCCGTGCGCCTATGCCCGCAGCGGCACGAACTGCACGCGCTCGCGCTTGACGAGCTTGGGCAGCGCTTCGCCCGCGATCAGCGTCTTGAAGTGCTCGGTTTGCTGATGCGCCGCAAACGCGGCGGCGTCGGCGAACAGTTCGTACAGGAAGAACTCGCGCTCGTTCGCCGGCGAGCGGTGGACCCAGAACAATAGGGTGCCCGGTTCGCTCGCAACCGCGCCGGCCATGCGACGCAGCAGGTCGGCGACGGCGTTGCCCTCGCCCTCCTTGGCTTCCCACCTGACCGCCAGCGCCAGCCGCCCCTCGGCGGGCGCGGCCCCTTTCGTAAGCGTGAGCATGATGTCGCTCCATTGTTGGACGCGGCGATGCTTCGATCGCCTCGCCCGCAATGTGGTGCGCCGGGCGGTGAAATCGTTACGGCCGAATCCGAAACGTTGGAATGCCTAAAGCGTGATGGCTTTTCTTCGAATCGCCATCCCGCTTTATCTTATTGTTGGAGCATGATGTTTTCCGAAAACCGGTACCCACTTTTCGGCATCATGCTCTAGACGCCCGCGCAGCCCGGGGAACGGGCGCGTCCTGTCGGGACGAAGATCAGGTCGCGGCGCCGGCCGCCATCGGCAATCTCATCTCGAAGGTGGCGCCGTGCCGGCACGGGACGAGCGCGATCGTGGCCCGGTGCACATTGGCAAGCGAGTGGACGATCGACAAGCCGAGGCCGGTGCCGCCGTCTTTGCGCGCGGTCGTGAAGAACGGAGTGAAGATGCGGGCGGCATTCGCCGGCGAGATGCCGGGCCCGTCGTCGCTCACCGTCAACACCGCGGTGTCGCCGTCCCGGCGCAGCGATACGGCGACGTGCGTCCGTGGACCGGCGTGTTGACGGGCATTGTCGAAAAGATTGACCAGCACCAATTCCAGCGCCTCCTCTGCCATGGCGACGGTGAGGTCGTCGACGACTGCCGTATCCACGTCGAGTCCGACGTTGCGGTAGCGTTCGGCGACGCGCGCGATCAGTGCGGACGCGCGGACCTGGCCGTGGTCGGTCCCCTGCATGACATCGGCGCGTGCAAGGTCGAGCAGTCGGCTGACCAGGCGCGTGAGCCGCTCGGCTTCGGACTGAAGATTGCCGAGGAACTGCTCGCGATCTCCAGCCGCCATGGTGTCGAGATGTTCGCGCAGCAATTCGACGGTCCCGCGAATGGTCGTGAGCGGGGTCTTGAATTCATGGGAAACATGGGCGGCAAACCCGCGGATGTAGTCGGCGCGGTTTTCCAGCGTGCGCGCCATGCGGGCGAGCGCCTCTGACAATTCGGCGACTTCGCGAACCGTCGGGCCGAGCACCGGGCCGATCGCGCCCCGTTCGCCTTTGGCGGTGCGTTTGGCTTGTTCGGTCACCGCGCGCAACGGGCGGCTGATGGCGAACGCGCCCAGCGCGGCGAGCGAGCCGACGGAGCCGAGCAGCACCACGGCAAGCGCGCCGAGCTGCCACCGCTTGCCGTAGAGCGCATCCCCCAAGGTGCGCGGCGTGCGCGACAGCAGCACCACGCCGATGACCCGATCCCCGTCAAGCACGGGCTGGGCGGTGAACACCCGCAGTTTGTTGCCGGCGTCGATGGCCGCCAGCGCCGAGGGGGGCGGGGCGATGCCGCGCTCGCGCAGCACGCTGACCGCTTCGCCGCCCATGGCTCGCCGCACTTCCTCCTGCCCGACGAGCGACCGGCCCAGCGCCTCGCCGGTGCTTGCGACGACCACGCCGTCGCGGTCGAGCACGCGGATGGCGGCGAGCGTGGTGCGTTGCGCTTCGCGCAACATCGGCGCGAGCGCGTCGCCGGCCGCGCGTGCCGCCGCGTCGGCCGGGGCGGACGCCGGCGTGGGATCCGGCGGCGGCGGCAGAATCGGGTCGACGGCGAGGTCGAGGTTGGCGGCGCGCGGCAGCCAGCGTGCGTCGTCGCCGCTCGGGTGCTGGACGCGCGTATCGGCAACCGCTTCCGTCGGGGATCGGCCGCCGGCGGTGCGCCAGGCGGCGCGGTAGACGGCCGCCACGATCGCCGCTTGCGAGATCAGCTCCGACTCGGTCTGCCGTATCAGCGCACTTTGATAGAGACGCAGCGCCCAAACGCCGCTCAGCGGCAGCACCAGGACCGCCAGGTTCATCAGCAGCAGCGCGGTCCCGATCGGCACCCGGCGGTTCATCGGCAATCCGCGAGCTTGTAGCCGAGCCCGTGCACGGTCTCCACCGGGACGCCGCCGACCGCCTGGAACTTGGCGCGCACGCGGCGGATATGACTGTCGACCGTGCGATCGCTGACATAGCGATCGAGCGCGTAGGCGCCGTCCATCAGGGCATCGCGGCTGAACACCTTGCCGGGACGCTCCGTCAGCGTGCGCAGCAACGCAAATTCGGTCGCCGTCAGCGCCACTTCACTCTCGCCCCAAAATGCCCGGAAGCCTTCGAGGTCGAGGCGCAGCCGGCCGTGCCGCAATTCGCCCTCGCCCGACGGCGGCGCCGGAGCCGCCATGCGGCGCAGCACCGCCTTGACCCGGGCCACCAGTTCGCGCGGCGAAAACGGCTTGCTCACGTAATCGTCGCCGCCGAGTTCGAGGCCGAGCACGCGGTCGATCTCCTCGTCGCGCGAGGTCAGGAAGATGATCGGTACCCGACTGTCGCGCCGCAGCCGCCGGCACACCTCGGTCCCGTCCATCGCGGGCATCATGATGTCGAGCAGGATCAGATCGGGCGCCTGCGTCGCGGCGAGCGCAAGGCCCTGCGCCCCGTCCTCCGCCTCGATCACGACGAAGCCTTCGCGCGCCAAGGAAAAACGGACGATGTCGCGGATGCCGCGGTCGTCGTCGATCAGCAGGATTTTGGCCATGGCGCATCCGCACAGCGGCATTGCCGGCACACGCCGGCGGCCAAGTCTAGCCTAGCCCGCCGTCTGCACAAATTCCGCACAAACTTTCCTGCGCCTTTGCACCGGCGCGCCATCGCGGCGGCACCGCGCGATGGCACGGTGGATGCTCGGGCGCCGAAACTCGAAGAAACAACGGTCGAGCATCGCCAGCAGGAGATCGTGACGCAATGTCTTCTCATCCGCGCTTGCGGGCGACGGCGCGCCGGATTCACCGGCCGTTCCTCAAGGCGCAGATCGCCATCGAAGCGCTGCGGGGCGATGCGACCTTGGCGGAGGTCGCGGCCAGGCACGGCGTCCGGCCGAGCGAGGTCGCAAGGTGGCGGCGCCGGCTGATGCAAGACACGGCGCGATGGTCGCGCAAATCCGGCCAGGGCCTGTGGCTGTGGATCTGAACCGAGCATGGCCGGCGTCCGCCGGTTACGACGCAACCCTGTCAACAATCACGGAGCTCCCATGAGCATGCCTCCAGAACGACCGCGTGCCGAGCCGGCCGGCGGCGCAAAGCGCCCCGTGCCCGCAGGGGTGGCTGCGGAAGTGTTTGGTCCGACGGCCGCGCGGCTCATGGCCATCGCGCTTGTGCTGGCGGCGACCGCGATCCCGCCCTTGCTCGTCTCCGGCGTGATCGAGGAGCGTGAGCAACGTCAGGCCGGACTGCGCGACGATTTCAAGCGCAGCTGGGGACCGGAGCAGGGGGTGCACAGTCCCATCCTGGTCGTGCCGTATCGCAACAATCCCTCGGGGCAGCTGTTTTTCCTCAAGATCGCTCCCGACAGCCTCAAGATGACGGCGCGCCTCGCTCCGGAGGAGCGCAGGCGCGGGCTGTTCCACGCCACCGTGTACGGCGCCCAAATCGCCGCTCAGGGCACGTTCCGGATTCCATCCGCAGCCAGGATCAAGGAGATGCTGCCGTACGGCGTGCTCGACTGGCAGGAGAGCTTCGTCATGGTGCAGGCGTCTTCGCTGTCGGGCATGACAACCGGCAATCGCTTCAGCTGGGATGGCCAGCCGATGCCTTGGCAGAACTGCCGCGAGACCGCCTACAAGAGCGAAATGTGCGAAAGCGGCGCCGTCGTGCTCGCTCACCTGCCCCTGACAGCAGCGCCGGCGTCGGACGCGTCGATTCCGTTCCAGGCAACCGTCGATTTGCGCGGGACCGGCGCTCTGCATCTGCTGCTGCACGGCAAGGAACTCGACGCGACGGTGTCCTCCGCATGGCCGTCCCCAAGTTTTTCCGGCGCGTTGCTGCCGACGTCGTCGACCGTGACCGCAGAGGGCTTCGAAGCGCACTGGCAGACCGTGAACTACGCCGCGCCGTCGCTGTGGACCGACCAGAAATTGGTCGAGGATGGCTCGCGCGCTTCATGCGCCGTGGTCGATCTCATCGATGCCATTCCGACTTATCGCACCATCCACCGTGCCTCGAAGTACGGGATGCTGTTCGTAGCGCTGGCGTTCGCGACCTATTTCCTGTTCGAAGTGGTGTCCCGCACGCGCATCCACCTGGTGCAGTACGGCCTCATGGGCCTGTCGCTATCGCTGTTCGGGCTGCTGCTGCTCTCGTTCAGCGAGCCGCTCGGCTACACCGCCGGCTACGTCGTCAGCTCCTCGCTCGTGCTGGTGCAGGCGTCGCTCTACACGGCGGCGGTTTCGCGCTTGTCCCACGCCGGGATCTTCGCAGCCATGCTCGCGTGTCTGTTCGGTTTCCTCTACGTCGTTCTCGGCCTTGAAACCTACGCGCTGCTGGTCAGTTCGGTGGCGTTGTTCATCGTGCTCTCGGTCGCGATGGTGCTGTCGCATTGGGTCGATTGGTCGACGTGGCCGGCAACCCGCCGCACCGACGCCGGAGCTGCTGCCACCCCGATGTGAGGTTACGCCGCCGCCGGCCGCCGGCGGGTTGGCTGCGACCGTGTTGCCGTGCGCAAGGGCAGCGCGGCGCGCGGGTTGGGAGAGCACGGCGCATTGCGCGGCATCGCTGCTAGAATCTATATTTGGTCGCATTTTCTGCGGAAAACCGGTGTCCACTTTTCCGGAAAATGCTCAATGCGCCGTCTTCCTCATATTGCCAGCGGGAAAAAGTGGTTGATCGTGGCGAGCGCGATCAAGAGGGCGATGCCGAGCCCGAGGCTAAAGCCGATCAGCTTCTTTTCGATCGGCAGCAGCGGCTCGGCCGGCCCGGCGTTGCGCAATTCTTCACGGAAGTTCTGCTGCGACACGGTTAGCTCCCTTTTTGCTCAGCCGACGAGCGGCGGCTTGACGCCGGCGAAGAACAGCCAGGAGATCGCCAGCCCCACCCAGATCACGAAGCCGAACAGGCTCACCGCGTAGACGGCGGCGAGCTTGCCGATGCCCTCGTGCCACAGCTTGCGGAAGTTCGAGAGCACGCCGATCGAGAAGAAGGTGAGGATGAAGAAGATGACGCGGAACGTGTTCGCTTCGCCGATCGCCGCCGGCACCTTGGCGGCGACGCTCGCCGGCGTGCCGAGCGCGAGATAGAGCCCGACCGCGAACGTCGCCGCGAAGCCGAGGATGAACTTGGGGAAGCGCTGCCAGATTTCGACGACCCGCGCCTTGTCGGTGCCGGCGTTGACGTGGTTGGTCCAGATGTAGCCGAGCACGAACGCCCACACGCCGATGAAAATGTCGATGAACACCTTCACGGTCGCGGTGGTGCCGAGCATCCAGCCCGGCTGGTAGCGCACGCCGTCGGCGGCCGCCTGCGCCAGGATCAGCGACTCGGCGATGCCGCCGCCGGCGACCGCGGCGCCGTCGGTCTTGATGGCGAGTCCCATCCAGGCGGCGGCGACCAGCGGCTCGTGCGCGAGGAACGTCTGCGCCAGGAACGGCAGGATCAGCACCTCGACCACCGCGAACACGACGACCAGCGAGGACACCAGCACCGGCACGATCGGCCGGGCGCGAATGGCCCCGCCGGTGGCAATCGCCGCCGACACGCCGCAGATCGAGATGCCGGAGGCGAGCGGGGCCGCCCATTCGCGGTTGAAGCCGAACCACTTGCGGGCGATGAAATAGACGACCGCCCAGTAGATCAGATAAGCCTCGACGATCGCCGCGACCCCGCGCAGCAGCAGCGAGGACGCGAGGTTGAGCTTGCCGGCGGCGGTGACGGCGAAGAAGCCGCCGAGGATGACGATCGCGACCTTGATGTAGAGTTCCGGCCGGATCGCTTCGTTGATCGCCGCGGCGAAGCGGGGAAAGACGTTGGCGATGACGAGCCCGGCGATGAGCGCGAAAATATAGGCGCCTTCGTTGGTCAGCTTGAGCGACCAGCGGACGCCGAACTTCTGCAGTTCCGCCGGGGTGACCGCCGCGAAGCTCGCGTAGTTGCCGACGACCCAGCTGGCGTAGGCGATCCAGAACACCGCCGTGAAGGCGAGGGCGAATTTGCGCACGTCGGCGGCGAGCGCCGCGGCGCCGGCGGACAGCGCCAGCAGCAGCGCGGCGTAGGTGGCGACGAGCGCGCCGAAGCCGCCCAGCGCCCCATAGGCCTTCGACGCCGGCCCCAGCGCCTGGCCGAAGCTGCTCCACACCGAGGTGGTCACGACCCAGCCG
>DASPVJ010000467.1:0-5156 GCA_035622435.1 Xanthobacteraceae bacterium | reverse complement strand
TCGCCGCGTCCCACACCACGATGCCGCCGCGCTCGGGCCCGATGTCTCCCGACGACACCGCCCGCTGGGCCAGCCCGGCCGCGAGCGTCTTGCCGTCGTGCGACAGGGCAAGCGCGCCGGCGTGGCGATAGTGGGCGCGGCCCGCGCCCAGGTCGAGCTTGCGCACGACCTTCCCGGTCGCCGTGTTCCAGACGAACACCGTCTCGTCGAACAAGCTGCCGCCGATGAGGAACCTGCCGTCGGGCGAAAACGCCAGCGCCCAGGTGTCGGTCGCGTCCCGCGTCGCCGCCGGCAGCAGGCGGATGCGCGTTGCCTCCTGCGTGCTCCAGATTTCCGCGGTCCCGCCGCGCCGGGCGAAGGCGAACCGCTTGCCGTCGGGCGAGAACGTCGCCCCGAAGACCTCGTCGTTCGCCTCCCCGCCGTCCTGCTTGAAGGTGCGGATGATGCCGCCGTCGCCGGTTCGGGCCAAGACCGCGATGTGGCGCGTGGAGTCGCCCTCGCTGCGCGCGTCCTCGCCCAGCACGATCATGGTCTTGCCGTCGGGCGCAAGGCTCGCCTTTTCGACGGTCTTGAAGTTCGGCAGCGCGAATTTCGCCTGCTCGCGGCCGGTCTCGGTCGAGAGCAGATAAAGCTCGCCCTTGTCGTTGCCGCCGAGCGCGAGCGAAGCCGCGACCGAAACGTCGTAGATGGTCATGACGCCGCTCGCGGTCAGCCGCGTCGTCTTCGGCGCGAGCCCGTCGAGCTTCCACAGCGTCAGATCCTTGAGCTTTTCGTCCCCGCCCGGCAGCGCATGCGGCAGCGCGATGACGCGGCCGTCCTTGGCGGCGACGGCGTTTTCGGCCGGATAGCCGTAGGCCGGAAGCTCCTTGACCGGCGCGCCGGTCTCCGCGTCGCGAATCCGCAGCCCGTCGGTCGCGACCGTTGCCGCGCGCGTGAGGCCGCGATCGGCGCCGATCAGCCCCTTGGCGGCGTCGTCCGGCCACGCGAGCGTGCGCTCGACGCGGCGCGCGCGCGCGTCCCACAGCGTGACCGCCGGGTCGCCGTCCGCTTTGATCAGCGCCCGCGCGCCGCCCGCGGCGGCGAAAATGTTCGGGGCGACCGTGTCGCCCTCGTACTCGGGCTTGTCGCATTGACTGGGCGTGAACGCGTCGACCACGTCGGCCGGGCGGCTGAGGTTGAACTGCACCAGGCGGTCGGTCTTGCAGCCCGCGCGCGGCACGCGCACCAGGAAGGCGTCGTCGTCGAGCATGCCGCCATCGGCGAATGCGTAGGTCTTGGGCAGCTTGGTCGCGGCGAGCGTCGCCCCCGGGCGGGCGTCCCATACGTTGACGGAGTCGAGGCCCCCCGCCGCGTGCGCGAGCGCGATCACGCGGCTCGCGTCCGCCGACCGGCGCGCCGCGACGATGCGGGCGCGATTGCCGAGCGTATCGACCGGCGCCAGGACGAATTTGTCGATCAGCTTGCGTTGCCCGAGGTCCCACACCGTCGCCGCGCCGGCCACGTCGCCGAACACCAGGACTTCGCCCTTGTCGTCGATCCACAGCGAACTGACCGCCGACTCCTCGTCGTCCTTGCCGGGCACGATCGTGGTCGCCGCGCCGGTCTCGATGTCCCACAGCTTGACCGCGCCGTCCTTATGCCCGGTGGCGATCGACTTGCCGTCCGGGGCGAACGCCATGGCGGTGAAGAACGCCGGGTAGACGAGGTGGCGCAAGGGACGCCCGGAACCGAGGTCCCACAGCGTCATCTTCTTCACCGTGAAGGCGCCGTCGGCGACGGCGAGAATCCGGCCGTTCGGCGAGAACAGCGCGGCGGCGAATTCGGCCGGATCGTCGATGTCGGCAACGACGGCGACGGCGGGCTTGCGCTCGGCGACAGCCGTGACCGGAACCAAAGCCAGCGCGCACAGCGCGATCGCCGCGGACGTTTTGTTGAAGGAGAGCATCGAAGGACCCGGAGCATGCCCGGCGCCCCGAAGCGGCGCCGGCCGCGCGCGAAGCCTAGTCGCTTTTAACAGCAACCGAAAGCGCGGGGTTTCCCGTCGAACCTTCGCCCTCCGCTGTTCGCCGTCCGCGGCGCGTTGTATGCTGATGGCGCCTGCTTCCGCCGAGGAGGACGCCCATGCGCCGCCTGCCGCTCGCGCTGCTGTTCGTCCTGGTCGCGCTTTCCGCCGGCGCGGTCGAGCGGTGGGAAACCCTGCCGCCGACGCCCGCGCCCATCCCCTCCGATCGCACCGGCCTCGCCGGCGTCAACGGCATCAGCCTCTACTACGCGGTCCACGGCCAGGGCTCGCCGGTGATCCTGCTGCACGGCGGCCTCGCCAACACCGCGTACTGGGGCAACCAG
Source organism: Xanthobacteraceae bacterium (assembly GCA_035622435.1). Classification (GTDB taxonomy): domain Bacteria; phylum Pseudomonadota; class Alphaproteobacteria; order Rhizobiales; family Xanthobacteraceae; genus AP-16. The sequence continues at coordinate 2,810 of DASPVJ010000467.1, read as the reverse complement.
ATAAAGGCGCTGGCGCCGCATCACACCGTGATCGCGATGGACAGCCGCGGACACGGGCGGAGCACCCGCGACGCGAGGCCCTACGGCTACGATCTGATGGCGGACGACGTGGTGGCGCTGATGGACGCGCTCAGCGTGGCGAAGGCCGACATCGTCGGCTGGAGCGACGGCGGCATTCTCGGCCTCGACCTCGCCATCCGGCACCCGGACCGGGTCGGCAAGATTTTCGCCTTCGCGGCCAACACCGTGCCGTCCGGCGTCAAGGACGACGTGGAAAAGAACCCGACTTTCGCCGCCTTCATCGAGCGCGCCGGGACCGAGTACGCGGCCCTTTCGGCGACCCCGAAGGAATACGACGCCTTTGTCGAGCAGATCAGCAAGATGTGGGCGAGCGAACCGAACTGGACCGACGCGCAGCTCAAGGCAATCGCCGCCCCGGTGCTGGTGGTGGACGGCGACCACGACGAGGCGATCAAGCGCGAGCACACGGAATACATCGCCGCGACCATCCCCGGCGCCGGGTTGCTGATCCTGCCCAACGCCAGCCATTTCGCCTTCCTGCAGGATCCGGACCTGTTCAACTTCGCGATCCTGCACTTCCTCGGCGACCGCTAGGGCGCCGCTCCCGCGATGCGCAAACGTCGCCAACCGCCGCCGATCGCCGCGCTCGCCGCTAGCGTCGCGCTTGCGGCCTGCGCGACCTCCTCGCCGCCGCCGGCCGCGGACGTGGGCACGCCGTCGATCCGGGCGGAGGAGCTGGTCGGCGGGTGGGGGTTTGCGGTCTTTTACAACCCGGCGGATCGGGCGCGCATCGAAACGGCCGCGCGCCAGCAATGCGGCAAGCCCTTCATGATCGGGCGCGGGCCGCACGGCGGCATCATGATGTACGCCGCCGGCGAGGCGCAGCCGCAGGAGATGGTGGTGAAGGCCGGCGCCGGCGGCAAGCAGTACATCGGCCCGACCGGCGAGCCGGGCGGAGCGGAGGACAGCGAGATCGTGTCCTACGACGGCAGGGTGCTGCTGCTGCGCGACCTCGGCGCCGACCAGTCGGGGCGCGCGCGCTTTTCCGTCTTCGTGCGCTGCGCGCCCAAGGCGTGACGGATCGAACCTTGTCCGCGACCGCAGACGTTTCTCGCCACTACAGCCGGGGCAACCTGCTGGAGCTGTTGCGCCGTGAGCTGACCGCCGAGGGCATCGACCCGGACCATCCGACCGTCGCGCAGCTGGCGCCGTTCGATCATTTCCACGGCCGCGGCCTGGAGGCGACGCGGGAGTTGGCGGACCGCGTTGCGGTCAGCCCGAGCGACCGCATCCTGGACGTCGGCAGCGGCATCGGCGGCCCGGCGCGCTATTTCGCCGACCGCTTCGGCTGCCGGATCACCGGCATCGATTTGACCCAGGAATTTTGCGACGTGGCGCAGGCGCTCACCCGGGCGGTCGGGCTCGACGGCAGGGTTTCCTTCCAGCAGGGCGACGCCACGGCGCTGCCGTTTCCCGACGCGGCGTTCGACGGCGCCTACTCCATGAACGTATCCATGAACATCGCCGACAAGCGCGCCTTCTACCGCGAGATCCGCCGGGTGCTGCGGCCGGGCGCGTGGCTCGCGCTCTCGGAAATCGCCCAAGGGCCGGGCGGCGCGCCCGACTATCCGACGCCGTGGGCGGCGAGCGCGGCGACGAGCTTCCTGGCGACGCCGGTCGCGACCCGGCAAGCGCTGGCGGAAACCGGCTTCGCCCTCGAGACCATGCGCGAGACCACCCAGGAAGCGCTGGCGTTCAACGCCCGCGCCCGCGCGATGGTCGAGCGCGGCGAGAAGCCGCCGGTGCGTTCGATCCGGCTGATCCACGGCGAGCTTGCCCGCGCCATGACGACGAACGGCGCGCGGGCTTTGGCCGAGACACGGGTGATCCCGATCGAGATTCTGTGCCGGAAAACCTAGCAACGTTCCCAGGACGCAGCGCAGCACGAAGCGAAGCGAAGTGGTGCGCTGCAGACCCGGGGTCCGTGGAGTTTGTTGCGATCCCCCATGCTCACGATCTTCGGCCGCAAAAGTTCGTTCAACGTGCAAAAGGTGATGTGGCTCGTGGGCGAACTATGCGTCGCCCATCGCCATATCGAACTGGGCGGATCGTTCGGCGGGCTCGATACGCCGGAGTTCCGCGCCATCAATCCGCACGGCCGCGTGCCCGTCGTCGTCGACGGCGCCACCACCGTGTGGGAATCCCACGCGATCCTGCGCTACCTCGCGGCGCGCTACGGCCAAGGCGCGTTCTGGAGCGAGGACGCCGCCGCGCGCTCGCAGTGGGAGCGCTGGATGGACTGGGCGCAAACGACCCTCCAACCGGATTTCCTGGTCGGCGTGTTCTGGGGCTTCTACCGCACGCCCGCGGCGCAACGAAACATGGCCGCAGTGGATGAAAAAATTCGCCGTTGCGCCGCGCACTTTCAATTGCTCGACGCGATCCTCGCCGACCGCCCATTTCTCCTCGGCGAGCGCCTCTCGCTCGCCGACATTCCGGCCGGCACCCACCTCTACCGCTACTTCGGCCTCGACATCGCCCGGCCGCTGGTCCCCAACGTCGAACGCTGGTACCGCACGCTCGCCGAACGCGCGGCCTACCGCGCCCACGTGATGGTGCCGTTCGCGGAGCTGTACGGGCGGTTGGAGTATTAGGCGGGCCAAATACTGGTGTTGCCGCAAACGACAACGTCATCCTGAGGAGCTCGGCGCAAAGCGCCGAGCGTCTCGAAGGATGGCCACAGACTCCGAGCTTGCTTCCATCCTTCGAGACGCGCGCCTTCGGCGCGC
>DASPVJ010000466.1:0-16318 GCA_035622435.1 Xanthobacteraceae bacterium | reverse complement strand
CTGCTCGATCAGGGCGAGGCCGGGGACAATGTGGGCTGCCTGTTGCGCGGGACCAAGCGCGAGGAGGTGGAGCGCGGTCAGGTGCTGTGCAAGCCCGGGACGGTCAAGCCGCACACCAAGTTCAAGGCGGAGGCCTATATTCTGACGAAGGAAGAGGGGGGCCGGCACACGCCGTTTTTCACGAATTACCGTCCGCAGTTCTATTTCCGGACCACCGACGTGACCGGGGTGGTGCACCTGCCCGAGGGCATCGAGATGGTGATGCCGGGCGACAATGTGACGATGACGGTGGAGCTGATCGTGCCGATCGCCATGGAGGAGAAGCTTCGCTTCGCCATCCGCGAGGGCGGCCGCACGGTGGGTGCCGGCGTCGTGGCGCAAATCATCGAATAAGGTCAAACACAGAGGAGAGAGGCCGGCGACGACAAACAAGCGTGAGGGCGGGTGCTTAGCCGCCGCTGTCGTCGGGCATCGACACAACCATGAACGGCCAGAATATCCGCATCCGGCTCAAGGCGTTCGATCACCGCATCCTCGATGCGTCGACGCGCGAGATCGTCAACACGGCCAAGCGCACCGGCGCCCAGGTTCGCGGGCCGATTCCCCTGCCGACCAAGATCGAGAAATTCACTGTGAACCGCTCGCCGCACATCGATAAGAAGAGCCGCGAGCAGTTCGAGATGCGCACGCACAAGCGCCTGCTCGACATCGTCGACCCGACGCCGCAGACGGTCGACGCCCTGATGAAGCTCGACCTCGCCGCCGGCGTCGACGTCGAGATCAAGCTCTAGACGCGGTTCGCTTTGGACGAGGACCGGGACATGCGCTCCGGCGTGATCGCACAGAAGGTGGGAATGACGCGGGTCTTCACCGAGGCCGGCGAGCACGTACCGGTGACCGTGCTGCGCCTCGGCCAGTGCCAGGTCGTCGCCCACCGCAGCAAGGACAAGAACGGCTACGTCGCGCTGCAGCTCGGCGCGGGCAGCCGCAAGGTCAAGAACGTGGTCAAGGCCGAGCGCGGCCACTTCGCGGTCGCCAAGGTCGAGCCCAAGCGCAAGGTGGCCGAGTTCCGCGTCAGCGAAGACGGCCTGATCCCGGTGGGCGCCGAGATCACCGCCGACCACTTCGTGGTCGGCCAGTTCGTCGACGTGACCGGCACGTCGATCGGCAAGGGTTTCGCCGGCCCGATGAAGCGGTGGAACTTCGGGGGCTTGCGCGCCTCGCACGGCGTGTCGATTTCGCACCGCTCGCACGGCTCGACCGGCGGCCGGCAGGACCCGGGCAAGACGTTCAAGGACAAGAAGATGGCCGGCCATCTCGGCGTCGAGCGGGTGACCACGCTCAATCTCAAGGTGGTGCAGACCGATGCGGCGCGCGGGCTCATCCTGGTCGAAGGCGCGGTGCCCGGCGCCAAGGGCGGCTGGATCACCGTGCGCGACGCGGTCAAGAAGGCGCTGCCCAAGGAAGCGCCGCAGCCGGGCGCGTTCCGGCTGGCGCCGGACGCAGCGCCCGCCGAGGCTCCGGCGGCGCCGGCAGAGGCTCCGGCGGCGCCGGCCGGGCAGGAAAGCGCGTGACATGGAACTCAAGGTCACCACGCTCGAAGGCGAAGCGGCCGGCTCGGTGACGGTGCCGGACGCGATTTTCGGCCTCGATCCGCGCCCCGACATCCTGCAGCGCTGCGTCACCTGGCAGCTCGCCAAACGCCGCGCCGGCACGCACGCGGTCAAGAACCGCGCCGACATCAACCTCACCGGCAAGAAAATGTACCGGCAGAAGGGCACCGGCAACGCCCGTCACGGCTCCGCCCGCGTCAACATTTTCCGCAAGGGCGGCCGCGCCTTCGGCCCGACCCCGCGCAGCCACGCCATCGGGCTGCCCAAGAAGGTGCGCGCGCTTGCGCTCAAGCACGCGCTCTCGGCCAAGGCCAAGGATGGCGGCATCCTCGTCCTCGACAGGGCGGCGGTCACGGACGCCAAGACCAGGACGCTGAGCGAGCGATTGGGCAAGCTCGACATCGTCAATGCCCTGATCATCGACGGCGCCGAGATCGACGCGAACTTCCGCCTTGCGGCCCGCAACATCCCCGACATCGACGTGCTGCCGATCCAGGGCATCAACGTCTACGACATCCTGCGGCGCACCAAGCTGGTGCTGACCAGGGCCGCGCTCGATGCGCTGGAGGCGCGCTTCAAATGAGTCCCGTCGACCCGCGCCATTACGACGTCATCATCGCGCCGGTGATCACCGAAAAGGCGACGCTCGCCTCCGAGCGCAACCAGGTGATCTTCAAGGTCGCGCGCAACGCCACCAAGCCGCAGATCAAGGAGGCGGTGGAGAAGCTGTTCGACGTGAAGGTCACGGCGGTCAATACGCTGGTGCGCAAGGGCAAGTTCAAACGCGCGCGCGGCTTCGCCGGTTATCAGTCGGATGTCAAAAAGGCGATCGTCACCTTGGCCGAAGGCGACCGGATCGACGTGACCACAGGACTTTGACAATGGCGCTCAAGACCTACAAGCCGGTCACCCCGAGCCAGCGCCAGCTGGTGCTGGTCGATCGCTCCGGGCTGCACAAGGGCAAGCCGGTCAAGACGCTCACCGAGGGCAAGCATTCCACCGGCGGGCGCAACAACAACGGCCGCACCACCGTGCGCTTCCGCGGCGGCGGCCACAAGCAGGCCCTTCGCCGGATCGACTTCAAGCGGCGCAAGTTCGACGTCGCGGCGCGGGTCGAGCGCATCGAGTACGACCCCAATCGCACCGGCTTCGTCGCGCTGTTGAAGTACGACGACGGCGAGATCGCCTACATCCTGGCGCCGCAGCGCCTGGCGCAGGGCGACGCGGTGGTGGCGGGCGAGCACGTGGACGTCAAGCCCGGCAACGCCATGCCGGCCGGCAACATGCCGATCGGCACCATCGTCCACAACGTCGAGTTCAAGGTCGGCAAGGGCGGCCAGCTCGCGCGTTCCGCCGGCACCTACGCGCAGATCGTCGGGCGCGACCAGGATTACGTCATCCTGCGGCTCAATTCCGGCGAGCAGCGGCTGGTGCACGGGCGCTGCATGGCGACGGTCGGCGCCGTGTCCAACCCCGACCACATGAACGTTTCGATCGGCAAGGCCGGCCGCACCCGCTGGCTCGGCCATCGCCCGCACAACCGCGGCGTCTCCATGAACCCGATCGATCACCCGCACGGCGGCGGGGAAGGCCGCACCTCCGGCGGCCGGCACCCGGTCACCCCGTGGGGCTTCCCGACCAAGGGCAAGAAGACCCGGCGCAACAAATCGACCACCAAGTTCATCGTGTCGAGCCGCCACGCGCGGAAGAAGACGTAAGGAAAGGACGAGCCATGGCGCGTTCGGTGTGGAAGGGTCCCTTCGTCGACGGCTTTCTGCTCAAGAAGGCGGAGACGGCGCGCTCGTCGGGCCGTCACGAGATGATCAAGATCTGGAGCCGGCGCTCGACCATCCTGCCGCAGTTCGTCGGCCTCACCTTCGGCGTCTACAACGGGCAGAAGCACATTCCGGTGCTGGTGACCGAGGAAATGGTCGGCCACAAGTTCGGCGAGTTCGCGCCGACGCGGGCGTTCTACGGACATTCGTCCGACCGCAAGGCCAAGCGCACGACGACCGGGCCGGGCCCGGCGCCGGGCGCGCCGCCGCCGGCGCCGACCACGACGGCGTGAGGGTGCGGCCATGGGCAAGCGCGCGCACGAGCGGAGCCTCGCCGACAACGAGGCCAAGGCGATCGCCCGCATGCTGCGGGTATCGCCGCAGAAGCTCAATCTGCTGGCGACGCTCATCCGCGGCAAGAAGGTCGCGACCGCGCTCGCCGATCTCGAGTTCTCGCGCAAGCGCGTCGCCAAGGACGTGCGCAAGTGCCTGGAATCGGCGATCGCCAACGCCGAGAACAATCACGACCTCGACGTCGACGACCTCGTCGTCGCCGAGGCGCACGTGGGCAAGGCCCTGGTGCTCAAGCGGTTCGCGGCGCGCGGCCGCGGCCGGTCCGGGCGGATTCTCAAGCCGTTCGCCAACCTGACGATCGTGGTGCGTCAGGTCGAGGCGAGCGCCTAAGCGGAGACGGGTATGGGTCAGAAAGTCAATCCGATCGGGCTGCGGCTCGGCATCAACCGGACGTGGGACTCGCGCTGGTACGCCGGCAAGAACGACTACGGCATGCTGCTGCACGAGGACATGGAAATCCGCGAAGAGCTGATGGAAAGCCTCAAGCAAGCGGCGGTGTCGAAAATCGTGATCGAGCGCCCGCACAAGAAGGCGCGGGTGACGATTCATTCGGCGCGGCCCGGCGTGGTGATCGGCAAGAAGGGCGCCGACATCGAGAAGCTGCGCCGCAAGGTCGTCGAACTGACCGATTCCGACGTCGTCATCAACATCGTGGAGATCCGCAAGCCCGAGCTCGACGCGACGCTGGTGGCGGAATCGATCGCCCAGCAGCTCGAGCGCCGCGTCGCCTTCCGCCGCGCCATGAAGCGGGCGGTGCAGTCGGCCATGCGGCTGGGCGCCGAAGGCATCCGCATCAACTGCTCCGGCCGGCTCGGCGGCGCGGAGATCGCCCGCATGGAATGGTACCGCGAGGGGCGGGTGCCGCTGCACACGCTGCGCGCCGACGTCGATTACGGGGTCGCGACCGCGTTCACCACCTACGGCACCTGCGGCGTCAAGGTGTGGATCTTCAAGGGCGAAATCCTCGAGCACGATCCGATGGCGCAGGACAAGCGCCTCGCCGAGAGCGAGGCCGGTCGCCCGCGCCGCGACACGGCGTAAGGCGAGGGAGCGGGCGCCGCCATGCTGCAACCGATCCGAAGCAAGTTTCGCAAGGCCCACAAGGGGCGCATCCACGGCGTGGCGACGTCCGCGAACGAGCTCCACTTCGGCCAGTACGGCCTCAAGGCGATGGAGCCCGAGCGGGTCACCGCGCGCCAGATCGAGGCGGCGCGGCGGGCGATGACGCGGCACATGAAGCGCTCCGGACGGGTGTGGATCCGCGTCTTTCCCGACGTGCCGGTGTCGAAGAAGCCGATCGAAGTGCGCATGGGCAAGGGCAAGGGCACGCCGGAGCTGTGGGTGTGCCGCATCAAGCCGGGCCGCGTCATGTTCGAGATCGACGGCGTGCCGGTCGAAGTCGCGCGCGAGGCGTTGGAGCTGGCCGCCGCCAAGCTGCCGATCAAGACGCGCTTCATCGAGCGCATCGCCGACTAGGGAGCGCAAGCGATGAAGGCGCAGGACATCAGGGTCATGACCCTCGATCAGCTCGGCGACGAGCTGATGAAACTCAAGAAGGAGCGCTTCAACCTGCGCTTCCAGCGGGCGACCGGTCAGCTCGAGAACACGGCGCGGGTGCGCCAGGTGCGGCGCGACATCGCGCGCATCGAGACGATAACCCGGCAGAAGCGCGGCGCGCAGAAGGGCAAGTGAGGAGACAAAGATGCCGAAGCGGATGCTCCAGGGCGTCGTGGTGAGCGACAAGCAGAACAAGACGGTGGTCGTCCGCGTCGAGCGCCGCTTCACGCACCCGATGCTCAAGAAGACCGTCCGGCGGAGCAAGCATTATCACGCGCACGACGAGCAGAACGAGTATTCGGTCGGCGACATCGTGTGGATCGAGGAACACCGCCCGATTTCCAAGCTCAAGCGCTGGGCCGTGACCCGGGGCGAGAAGCGGGCGAAGCAGTGAGGCGCCGCGCGCCCAGCAATGAAGGACGAGGCGCATCATGATCCAGATGCAGACCAATCTCGACGTGGCGGACAATTCCGGCGCGCGCCGCGTCATGTGCATCAAGGTGCTGGGCGGCTCCAAACGCAAGTACGCGACGGTTGGCGACGTCATCGTCGTGTCGATCAAGGAGGCGGCGCCGCGCGGACGGGTCAAGAAGGGGGAAGTGATGAAGGCGGTGGTCGTGCGGGTGGCCAAGGACATCCGGCGCCCGGACGGCTCGATCATCCGCTTCGACCGCAACGCCGCGGTGCTGATCACCCCGCAGATGGAGCCGGTCGGCACCCGTATCTTCGGCCCGGTGCCGCGCGAGCTGCGCGCCAAGAACCACATGAAGATCATCTCGCTCGCCCCGGAGGTGCTGTGATGGCCGCCAAGATCCGCAAGGGCGACAAGGTGATCGTGCTCTCCGGCCGCGACCGCGGCCGCAGCGGCGAAGTCGTGCAGGTGATGCCGGCCGAGGGCCGCGCGCTGGTGCGCGGCATCCACATGGTCAAGCGGCACCAGCGCCAGACCGCGAGCCAGGACGGCGGCATCATCTCCAAGGAGGCGCCGATCCACCTGTCCAACCTGGCGATCGCCGACCCCAAGGACGGCAAGCCGACCCGCGTCGGCTTCAAGCTGATGGCGGACGGCAAGAAGGTGCGGGTGGCCAGGCGTTCGGGAGCCGAGATCGATGGCTGAGACCCAATATACCCCGCGGCTGCGCGCCTTCTTCAACGAAGTCGTGCGCGGACGGTTGACCGAGCAGTTCGGCTATAAGAACCCCATGCAGGTGCCCGCCCTCGACAAGGTCGTGCTCAATATGGGCATCGGCGAGGGCGTCAGCGACCGCAAGAAAGTGGAAGCCGCCGCCGCCGACCTCACGCTGATCGCCGGGCAGAAGGCGGTGATCACCATCTCGCGCAAGGCGATCGCCACCTACAAGCTGCGCGAGAACCAGCCGATCGGCTGCAAGGTGACGCTGCGCAAGGCGCGCATGTACGACTTCGTCGACCGGCTGGTGAACATCGCGCTGCCGCGGGTGCGCGATTTCCGCGGCCTCAACCCGAAGAGTTTCGACGGCCGCGGCAACTACACCATCGGCATCAAGGAACACATCATCTTTCCCGAGATCGATTACGACAAGGCCGCGGAGGTTTGGGGCATGGACGTCGTCGTGTGCACCACGGCCGACAACGACGAGGAAGCGCGCGCCCTGCTCACGGCGTTCAACTTCCCGTTCCGGCAATAAGGGGTACGGCTCCGCAAACGCGGACACCCAGGAGACTCAGATGGCGAAGAAGAGTTCGGTCGAGAAGAACAACCGGCGCCGCAAGATGGCCAAGAAATATTCGGGCCGGCGGGCGCGGCTCAGGGCGATCGCGCGGAACAAGTCGCTGCCGATGGAGGAGCGCTTCGCCGCGACGCTCAAGCTCGCGCAGCTGCCGCGCAATTCCTCGAAGACGCGCGTGCGCAATCGCTGCGAGGTGACGGGACGTCCGCGCGGCTACTACCGCAAGCTCAAGATGAGCCGCATCGCGCTGCGCGACCTCGGCTCCCAGGGCCTGATTCCGGGCCTGGTCAAGTCGAGCTGGTAAGGAGGACGACGCATGGCTCTGAACGATCCGCTCGGCGATCTGTTCACCCGCATTCGCAACGCGCAGATGCGCAGCAAGTCGAAGGTTTCGACCCCCGGCTCGCGGCTGCGCGCGAGCGTGCTCGACGTGCTCAAGAACGAGGGCTACATCCGCGGCTACTCCACGACCGAGCACGGGAACGGCCGCACCGAGTTCGAGATCGAGCTCAAATATTTCGACGGCGCCCCGGTGATCCGCGACATTTCGCGGGTGTCGAGGCCGGGCCGGCGGGTGTACGCGTCGGTTACCGCGCTGCCGCGCATCAACAACGGCCTCGGGATCGCCATCGTGTCGACCCCGAAGGGCGTCATGGCCGACCACGACGCGCGCGAGGCCAACGTCGGCGGCGAAGTCCTGTGCACGGTGTTCTAGGGCGGCGGAGCGAACGGATGTCTCGCATCGGCAGGAAGGCGGTCGCGCTCCCGACCGGCGTCACGGCGGGGGTCGAGGGCCAGGTCGTCAAGGTCAAGGGTCCCAAGGGGACGCTCGAACTGGTGCTGCACGACGACGTGGCGGCGCGGCTCGAAGGCGGCGCCATCAAGATCGACCCGCGCGCGGACACGCGGCGGGCGCGCGCCATGTGGGGGCTCGCCCGCTCGCTGGTGTCGAACGTGATGGCCGGCGTCACCAAGGGGTTCGAGCGCCGCCTCGAGATCACCGGCGTCGGCTACCGCGCGGCGGTGCAAGGCAAGAACCTGCAGCTCTCGCTCGGCTACAGCCACGAAGTCCAGTTTCCGATCCCCGACGGGATCGCGATCGCGACCCCGAAGCCGACCGAGATCGTGGTGAGCGGGATCGACAAGCAGAAGGTCGGCCAGGTGGCGGCGGAAATCCGCGGCTTTCGCCCGCCCGAGCCCTACAAGGGCAAGGGCGTCAAATACGCCGGCGAATACATCTTCCGCAAGGAAGGCAAGAAGAAGTGACGGGAGCGGACGATGGCCAGACGCACTAGGGCGGTCGATCGGCGCCAGGCGCGCGTGCGCCGCGCCGTCAAGGCCGCGGCGGGCGACCGGGCGCGGCTCTCGGTCCATCGCTCCAGCAGGCATATCTACGCCCAGGTGATCGACGACCGCAAAGGCGCGACGCTTGCGGCGGCGTCCTCGCTGGAGAAATCGCTGCGCGAGAGCCTCAAGACCGGGGCCGACGTCACCGCCGCCAAGGCGGTCGGCAAGCTCCTCGCCGAACGGGCGCGAGCCCAGGGCGTCAAGGACGTGGTGTTCGACCGCGGCCGCTACCTGTTCCACGGCCGAGTCAAGGCATTGGCCGACGCGGCGCGCGAGGGCGGGCTGAACTTCTAAGGAACGAACGCAAGAGAGCGGAACCATACGATGGCATTGGAACGACGATCAGAACGACGCCAGTCGCGCGAGCGCGAGCGGGAAGAGCGCGACAGCGAGTTCGTCGACAAGCTCGTGCACATCAACCGGGTAGCCAAGGTGGTCAAGGGCGGCCGGCGGTTCGGCTTTGCCGCCCTCGTCGTCGTCGGCGACCAGAAGGGCCGGGTCGGGTTCGGCCACGGCAAGGCGCGCGAGGTGCCGGAGGCGATCCGCAAGGCGACCGACGCGGCCAAGCGCAGCCTCGTGCGGGTGCCGCTGCGCGAGGGCCGCACCCTCCACCACGACGTGCTCGGCCGCCACGGCGCCGGGCGCGTGTTCCTGCGCGCGGCGCCCCCCGGCACCGGCATCATCGCCGGCGGACCGATGCGCGCGGTGTTCGAAACGCTCGGCATGCAGGACGTGGTGGCAAAATCGATCGGCTCGTCCAATCCCTACAACATGGTGCGCGCCACCTTCGACGCGCTCGGCCATCAGGACAGCCCGCGCGCGGTCGCCGCGCGCCGCAATCTCAAGGTCTCCACCCTGCAGGCGCGCCGCCGCGACGGCGGCGACGAGGCGGTGGCGGAATAAGGCGGACAAGCCATGGCCAAGCGCGCAACCATCAAGGTCCGCCAGACCGGCAGCCCTTTGCGCCGCCGGTTCGACCAGCGGCAGAACCTGATCGGCCTCGGGCTCAACCGCATCGGCCGCGTCGCCGAGGTGCCGGATACGCCGGCGTTGCGCGGCATGATTGCCCGGGTGCGGCACTTGGTCGAGGTGATCGAGCCGCAGGGAGAAAAATCATGAAGCTCACCGACCTCAGCGATCGCCCGGGCGCGCGCAAGCCGCGGCGGCGCGTCGGCCGCGGCATCGGCTCCGGCAAGGGCAAGACCGCCGGGCGCGGCGGCAAGGGCCAGACCGCGCGCACCGGCGTTGCCATCAAGGGGTTCGAGGGCGGGCAAATGCCGTTGCACCGGCGCCTGCCCAAGCGCGGCTTCAACAACATTTTCCGTAAAGCCTTCAACGAGGTGAACCTCGGTCGGGTGCAGCAGGCGATCGACGCCGGCAAGCTCGATCCGGCCGCCCCGATCGACGTCGCGGCGCTGGTCAAGGCCGGCGTCCTGCGCCGCGCCCGCAACGGCGTCCGGCTGCTGGGCGCGGGCGAAATCAAGGCGAAGGCCGCCTTCACGGTCGCCGGCGCGTCGAAGTCCGCCGTGGCGGCGGTGGAAAAGGCGGGCGGGTCGGTGACCGTCCTCGAGCCGGCGGAGTCGGGCGAAGCCGCGGCCTGATCCCTATATGGGGGATCGACGCGGGAAGCGCGGAGAGGGAGCCGTTAGCGCATGGTCTCGGCAGCGGAACAATTGGCGGCCAATCTCAACTTCTCGGCGCTGGCCAAGGCCGAGGAGCTGAAGAAGCGCATCTACTTCACCCTGGGCGCGCTCCTGGTCTACCGGCTCGGGACCTACATTCCGTTGCCCGGCATCGATCCGGCCGCGTGGGAGCAGATTTTCCAGACCCAGGCCGGCGGCATCCTCGGCATGTTCAACATGTTCTCCGGCGGCGGCATCCACCGGATGGCGATCTTCGCACTCAACATCATGCCGTATATTTCCGCCTCCATCATCATCCAGCTGATGACGACGGTGTCCTCGACGCTCGAGGCGCTGAAGAAGGAAGGCGAACAGGGCCGCAAGACCATCAACCAGTACACGCGCTACCTCACCGTGGTGCTGGCCGCGTTTCAGGCCTACGGCATTTCGATCGGGCTCGAAGGCACCGGCAGCGTCGTCTCCGATCCGGGCTGGTTTTTCCGCATCTCGACCGTGATCACGCTGACGGGCGGGACCATGTTCCTGATGTGGCTCGGCGAGCAGGTGACCTCGCGCGGCATCGGCAACGGCATTTCGCTCATCATCCTGTCCGGGATCGTGGCGCAGGTGCCCTCGGCGCTCGCCGGCATGCTGGAACTCGGCCGGCAGGGCGCGCTGTCGACCCCGGTGATCCTCGTGGTCGTCGTCATGGCCGTCGCGGTGATCGCCTTCATCGTGTTCATGGAGCGCGCCCAGCGCCGGCTGTTGATCCAGTATCCCAAGCGCCAGGTCGGCAATCAGATGTTCGAGGGCCAGTCCTCGCACCTTCCGCTCAAGCTCAACACCTCGGGCGTGATCCCGCCGATCTTCGCCTCCTCGCTGTTGCTGCTGCCGACGACCGTCGCCAATCTCAACACCGTCGGGGGTTCCGGCAGCCATTCGGAAATCCTGCTGTGGATCACGACCCACATCGGCCACGGCACGCCGGCGTTCATGCTCCTCTATATCGGGCTGATCATCTTCTTTGCGTTCTTCTACACGGCGATCGTGTTCAACCCGACCGATACCGCCGACAACCTCAAGAAGCACGGCGGCTTCATCCCCGGCATCCGGCCGGGCGAACGTACCGCCGAGTACATCGACTACGTCCTCTCCCGCATCACCGTGGTGGGCGCCGCCTATCTGGCCATCGTGTGCCTGTTGCCCGAGTTGCTCATCAACTACCTGGGGGTGCCGTTCTACTTCGGCGGCACGTCGCTCCTGATCGTGGTGAGCGTGACCATGGACACGGTGGCGCAGATCCAGGGCTACCTCTTGGCCCACCAGTACGAAGGCCTGATCAAGCGGGCGAGGTTGCGGGGTCGCCGGCGATGAGACTGATTTTGCTCGGCCCGCCGGGGGCCGGCAAAGGAACCCAGGCAAAGCGCCTCGTCGACCGGCACGGCATCGTCCAGTTGTCGACCGGCGAGATGCTGCGCGCCGCGGCGAAGGCCGGAACGCCGGTCGGGCGCACGGCCGAGGCGATCATGGCGCGCGGCGATCTGGTGCCCGACGACGTGGTGATCGCGATCGTGTCCGACCGGATCGACCAGCCCGACGCGAAGCCGGGGTTCGTGCTCGACGGCTTTCCGCGCACCGTCCCCCAGGCCGAGGCGCTGGAGCGCCTGCTGGAGGAAAAGGGCCTCGAGCTCGACGGGGTGGTCGAGATCAAAATGGACGAGGGGACCCTGGTGAAGCGCCTGGAAACCCGGATCGCCGAGATGACGGCGCGAGGCGAGCCGGTGCGGGCCGACGACAACCCGGAGGCCCTCAAGACGCGGCTTGCCGTTTACCGCGCGCAAACGGCGCCCCTTATCGACTATTACGGGAGGAAGGGGGCGCTGAAGTCGGTCGACGGGATGGCCCCGATCGGCGTCGTCGCTGAGGCCATCGACCGGGCGCTGACCCGGGAAATCGCGGCCCGCGGAGGTTGACGAGGGGACGCGGAATCCAGTAATACCCGGCATCCGTTTGCATAGAGCTTGCAGGCGATGCCGGGCCCTTAAAAGGAGGGGCGGCGTCGTTTCGGCGTTATGTCCCATCAAGGCGGGCAGCAACGATTTTCGATCGCCGACGGGCGGTCGGGACAGAAACCTGCGGTTTTTCGGTCGAAATTCGGCCGGTAACAGGAGCAAAGCCGTGGCACGTATCGCCGGCGTCAACATCCCGACCAATAAGCGGGTCGTTGTTGCACTGCAATATATCCATGGAATCGGGCCGCACCGGGCCCGGGCGATCGTGGAGAAGGTCGGGATTCCCGCTCCCCGCCGGGTATCCCAGCTGACCGACCAGGAAGTGCTGCAGATTCGCGAAATGATCGATCGTGACTATATCGTGGAAGGCGACCTGCGGCGTGAAGTTGCCATGAATATCAAGCGGCTGATGGACCTCGGCTGCTATCGCGGCTTGCGACATCGTCGCGGCCTTCCGGTGCGCGGCCAGCGCACTCACACCAACGCCCGTACCCGCAAGGGGCCGGCCAAGCCGATCGCCGGCAAGAAGAAGTGATCGGCGTCGGCCGCCAGCGGGGCCAGAGGAATTGAGGGCTTGGCTTCCGCCGTGGGGCCGGAGCCGCGAAAGGGTCGAGCATGGGCAAGGAAGCCACCCGCGTCCGCAAGCGGGAGCGCAAGAACATCGCCTCGGGCGTCGCGCACGTCGCCGCCTCGTTCAACAACACCATGATCACCATAACGGACGCCCAGGGCAACACCATTGCCTGGTCGTCGGCCGGCACCAAGGGCTTCAAAGGCTCGCGCAAGTCGACCCCGTTCGCCGCCCAAGTGGCGGCCGAGGACGCGGCGCAGAAGGCGATGGAGCACGGCATGCGCACGCTGGAGGTCGAGGTGGCGGGGCCGGGGTCGGGCCGCGAGTCGGCGCTGCGCGCATTGCAGGCGGCCGGCTTCACCATCACGTCGATCCGCGACGTGACGCCGATTCCGCACAACGGCTGCCGGCCGCGCAAGCGCCGGCGCGTCTGATTCCATCCGGCGGACGCAGCGCCGTCCGCCGCCGCCGAACTTTCCCCACCGGGCGGAGTGGGGCTCGTGGCCCGAAGGAGGCCGCTGCACGCGATGGGTGAGAACGTGATCCAGAAGAACTGGCAGGAACTGATCAGGCCGGACAAGCTGCAAGTGGCGCTTGGAGGCGATCCGAAGCGCAGCGCCACCGTGGTGGCCGAGCCGCTCGAGCGCGGCTTCGGGCTTACCCTCGGCAACGCGCTGCGGCGGATTCTGTTGTCCTCGCTGCAGGGCGCGGCGGTGCAGTCGGTGCACATCGACGGCGTGCTGCACGAATTCTCCTCGATCGCCGGCGTGCGCGAGGACGTGACCGACATCGTGCTCAACATCAAGGACATCGCCATCAAGATGCAGGGCGATGGGCCCAAGCGCATGGTGGTGAAGAAGCAGGGACCCGGCACCGTCACCGCCAACGATATTCAGACCGTCGGCGACATCGTGGTGCTTAATCCGGATCTGGTGCTGTGCACGCTCGACGAGGGCGCCGAAATCCGTATGGAATTCACCGTCAATACCGGTAAGGGTTATGTGCCGGCGGAGCGCAATCGCCCTGAGGACGCGCCGATCGGCTTGATCCCGGTCGACAGCCTCTATTCGCCGGTGCGCAAGGTCTCCTACAAGGTCGAGAACACCCGCGAGGGCCAGATCCTCGACTACGACAAGCTCACTTTGTCGATCGAGACCAACGGCTCGGTCAGCCCCGAGGACGCGCTCGCCTATGCGGCGCGCATCCTGCAGGACCAGCTCAACGTGTTCGTCAACTTCGAGGAGCCGCGCAAGGAGATCGCCGCCGAGTCGATCCCGGACCTCGCCTTCAATCCGGCGTTCCTCAAGAAGGTGGACGAATTGGAACTCTCGGTGCGCTCGGCCAACTGCCTGAAGAACGACAACATCGTCTACATCGGCGACCTGGTGCAGAAGACCGAGGCGGAAATGCTGCGCACGCCGAACTTCGGGCGCAAGTCGCTCAACGAGATCAAGGAAGTGCTGGCCCAGATGGGGCTGCATCTCGGCATGGAAGTGCCGGGCTGGCCGCCGGAGAACATCGACGAACTGGCCAAGCGCTTCGAGGATCATTATTAACGGAGGTCGGATGTCAGATGCCGGATGTCAGATAGCAGGCGGCGGAATCCCCTGACATCCGACATCTGACATCCGACATCTGAAAAACAATGCGTCACCGCAAAGCCCATCGCAAGCTCAACCGCACGGCGGAGCATCGCCGCTCGCTGTGGGCCAACATGACCGCCGCGCTGATCAAGCACGAGCAGATCGTCACGACCTTGCCCAAGGCCAAGGACCTGCGGCCGATCATCGAGAAGCTCGTCACCCTGGGCAAGCGCGGCGACCTGCATGCTCGGCGCCAGGCGATCGCCCAGGTGCGCGACGTCGCCATGGTGAGGAAGCTGTTCGAAGTCATCGGCCCCCGCTACAAGGACCGCAACGGCGGCTATACCCGGGTCATGCGTGCGGGCTTCCGCTACGGCGACAATGCGCCGCGCGCGGTGATCGAGTTCGTCGACCGCGACGTCGCCGCGCGCGGCCTCGATTCCGGGCCGCAGCAGGAGAAGGTGGAAGCGCCGGCGGCGGCCTGACGGCGACGCCGATCGGCAGAGGATAGAAGGGCGGCGCAGGCCGCCCTTTGGTTTTAGAGCATGATGCCGAAAAGTGGGTACCGGTTTTCGGAAAACATCATGCTCCAACAATAAGCTAAAGCGGGATGGCGATTCGAAGAAAAGCCATCACGCTTTAGCCCGGAGCGCTACGCCGCGTGCGCCTTCGCCCATTCGGCCACGTCGCGGTGGGTGGCGAACCACACGTTGCCGCGCGCCTTGGCGTGGCGGATCACCTCGTCGATGATCCACACCCGCGAGCGGTGGCCGATGATGTGCGGGTGCATGGTGAGCTGGCACAGGCCGCCCTCGGCATAGGCCGCGTCGAACTCGCGCAGGAAAATATCGAGCACGGCCTGCGGCGGGGTGTACGGGCGCAGCGACTGGAACCGGTGCATCATGAAATAGACCGCGTCGTCGCGGATCCATTCGACCGGCAGCTCCACCACGCCGGTCGGCTCGCCGTCGAGCAGAAGCTCGTAGCAGTCGACGTCCGCCATCAGCGAGGAGTCGTAGAGGAGCCCCATCTCCTTGGTGATGCGCAAGGTGTGCGGGCTGAAATCCCATGATGCGGTGCGCGCGCCGACCGGCCGCACGGCGGTGATCTTCTCCAGCGCGTCGGCCGAGCGCAGCATGAGGTCGCGCTCCGCCTCGTAGGAGAGCACCGAATTGAGTTCGTGGATCCAGCTGTGGATGCCGATCTCGTGGCCCTGCGCCACCACCCGGCGCTGCTCGTCGGGATGCAGCAGCGCGGCGACCGCCGGCACGTAGAAGGTCGCGGGCACGGCATGGCGCTCGAGAGTCTCCAGGATGCGCGGCACGCCGACGCGGTTGCCGAACTGGCCCCAGCTCATGCGGCCGAACGATTTGCCGCCCTCGCGCAGTTCGTTGGTTTCGTGGTCGCTGTCGAAGGAAAGCGCGAGCGCGCAGCGCGCCCCGTCCTTCCACGCCTGCGGCCGCAAGGTGCGGCCGGCGCGCACGTGGTTGACGAGGCCGCGCCAATGCGCTTCCGGCCATTGCCACGGTTCGAGGTTGCTGGCGTCGTTCATGGCTTCCTCCTCGTTATGCGAGCGGCGAGCCGGTTACCGGCAGGACCTGCCCGGTGATCCACGATGCGTAGTCGGACGCAAGGAACATGACGGCGTAGGCTATGTCCTCGGGCGTGCCCGTGCGGCGCATGGCGATGCGGTCGGCAAAGGCGGCGCGAAACTCGGGCGAATAGCTCGCCCATTGCCGTTCGTAGTCCGGGCTCGTCGCCATGAATCCGGGCGCGACCGAGTTCACGGTGATGCCGAACGGCCCCAATTCCTGCGCCAGCTGCTTGACCAAGCCGAGCTGTCCGTGCTTGGCGGCGGCGTAGCTGGCGATGCCGGTCAGGCTGGTGACGAGCCCGGCCCGGCTCGAAATGGTGACGATGCGGCCGCGGCCGGCGCGTTTCATCCCGGGCGCGACCGCGCGCGCGCACAGGAAAGCGCCGGTGAGATTGGCGTCGACGATGGCGTGCCAGTCGTGCGGCGACACGCCCTCGATTGGCTGCGCCGTTTGCCCGCGCACGCCGCCCGCCACGTAGACCAGGACGTCGACGGCGCCGTCGCCCGCCGCGGCTTCGACCAACCGGGCGATCGAGGCCGGATCGGTCGCGTCGAGATGGGCCGTGTGCACCAAGCCGTCG
>DASPVJ010000465.1:0-9677 GCA_035622435.1 Xanthobacteraceae bacterium | reverse complement strand
TAGGCGTGCATGAAGCGCGCGCCGGTGCCGTCGGTGAGCCAGCCGCCCGACCCGCGCAGGCCCTCTTCCAGCACCGTGCCGGTCATGCGCGTGTCGGGGCCGGCGAGCAGGCCGGTCGGATGGAACTGCACCATCTCCATGTCGCGCAGCGGCAGCCCGGCGCGCAGCGCCATCGCCATGCCGTCGCACGCCTTGTCGCCCGACGGCGTGTGGTAGCGGTACATGGTCGGGCCGCCGCCGGTGGCGAGCAAGGTCGCGCGGGCGCGCACCAAAATGGGCTCGCCGGTGCGCATGTCGAGCATGAGCACGCCGGCGAGCGCGCCGTCATCGACGGCCTGCAAGAGGTCGAGGGCGCGGTGGTCTTCGAGCCGCCGCACCTCGCGCCGCCACACCTGCTCGGCGAGGCGGTTGATGATCTCGATGCCGGTGAGGTCGCCCTTGTGGACGGTGCGGTCGAACGTCTGCCCGGCGAAGGCCTTCTGGTGGATGCTGCCGTCCGGGTTGCGGTCGAAGAAGCAGCCGATCTCGTTTTCGAGTTCCCGGATGCGCACCGGCGCCTGCTCGACCAGGAGCCAGGCGAGATCCTGGTGGTTGAGCCAGGCGCCGCCTGCGATCGTGTCCATGAAGTGGCGCTCGATCGAATCCTCCGGGGCGAGCGCGACGTTGTAGCCGCCCTGGACCATGCGGGTGCAGCCACATTTGCCCAGCAGGCCCTTCACGGCGATGGTCACGTCGAGATCGGGCGCCGTTTGCTTGGCGTGCAGCGCCGCGAACAGGCCGGCGCCGCCGGCGCCGAGAATGAGCACGTCGGTGTCGAGGCGGTTCATTCGAGCATGATCCCGAAAAGTGGGGACCGGTTTTCGGAAAAGATCATGCTCCAACGATCAGTCTGCCGCGCCGAGGCCGGCGAGGATGGCGTCGCGCCGCGCCGCCGCTTCGCCCTGCACCCGCGCGTAGAGGGAGCCGCCGTTCGAATCCATGGCGACCATCAGCGGCCCGAAGCCCTTGACGCGGAAGCGCCACAGGCTTTCCGGATGCAGGTCGTCGAGATCGACGTCCTCGATCGCCTCGATCCAGGTGGTCTCGAGCGCCGCGGCGCCGCCGACGACGGCGAGATAGGCGCCGCCGAGGTCGCGGAAGGCGGCGAGCGTCGCCGGCCCCATGCCGCCCTTGCCGACGATCAGCCGCGGGCCGTAGCGCTCCATCAGCGCCCGGGTGAAGCGCTCCAAGCGTTGCGACGTGGTCGTGCCGATGCACAAGGGTGCGTAGCCGGTCGGGTTCTCGTTGGATGGCTCGACCTTGCGCACGTTGGGCGCCGTGTGGATGAGCGCGTGGCCGGCGAGGTCGAAGCGGGTTTCGCGGCCGCGGTCGAACATGGCGATCAGGGTGCCGTCGCGGATGCCGTAGAGCGTGCGTTCGAGGGTGACCGTGTCGCCGACCTTGAGCGCGCGCGCCTGCGCCTCGGTCACCGGCGTTTCGAGCACGTGATGGGGCATCGTTCGGTTCCGGTAGGGCGCAATAGCGCAGCGTATTGCGCCGACAAGCGGCGCATTACGGCCTCCGGCCTAATGCGCCCTACGCATCTGTTTGACTCACACAAACGAAATCCCGCCCGGCGTGATGACGGCGCCGGCGCGGCGCGCCGAGTGGCATTGGATGTTCACCGCTACCGGGTTCATGGTGATGTGGGTGGCGGCGACCTCGACGTGCACGCGGAACGAGGTGGCGAAGCCGCCGAGCCCCTGCGGGCCGATGCCGAGTTCGTTCACCGCTTCGCTCAGCTCCGCCTCGATCGCCGCGCCCTCGGGATCGGCGCACGAGGTGCCGAGCGGCCGGGTCGCCGCGATCTTGGCAAGGTGCATGCACAAGTCCGAGGTGCCGCCGATGCCGACGCCGACGATGGTCGGCGGACATACGCGGCCGCCCAATTCGATCACCCGGTCGATGACGAAGCGTTTGATGGCGGCGACGCCGTCGGCCGGGATCAGCATCTCGAGGAACGAGCCGTTCTCCGAGCCCGAGCCCTTGGGGATCATCTCGATTTCGACGGTCTCCTCGCGGGCGTCGAAGTCGACGTGAATGATCGGGATGCGCACGCCGCACGAGGTCTGCTCGTTCTTGCGGGTGATCGGGTGCACCACCGAGGAGCGCAGCGGGTGCTCGCGGGTCGCCCGCTCGCAACCGCGGCGGATCGCCTCCTTCAGCTCGACGCCGTCGAAGTCGACGTGGCGGCCGATGGTGACGTTATAGATCGGCAGGCCGGTGTCCTGGCACAGAAGGTTGTCGGTGCGTTCGGCGACCGCGATGTTCTCGACCATGGTGCCGAGCACGGCGCGGCCGACCGCGTCGGTCTCGCGCCGCATCAGGGCGTCGAACCCGGCCTTGATGTCGGGCGGCAGAAGCTTGAGCGCGCGCACGTAGAGCGCCTTGCTCAGGTCCTCGATTTCCTTGGGGTCGATCTGCATCACACGATTTTATGCCCCGTTGAGGAGGAAAAGAAGCCCGACCAGGAAGGCCGCGCCGACGCAGGTCGAGACCGTCGCGACGGTGCGGTTGCGCCAGGGCAGGAACTCGACGGCGAGGACGCGCAAGCCGAGCGCCATGTGGGTCGCGAGCGCCACCACCAGCGCCCATTCGGCGAACTTCACCGCCGGGTGGCGGGTGACGGCGAGGAACGCGTCGAGCGGGGCGGCGCCCCTGAGCGCGAGCCCCAAGGCGAGGAAATGGATGGGCAGGAAGAGCGCCAGCACGAGGCCGGACAGCCGATGCAGCAGGGCGGCGAGGAATCCCGGTTGGCGATGCGAGGCGCGGATCATGGGAGGAAGACCGCGAGCGCCGCGCGCAGGCCGAGCCCGAGCAAGACGAGGGCAAACGCGGCGAGCGCCAGGTCGAGGCTGCGGCCGCGCCAAAAGGTCCATTCGCGGAGCACGTTGCGCAGCCCGATCGGCGCGTGGATCGCGACCGCGAGGACGAAGATGGCGTACACGATCAGGAAGCCGACGTTGCCGCGGGTGCGCGCCAGCACGTCCGCCGCCGTCATGCCGGCGCGCGCCGCATGAATGATGGTCGCAAGATGCACCGTCACGGCGACGGCGAGCACGGCGGCGCTCAGGCGCTGGGCGAGGAAGAGGAGCGCGGTCACCGGGCTCTCCCGAGCGCGCGGGCGACCATGGCCCGCTTGAGCCCGGCGATGGCGTAGGTCGGGGCGAGGCCTTTGGGACAGAACTGGGTGCAGTTCATGTGGGTGTGGCAGAGATGACAACCGGAGCCGGCGGAGACCGCCTGCATGCGCGCGAGGTTGCCGCGGTCGCGCACGTCGTTGACGAGGGTCCACGCCCGGTTGAGCGCGGCGGGGCCGAGATAGTCGCGGTCCCAGGCTACCACGTCGCAGGCCGCGTGGCAGATGCCGCAGCCGATGCATTCGATGCCGGCGTCGGCCGCCTGGCGTTGCGGGCTTGCCGGCGGCACGCACGCGAAATCGGCGGCCGGTTGCGCGCCCGGCTCGAAGTGCCCCTTGGCGGCGCGCCACTTGGCGAAGAAGTCGCCCATGTCGACGGCGAGGTCGCGCACCACCGGGAAGTTGCGCAGCGGCTCGAGGCGAAGCACCGGCGACGCACCGAGCGCGGCGGCGACGCGAGTGCGGCAGGTCCAGCGCGGGCGGCCGTTGACCACCATGGCGCAGGATCCGCACATGCCGACCCGGCAGGCGAACCGGTAGGCGAGCGTCGGGTCCTGGTCGCGCTGGATGTCGGTGACCACGTCGAGCACCGTCTGGTTCTCCCGGCGCCGCACGCGAAATTGCTGGAAGCGGCCGGCCGCGGCGCCGCGCCAGACTTCGACGGCGAGCGTCTCGCCGTTCTGTTTGGTCGCCGTCACGGCAGAATCCGGATCAGGCCCGTCAGTTCGCGGTTCACTTCGGCGACTCTATCGCAGCCGCGCCAGCCGATCGAGCGCGCCCTGGAGGATGAACGCCGCGGCGTGCTGGTCGATGACCGCGGCGCGCTTGGCGCGGCTGGCGTTGCCGGCGATCAGGTCGCGCTCGACCGCGGCGGTCGACAGGCGCTCGTCCCACAGCGCGATCGGCAGGTCGGTCCGGCGCGCAAGGTTGCGGGCAAAGGCGCGGGTCGATTGCGCCCGCGGCCCTTCCGAGCCGTCCATGTTGATGGGAAGCCCGAGCACGAAGCCGACCGCCCGGCGTTCGCCGGCGAGCTTGAGGAGGCGCGCGGCGTCCGCCGCAAAGGCGGTGCGGGCGATGGTCTCGACGCCGGTCGCGAGCCGCCGGTCGGGATCGGACGTGGCAACGCCGATGGTCTTGGTTCCGAGGTCGAGCCCGATCAGCGCGCCGCGCGGCGGCAGACGGGCGGCGGCCTCAACGAGACCGAGGATGGGCGCTGGCATGCGCGAGGCCTAGCATTAAGGGGAGTGCGGGCCAACGCGGTTGATCCTGCGGCCGGGCGGCTTATGTTCGGTCACGCTGCAGCACCAGGAGCCCCCATGTCGGTCGATGCCAAGACCGTGCGCGGCATCGCGCATCTCGCGCGCATTGCGGTCAACGACGAGGAGATCGAGCACTTGCGCGGCGAACTCAACGCCATCCTGGCGTTCGTCGAGAAGCTCGCCGAGGTCGACGTAACGGGGGTCGAGCCGATGACCTCGGTCACGCCCATGAGCATGAAGAAGCGCGCCGATGTCGTCACCGACGGCGGCGATGCCGACGCCATCCTCAAGAACGCGCCGGCACGGGAGGGCGACTATTTCGTCGTCCCCAAAGTGGTCGAGTGACCGCGGTCCGCTCGCATGACTGACCTCACGACGCTCACGATCGCCGAGGCGCGCGCGGGGCTCGCGGCCAAGGCGTTCACCGCGGCCGAGCTTGCCGACGCGCATTTGGCCGCCATGGAGCGTGCGCGCGGGCTCAATGCCTACGTGCTGGAGACCCCCGAGCGCGCGCGCGCCATGGCGGAGGAGGCCGACGCGCGCATCGCCGCCGGCCAGGCGCGGCCGCTCGAAGGCATCCCGATCGCGGTCAAGGACATGTTCTGCACCCAGGGCGTTCGCACCACCGCCTGCAGCCGCATCCTCGAGCCGTTCGTTCCCACCTACGAATCGACCGTCACCGCCAACCTGTGGCGCGACGGCGCGGTGCTGCTCGGCAAGACCAACAACGACGAGTTCGCCATGGGCTCGTCGAACGAGACCTCCTGCTTCGGCCCGGTGGTGTCGCCGTGGCGGCGCAAGGGTGCGAACACGCACTTGGTGCCGGGCGGCTCCTCCGGCGGCTCGGCGGCGGCGGTCGCCGCGTTCCTCGCGCCGGGCGCAACCGGCACCGACACCGGCGGCTCGATCCGGCAGCCGGCGGCATTCACCGGCGTCGTCGGCCTCAAGCCGACCTACGGGCGGTGCTCGCGCTGGGGGATCGTGGCGTTCGCATCTTCCTTCGACCAGGCGGGACCGTTCGCGCGCACGGTCGGCGATGCCGCGGTGCTGCTCAAGTCCATGGCCGGCCACGACCCGAAGGACACGACCTCGGCCGACCGGCCGGTCCCCGACTACGCGGCGGCGGTCGGGCGTTCGGTCAAGGGCATGCGCATCGGCATCCCGAAGGAATATCGGGTCGAGGGCATGCCGGCGGAAATCGAGGCGCTGTGGGAGATGGGCCGGCGGTGGCTGGCCGACGCCGGCGCCGAGCCTATCGAAGTGTCGCTGCCCCACACCAAGTACGCGCTGCCCGCCTACTACATCGTCAATCCGGCGGAGGCGTCCTCGAACCTCGCCCGCTACGACGGCGTACGCTACGGCCTGCGCGCGCCGGGCGAGGACGTGATCGACATGTACGAGCGCACCCGTGCCGCCGGGTTCGGCAAGGAGGTGCGGCGGCGCGTCATGATCGGCACCTACGTGCTCTCAGCCGGCTACCAGGACGCCTATTACGTGCGGGCGCAGCGGGTGCGCACCTTGATCAAGAAGGACTTCGAGGACAGTTTCGCGGCCGGCATCGACGCCATGCTGACCCCGGCGACGCCGTCGGCGGCGTTCGCGGTCGGCGAAAAATCCGCCGGCGACCCGGTGGAAATGTACTTAAACGACGTGTTCACCGTGACGGTGAACATGGCCGGCCTGCCGGGCATCGTCGTGCCGGCCGGCCTCGACGGCCAGGGCCTGCCGCTCGGCCTGCAACTCATCGGCCGACCGTTCGACGAGGAGACATTGTTCTCTCTGGCGGCGGTCATCGAGCGGGCGGCCGGGCGGTTTGCGCCAGAGCGGTGGTGGTAGGGCTTGACGGCGGCAAGGCTTGCGGTTTAGTGTGTGTAATCAATATACACAAGGTGTGTCAACATGACCAAATACGCGCCGCTCGGGGATTATCTGCGCAAGCAGCGCGCGTCCGAGGTCGCGATGACGTTCGCGCAAATCGAACGGGTCATTGGCGGAAAACTGCCGCCCTCCCAGTACCAGCGCGCTTGGTGGAGCAATAATCCCTGGAACAACGTGATGACCAAGGTCTGGCGCGAGGCCGGCTTCGTCACCGAGCAGGTCGACATCGAAGCCCGAAAGCTGGTTTTTCGCCGGGTCGCACAGGAGCCCGGGTCGATGGGGCATTTTGAGGAGGCACGGGGGAAGGGGGCGGAGCCATTTGCTTCCGGACGCCATCCGCTGTTCGGGGCGCTCAAAGGCCTGACGCGCATCCCCCCGGGAACCGACTTGACACAGCCGGCCGATCCCGAGTGGGGCCAAAATGCCTGACGTCGATGCGCCGCTGCTCCTCGACACCTGCGCGGTCATCTGGGTTGCCGAAGATCAGCCGATTTCGGGTGCCGCGGCACTGGCTCTCGACAAGGCGCATGCGGCCGACCAGTTCGTGTACGTGTCCCCAATCACGGCCTGGGAGGTGGGGCTGCTGGTGGCGCGCGGACGCCTGACCACGATCATCAAGCCGCAGCTTTGGTTCGAGCGGATGCTCGACGTTCCCAACGTGCGGCTTGCCGACATGTCGCCCGACCTGTTGATCTCCTCGTCCTTTCTTCCCGGCGAGCCGCCGCGCGACCCGGCGGACCGCATCCTCGCGGCGACGGCACGCGAGTACGGCTATACGCTCGTGACCCGCGACCGGCCGCTTTTGACCTACGCCGCACAGGGCCATATTCAGGCCGTGTGCTGTTGAGCCGAACAAGTGAGAGCGGCAGCCATGACCCTTGCGGAGTTCAAACGCGCCGTATCGCAGGCGAAGCCGCCGGCGGGCCTCGCGCCGCCGCTTAACGCCCTGTGGTGGGCGGCCAAGGGCAATTGGGACAAGGCGCACGGCATCGTCATGAAGGAAGAGAGCCGCGACGCGGCCTGGGTGCACGCCTATCTGCACCGGGTGGAGGGCGACCTCGGCAACGCCGGATATTGGTACCGCCAAGCGCGGCGCGCCGCGGCGTCGGGGCCGCTCGAAGCGGAATGGGAGGCCATCGCGGCCGCGCTCATCGACAAATCGGCGAGGAGCACGTGAGCGCGGCGAACGGCAAGCTGATCCAGGGCGCGACCGGCGCGTGGGAAGTGGTCATCGGCATGGAGGTCCACGCCCAGGTGACGTCGAATGCCAAGCTGTTCTCGGGCGCGTCGACCGCGTTCGGCGGCGCGCCGAACTCGCACGTGTCGCTGGTCGATGCCGCCATGCCCGGCATGCTGCCGGTGATCAACGAGGAATGCGTGCGCCAGGCGATCCGCACCGGGCTCGGGCTCAATGCGCGGGTCAACCCCAAATCCGTGTTCGAGCGCAAGAACTATTTCTATCCCGATCTGCCGCAGGGCTATCAGATCAGCCAGTACAAGGCGCCGCTCGTCGGCGAGGGCGAGGTCGCGGTCGAACTCGCGGACGGCGAGACGATCGCGGTCGGGATCGAGCGGCTGCATCTGGAGCAGGACGCCGGCAAGTCGCTGCACGACCAGCATCCCACGCTCTCCCTTGTCGATCTCAACCGCTCGGGGATCGCCCTGATGGAAATCGTCTCGAAGCCGGACCTGCGTTCCGCCGATGAGGCAAAGGCCTATCTCGGCAAGCTGCGCACCATCCTGCGCTATCTCGGGACCAGTGACGGCGACATGGAGAAGGGCAACTTGCGCGCCGACGTGAACGTCTCCGTGCGTCGGCCGGGAGAGGCGCTGGGCATCCGCTGCGAGATCAAGAACCTCAACTCGATCCGCTTCATCGGCCAGGCGATCGACTACGAGGCGCGCCGACAGGTCGCCGTCATCGAGGACGGCGGCACGATCGAGCAGGAGACCCGGCTGTTCGATCCGGACACGGGCGAGACGCGCTCCATGCGCACCAAGGAGGAGGCGCATGACTATCGCTATTTCCCCGATCCCGACCTGCTGCCGCTCGAATTGACGCCGGCCTATGTCGACGAACTCAAAGCCGGATTACCGGAATTGCCCGACGCCAAGCGGGCACGGTTCGTGCGCGACTACGCGCTGTCGGCTTACGATGCCGGCGTGCTCGTCGGCGAGCGCGCGATTGCGGATTTCTTCGAAGCCGTGGCGGCGGGCCGCGATCCCAAGGCGGCGGCCAATTGGGTGATCAACGAGCTGTTCGGACGGCTCAACAAGGAAGGCAAGGACGTCGGCCGATCGCCGGTGTCGGCGGTACAGCTGGGCGCCATCCTCGATCTGATCGCGGAGGGTACGATCTCCGGCAAGATCGCCAAGGACCTGTTCGAGATCGTGTGGGCCGAGGGCGGCGACCCGCGCGCCATCGTCGAGGCGCGCGGCTTGGTTCAGCTCACCGACGCGGCGGCGATCGAGAAGATCGTCGACGACATCGTCGCCGCCAACCCCGACAAGGTCGCGCAGGCAAAGGCGAAGCCGGCGATGATCGGCTGGTTCGTCGGCCAGGCGATGCGGGCGTCGGGCGGGCGCGCGAACCCGCAAACGGTCAACGCGCTGTTGAGGCGCAAGCTCGGCATCTGAGGATCAGCCGCCTGCGGTGCACGCGTTTCGCGGCAAGGCCGGTCGTCGGCGCAGGCCGCGCCGCGTGCTGAACGGGCTCCGCACGGGGCGGTCCGGGCGCGAATCACCCGCACTGATTCGCGCGCGTCGAGGGCATTTTCGGCCTTGCGCGATGCCGTTTCGGCCGATCGGTGGAAAAATTTTCACAGCCGATGCGGCGACGGTCGCCGATCGTTCGCGCGCGTCGACGACGGGGCGCTTGCGCTGCCGGGGATCGCGCCGGCGTCGCGGCGCGATTGTTTGCGCGCGCCGGAAGCCCCTGTGCTGCAGGCGTTTCTTGAATCGCGCGCCGATGCTTGCGCGGCGGCGCCGCCACGCGGCGCTCGCGCGTCGCGCTCATGCGGATGAAGGCCGCCGCGCGCCGAGCCGCCTGCGTCGCGCGTCGCCGTCGTCCACCATTCGTTAAGCGGATTCGCTGTTTTTTGCGCGGTGCTGTAGTAATCGGGGTGCAGTGCATGTCGATTCGCGACTGCACTGTTCCGATATCGCCATCTCATCATGGCTAGGAGGGCAGTATGGCGAAGAAGGCCAAGAAGGCGAAGAAGGCGGCGAAGAAGATGAAGCGTAAGGCGAAGAAGAAGTAATCTTCGGCCGTCTGACGCGATTGGCGTCCACGATGCCAACCGCAACGTCGCACATGTCGGCGAGGACGAGGGCAGGCAAGCGCAACGCTGCAGCCAAGCGCC
>DASPVJ010000464.1:0-15925 GCA_035622435.1 Xanthobacteraceae bacterium | reverse complement strand
GCGGGCGCGCCGGCCCCTTCCTGGATCTGGCCGAGCAGCGCGCCGGGCGCCACCGTGTCGCCGTCCTTGGCGAGAATTTCCGCCAGCACGCCGGCGGCCGGCGCCGGCACCTCGATCGTCACCTTGTCGGTTTCGAGCTCGACCAGCGGCTCGTCGACCGTCACCGCGTCCCCGGCCTGCTTGAACCAGCGGCCGATGGTCGCCTCGGTGACGGATTCGCCGAGCGTGGGCACGCGGATATCGGCCATGACGGATCCCCTTGTGCCGCGCTCACGCCAGCGCGTCGTCGAGCAGTTGCTTGAGCTGGGCGAGGTGCTTCGACATCAGGCCGGTGGCGGTGGCGGCGGACGCCGGCCGCCCGGCGTAGCGCGGGCGCCGTTGCTTGGCGCCGATCTGGTTGAGCACCCATTCGAGGAAGGTGTCGACGAAGAACCACGCGCCCATGTTGCGCGGTTCCTCCTGGCACCACACCATCTCGGCCTGCTTGAAGCGTGACAGTTCCTGCACCAGCGCCTTGCTGGGGAACGGATAGAGCTGCTCGACCCGCAGCAGGTAGACGTCGTCGATCCCGCGTTTCTCCCGTTCCTCGTAAAGATCGAAGTAGACCTTGCCGGTGCACAGCACGACGCGGCGGATCTTATCGTCGGCCACGAGTTTGATCTTCTCGTCGGGCAGCACCTGGGCGTCGTCCCACAGCACCCGATGGAACGTGGTTCCCGCCGCCATCTCGTCGAGCCGCGACACCGCGCGCTTGTGGCGCAGCAGCGACTTCGGCGTCATCAGGATCAGCGGCTTGCGGATCTCGCGCCTGAGCTGCCGGCGCAGGATGTGGAAGTGGTTCGCCGGGGTGGTGCAGTTGGCGACCTGCATGTTGTCCTCGGCGCACATCTGCAGGTACCGCTCCAGCCGCGCGGAGGAATGCTCCGGCCCCTGGCCCTCGTAGCCGTGCGGCAGGAGGCACACCAGGCCGGACATGCGCAGCCATTTGCGCTCGCCGGACGAGATGAACTGATCGAACACGACCTGCGCGCCGTTGGCGAAGTCGCCGAACTGCGCCTCCCACATGGTCAGCGCATTGGGCTCGGCGAGCGAATAGCCGTACTCGAACCCGAGCACGGCCTCCTCCGACAGCATCGAGTTGACCACCTCGTAGCGCGCCTGACCCTCGCGCAGGTGGTTGAACGGGATGTGACGGTTCTCGGTGTCCTGGTCGACCAGCACCGAATGACGCTGGGAGAAGGTGCCGCGCTCGCTGTCCTGGCCGGCGAGCCGCACCGGATGGCCTTCGAGCAGGAGCGAGCAGAACGCCAGCGCCTCGGCGGTCGACCAATCGATCCCCTCGCCGGTCTCGATCGCCTTGCGGCGGTTGTCGAGGAAGCGCTGGATCGTGCGGTGAACGTGGAAGCTCGACGGTACCGCCGTGATCTTGCCGCCGATCTCGTGCAGCGTCGCCGCGTCGACGCCGGTGTTGCCGCGCCGCGGGTCGTCGGCGTCGCGGGCGGCCTTGAATCCCGACCAGCGGCCGTCGAGCCAGTCCGCGCTGTTGGGCTTGTAGCTCTGGCTCGCTTCGAGTTCGACGTCGAGGCGCGAGCGCCAATCGGCCTTCATCTTCTCGATTTCGCCCTCGGTGAGGACGCCGTCGGCGGCGAGCTTCTTGCCGTAGATCTCGACCGTGGTCGGGTGGGCGTTGATCGCCTTGTACATCAGCGGCTGGGTGAAGGCCGGCTCGTCTCCCTCGTTGTGGCCGTGGCGGCGGTAGCAGAACATGTCGATGACCACGGGCGTCTGGAACTTCTGCCGGAACTCGGTCGCGCCCTTGGCGGCGAACACCACCGCTTCCGGATCGTCGCCGTTGGCGTGGAAGATCGGCGCTTCGATCATCTTGGCGACGTCCGACGGATAGGGCGACGAGCGGGAGAAGCGCGGATAGGTGGTGAAGCCGATCTGATTGTTGATGATGAAGTGCACCGAGCCGCCGGTGCGATGGCCGCGCAGGCCGGACAGCCCGAAGCATTCGGCGATCACGCCCTGCCCGGCGAACGCCGCGTCTCCGGAAATGAGCAGCGGCATCACCATGGTGCGGTCTTCCGGCGTGGCGCCTTGCTGGTCCTGCTTGGCGCGGGCCTTGCCGAGCACCACCGGGTTGACGATTTCGAGATGCGAAGGGTTGGCGGTCAGCGACAGATGGACGTGGTTGCCATCGAACTCCCGGTCGGACGAGGCGCCCAGATGATATTTGACGTCGCCCGAGCCTTCGATTTCGTCCGGCGTCCACGACCCGCCCTTGAACTCGTGGAAGATCGCCCGGTGCGGCTTCGCCATCACCTGCGCCAGCACGTTAAGCCGGCCGCGATGGGCCATGCCGATGACGATCTCCTTCACGCCCAGCGCCCCGCCGCGCTTGATGATCTGCTCGAGCGCGGGAATCATCGATTCCCCGCCGT
Organism: Xanthobacteraceae bacterium; assembly: GCA_035622435.1. Taxonomy (GTDB): domain Bacteria; phylum Pseudomonadota; class Alphaproteobacteria; order Rhizobiales; family Xanthobacteraceae; genus AP-16. Next base: position 13,481 of record DASPVJ010000464.1, on the reverse strand, counting down.
CGAGACCGAACCGCTTGGTGCCGGTGAACCGCAGGTCGCAGAACTTCTCGAACCCTTCCGCCTCGATCAGCTTGTTGAGGATCGCGCGCTTGCCCTCGCGGGTGAAGGTAATCTCCTTGTCGGGACCTTCGATGCGCTCCTGCAGCCAGCCCTTCTGCGCCGGGTTGGAAATATGCATGAACTCGACGCCGAGCGTCTGGCAGTAGGTGCGCCGCAGGATGGCGACGATTTCGTTGATCGAGGCGAACTCGAGCCCAAGCACGCGATCGATGAAAATCTTGCGGGTGAGATCGGCGTCGGAGAAACCGTAGGAGCGCGGATCGAGTTCGTCCTCGTCCTTGAGCGGCTCGAGCCCGAGCGGATCGAGGTTGGCGTGCAGATGCCCGCGCACCCGGTAGGCGCGGATCAGCATCAGGGCGCGCACCGAATCGCGGGTCGCCTGCTGGACGATGGCCGCGGAGACGTCGGCGCCCTTGGCCTGCGCCTTGGCGCTGATCTTGTCGCCGAGGCTCTTGCCGACCTCGTCCCAATCGCCGTCGAGGGCGGCGGTGAGTTCATCGCGCGGACGGATCGGCCAGTCCGGCCGCTGCCATGAGGCGCGTTCGGGGCCGGCCCCGTCGCCGCTCCCGTCGCGCAGGCTGGCGAAAAACTGCTGCCATTCGGCATCGACCGCGGTCGGGTCGGCCGCGTAGCGCTCGTAAAGGTCTTCGATGTAGGCCGCGTTGCCGCCGTAGAGAAACGACGTACGGGCGAAAGCTGCGTTCGCGTCTTGGCGAGACATGTGCCGCATCCTGATGGTTCGGGCCGCCGAAAGCCGGCGCAAGCCCCGAAATCTGACCCGGTCCCGGCGGGTCGGCTCCCTTCTATCCTATTTAGGGCGACAAAAACGCAACGAAAGAGACAAGGACTGAATCACGCTTTCAGAACTTCAGCCAGCGTCTTTCCGATGCGGGCCGGCGAGGCCGATACCCTGATACCGGCGGATTCCATGGCGGCGATCTTCGATTCCGCGTCGCCCTTGCCACCCGAGATGATGGCGCCGGCATGGCCCATGCGGCGCCCCGGCGGGGCGGTGCGGCCGGCGATGAAGCCGACCATCGGCTTCTTGCGCCCGCGTTTGGCCTCCCGTTTGAGGAACTCGGCCGCGTCCTCCTCGGCCGCCCCGCCGATCTCGCCGATCATCACGATGGCTTCGGTCGCCTCGTCGGCGAGGAACATGTCGAGGATTTCGATGAACTCGGTGCCCTTGACCGGGTCGCCGCCGATGCCGACCGCGCTCGTTTGGCCGAGCCCTTCCCGGCTCGTCTGGTAGACCGCCTCGTAGGTCAGGGTGCCGGAGCGCGACACGATCCCGACCTTGCCGCGGCGGAAGATGTTCCCCGGCATGATGCCGATCTTGCACTCGCCCGCCGTCATCACCCCCGGGCAATTGGGGCCGATCAGGCGGGATTTGGAACCGCAAAGCGCGCGCTTGACCCGCACCATGTCGGCGACCGGAATGCCCTCGGTGATGCACACGATCAGCGGGATTTCCGCCTGGATCGACTCGCAGATGGCGTCGGCGGCGCCCGGCGGCGGCACGTAGATCACGCTCGCGTCGCATCCGGTCGCTTCGCGCGCCTCGGCGACGGTCTCGAACACCGGCAGACCGAGATGCATCGAGCCGCCTTTGCCGGGCGAGGTGCCGCCGACCATCCTGGTGCCGTACGCGATCGCGGCTTCCGAGTGGAACGTGCCGTTGCGGCCGGTGAAGCCCTGGCAGATCACCTTGGTGTTCGCGTCGATGAGGATGGACATGTCAGGGCCGTTTGATCGCGTTGACGATCTTCTGGGCGGCGTCGTCGAGATCGTCGGCCGGCAGCACGTTGAGCTTCGACTCGGCGATGATCTTCTTGCCCAACTCGACGTTGGTTCCTTCCAGCCGGACCACCAGCGGCACCGTCAGGCCGACCTCCTTCACCGCCGCCACGATGCCTTCGGCGATCACGTCGCAGCGCATGATGCCGCCGAAGATATTGACCAGGATGCCCCGCACGTTCGCGTCGGCGGTGATGATCTTGAACGCCGCCGCCACTTTTTCCTTGCTGGCGCCGCCGCCGACGTCGAGGAAGTTCGCCGGCGCCGCGCCGTACAGCTTGATGATGTCCATGGTCGCCATGGCAAGGCCGGCGCCGTTGACCATGCAGCCGATCGTGCCCTCGAGGGCGACGTAGTTGAGATCGTATTTCGACGCCTCGATCTCCTTGTCGTCTTCCTCGGTCAGGTCGCGCAACGCCGACACGTCCGCGTGGCGATAGAGCGCGCTGTCGTCGAAACTGATCTTGGCGTCGAGACAAATCAGTTGGCCGGCCTTGGTGACGACCAGAGGGTTGACCTCGAGCAGGCTCATGTCCTTGGCGAGGAACGCCTCGTAGAGCTTGGCGAACAGGGCGCCCGCCTGCCTGGCGAGATCGCCGGCAAGCCCCAGCACCTCGGCGGCGCGCCGCGCGTGGTGCGGCATCAGGCCGGTCGCCGGGTCGACCGAGAAAGTGAGGATTTTCTCCGGGTGGGTGCGCGCCACTTCCTCGATGTCCATGCCGCCTTCGGTGGAAACCACGAACGCGACGCGCGCGCTCGCGCGGTCGACCAGTGCCGAGAGATAGAGCTCGCGATCGATCGCCGAGCCCTCTTCCACATAGAGGCGGTTGACGACCTTGCCGTGCGGTCCGGTCTGGTGGGTGACGAGGGTCGCGCCGATCAGGCGCTGGGCCTCGCGCCGCACGTCCTCGATCGATTTGACGAGCTTGACGCCGCCGGCCTTGCCGCGCCCGCCGGCGTGGATCTGCGCCTTGACTACCCAAACCGGGCCGCCGAGGTCGTGGGCGGCCCGCACCGCCTCCTCGACCGTGAAGGCCGGGATGCCGCGCGGAACCGGCACGCCGAACTCGCGCAGCACCGCCTTGGCCTGGTACTCGTGGATATTCATTGCGCCGTCCGGGATGAACGCGCCGCGGTCTACTTGCCGAGGTCCGGCGCGATCTTCCGGCAGGCGTCGACCAGCGTGCGCACCGCGGTGACCGACTTGTCGAACATCTCTCGTTCGGCGCCGTTGAGCTCGATCTCGACCACGCGCTCGACGCCCTTGGCGCCGATCACCACGGGGACGCCGACGTAGAGATCGCGCACGCCGTATTCGCCGGCGAGATGCGCGGCGGCGGGCAGGACCCGTTTCTTGTCGCGCAGATAGCTCTCCGCCATGGCGATGGCGGCCGCAGCCGGCGCGTAGTAGGCCGATCCGCTCCCGAGCAGATTGATGACCTCGGCGCCGCCGTCGCGCGTGCGCTGGAGGATGGCGTCGACCCGCGCCTGCGAGGTCCAGCCGATCTTGATCAGGTCGGGGATGGGAATGCCCGCGACCGTCGAATAGCGCACCAGCGGCACCATGCTGTCGCCGTGCCCGCCCAGCACGAACGCGGTGACGTCCTCGACCGACACGTTGAATTCGTCGGCGAGGAAATAGCGGAAGCGCGCGGAGTCGAGCACGCCCGCCATGCCGACCACCATGTTCCTGGCGAGCCCGCACGCCTTCTGCAGCGCCCACACCATGGCGTCGAGCGGATTGGTGATGCAGATGATGAAGGCGTCGGGGGCATATTTGCGGATGCCCGAGCCGACCTGCTCCATCACCTTGAGATTGATGCCGAGAAGATCGTCGCGGCTCATGCCGGGCTTGCGCGGCACCCCGGCGGTGACGATGCACACGTCGGCGCCCTGGATCGCCTCGTACGAATTGGCGCCGGCGAATTTCGCGTCGAACCCGTCGACCGGCGAGGATTCGACGAGATCGAGCGCCTTGCCCTGCGGGATGCCTTCGGCGATGTCGAACAGGACCACGTCGCCCAGTTCCTTGAGGCCGACGAGATGCGCAAGCGTGCCGCCGATCTGACCGGCACCGATCAAAGCAATCTTGTGTCGCGCCATGGGGAAAACACCTCGGAATTGTCACGGAAAACTGTCGGCGGCCGAAGCGAGACCGCAGCATCGGCTGATTAACCCGTTCCGTTCACCTGTTCAAGCGGCTCAGGTCTCGACGATGCCGTCGGTCGAACCGGTCGCCGCCGAAAGGCTGCGGCCGTGCGGCAGCGCGAGGTACGAGCGCGAGCCCATTTCGATCAGGCGCGAGGCGGTGCGCTCGAACTCCTGCGCCTCGAAGCCGTCGCTCGCGCGGTAGAGCGCCTCCGGCGCGGCTTCGGCTGAAGCCACAAGTTTCACCGCGTTGTCATAAAGGGTGTCGATGAGCGCGATGAAACGCTTGGCTTCGTTGCGCTGCTCGTAGCCCATCGCCGGAATGCGATCGAGCACCAAAGTGTGAAACTCATGGGCGATTTTCAGGTAGTCCTCGGCCCCCAACGGCTGCACGCACAGATCGGCGAAGCTGAAGCGCGCGGCCCCCATGGCGGCGTGCGGGACGCGCACGATGCGGCCCTTGACGATCAGTTCGCGTGCCGCGCCGTCGTGACCCGCCGTCAGCTTCCGCCACGCGACGTTGAGCGCGGCCTCGGCGGCGCGGTCGGCGGGCACGTACCAGACCGGCACGTCAATGAGTTTTTCCAGCCGGAAATCGGCGCGCGCCGCAAGCCGCACCACGTCCAGGCGTTGCTCGATCAGCGCGATGAAGGGGAGGAACAGCGCGCGATTGAGGCCGCCGCGATAAAGCTCGTCCGGGGCCACGTTCGAGGTCGCCACCACCACGACCCCGTTCTCGAACAACCGCTGAAACAGGCGCCCCAGAATCATGGCGTCGGCGATGTCGGTCACGTGGAACTCGTCGAAGCACAGGAGCCACGCCTGGCGGGCAAGCGCCGCGGCGACCGGCGCGATCGGGTCGTCCCCTGGCACTTCGCCGCGATTTCGCCGCTGGCGCCAATCGTGGATGCGCTCGTGCACGTCGACCATGAACTCGTGAAAATGGGCGCGACGCTTGCGCACCACCGGGCTCGCGGCGAAGAACAGGTCCATCAGCATGGTCTTGCCGCGGCCGACCGCGCCATGAATGTAGAGGCCCTTGAGCGGACCGGCCGCGTGCTCGCGGCTGCCGAACATCCAGCCGAGCGAGGACGACTTGCGCGCGAGGCGATGGTGGGCGAGCCGGGCCTCGAGCCGCGACAGCGCCGCGACGACGGTCTCCTGCGCTGCATCGCGCTCGACTTCGCCCGCCGCCGCGAGGGCGGCATAACGCTCGCTGATGGTGCCGGGCATGGTAGAGGGGCGGAAGCGGGTCTGAGCCGGTCGCATAGCCGCCTTGCCCGCCGCTGCGCAAGGCCGTGGCGGCCGAGCTTTTTCGCGCCGATACGTGCTTGCGTCGGTTCCATAATACCAGCAGAGATGAAGAGCAGCCGCCCGCGGACTGGCTGCCTTCACGTCAGCCCATTACTTATGCAATTGCGCAAACAAAATTCACTATAGGCCCGCGTCATTTTGCCTGCGTGCCTTGTCACCTTCCTGCTGCAGTGCAACATTACATGAGCTCATGGCCGGCGATTCGGGTCACCCGGTCGCCGCCATCCAGGAGGAAGCTGCCGGAGGGTCACTTGCGACGGTCAAAGGAGACATGTCCATGCACGACCCCCTGATCGACGGCGGTGTGATCCGCAAACTGTGGATCAGTGAAACCGACCTTTATCGCGACCACCTGCTGCGCCTGGACGGCGAGAGCCGCCGCAACCGGTTCGGCGGCGCGGTCGCCGACGAGTTCATCCGCGGCTACGTCGCCCTTTCGATCGGTCTCGACGCCGTGATCCACGGCTTTTTCGTCGACGGCGCGCTGCGCGGAGCGGCCGAACTGCGCCCGCTCGGATCCGCCTTCGCCGAGGAGGCGGAGGCCGCCTTCTCAATCGAGAAGCCGTGGCAAAGCCACGGCGTCGGCACCGCCCTGCTCGACCGCACCCTGCTCGCCGCGCGCAATCGCGGCATCAAGCTCCTGCACATGGCCTGCCTCGCCGAGAATCGGCGCATGCAGCAGCTTGCCCGCAAATTCGACGCCGAACTGACCTTCGATTTCGGCAGCGTGGTCGGCGAGGTGGAGGCCCCGCATGCGACCCCGCTGTCGGTCATGCGCGAGATGGTGGCCGACGGCCACGGCTTCGCGACCGCCATGCTCGAAGTCCAGTCGCGCCTGCTGCGGCCGGCGTGAGCGCCGCCCGCTTCCGTCAAACGGGCTTGCGGCAGACGGCCTCGACGTTGTGGCCGTCCGGATCGAGTACGAAGGCACCGTAATAGTTCGGATGATACTGCGGCCGCAGGCCGGGCGGACCGTTGTCGGTTCCCCCGGCCGCGATCGCGGCGCGATGGAAGGCATCGACCATGGCGCGGTCGTCGGCCGCAAAGGCGACGTGCAGCCGGCCCTTAAGGGCGCGGCCGGTGCCGATCCAGAAGAAGGGGCGGCCGCCGATGCCGAAGGCCGCATGGGCGTTGCCGCCGGCCTGCTCGGGCGGCACGTCGCGCACGAGCGTGATGCCGAGCGGCGCCAGCGCGCGCGCATAGAACGCCCGCGAGCGGGCGAAGTCGGTTACCCCGAAGCCGATGTGGTCGAGCATGCGGTGCCGACCGTCACACCACCCGCTCCAGCAGCAGCTTCTTGATCTCGGCGATCGCTTTTGCCGGATTGAGGCCCTTGGGACAGGCCTTGGCGCAGTTGAGGATGGTGTGGCAGCGGTAGAGGCGGAACGGATCTTCCAGATAGTCGAGCCGCTCGCCGGTCGCCTCGTCGCGGCTGTCGATGATCCAGCGATAGGCCTGCAGCAGCACCGCCGGCCCGAGATAGCGTTCCGGCTGCCACCAATAGCTCGGGCACGAGGTGGAGCAGCAGGCGCACAGGATGCACTCGTAGAGCCCGTCGAGCTTGACGCGGTCCTCGTGGCTCTGTTTCCACTCCTTGTCGGGCGGCGCGCTCGAGGTCTTGAGCCACGGCTCGATCGAAGCGTGGTGGGCGTAGAACGTGGTGAGATCGGGCACCAGATCCTTGACCACCGCCAGATGCGGCAGCGGATAGACCTTCACCGCGCCCTTGATCTCGTCCATGCCGCGGGTGCACGCGAGCGTGTTGGTGCCGTCGATGTTCATGGCGCAGCTTCCGCACACGCCCTCCCGGCACGAGCGGCGGAACGTCAAGGTCGGATCGATCTCGCTTTTGATCCAGATCAGCGCGTCGAGCACCATCGGGCCGCACTCGTCGAGATCGACGAAGTAGGTATCGACGCGCGGGTTCTGCCCGTCGTCGGGATTCCAGCGATAGATGCGGAATTCGCGGCTGTCGCGCGCGCGCGACGGCTGCGGCCAGGTCTTGCCTTCGGTGATCCTCGAGTTTTTCGGAAGCGTGAACTCGACCATGGTCAGTACACCCTTGCCTTGGGCTCGATGTAGGAGACGTCGTTGGTCATCGTGTAGGTGTGGACCGGGCGGTAATCGAGCGTCACCTTGCCGGTCTTGCCGTCGAACCAGGCGAGCGTGTGCTTCATCCAGTCCTTGTCGTCGCGGGCGGGAAAGTCCTCGCGCGCGTGCGCGCCGCGGCTCTCGGTGCGATTGCGCGCGGAGTCCATCGTCACCACCGCCTGGGCGATCAGGTTGTCGAGTTCGAGCGTCTCCACCAAGTCGGAGTTCCAGATCAACGACCGGTCGGTGACATGCAGGTCGGCCACCGCCCCGTGCACGTCGTGGATGAGCTTGTGGCCCTCTTCCAGCACCTCGCCGGTGCGGAACACCGCGCAGTTGGTCTGCATCACCATCTGCATCTTGAGCCGCAGGGCCGCGGTCGGCGTTCCGCCCGACGCGTGGCGGAACCGGTCGAGGCGCGACAGCGACTGCTCGGCCGAATCATTCGGCAGGTCGGGGTGCCGGTCGCCGGGCATGATCGTCTCGGCGCACCGCAGCGCCGCCGCCCGGCCGAACACCACGAGATCGATCAGCGAGTTCGACCCGAGCCGATTGGCGCCGTGCACGGACACGCAGCCCGCTTCCCCGAGCGCCATCAGGCCCGGCACGATCGTGTCGGGATTGCCGTTCTTCTTGGTCAACGCCTCGCCGTGATAGTTCGTGGGAATGCCGCCCATGTTGTAGTGCACCGTGGGCAGCACCGGGATCGGATCGTGAGTCACGTCGACGCCGGCGAATATCTTGGCCGATTCGGAAATCCCGGGCAGCCGTTCGTGCAGCACCTCGGGGTCGAGGTGGTCGAGGTGCAGGTAGAGGTGGTCCTTCTTGCGGCCGACGCCGCGTCCTTCGCGAATCTCGATCGTCATGGCGCGCGAGACCACGTCGCGCGAGGCGAGGTCCTTGGCCGAGGGCGCGTAGCGCTCCATGAAGCGCTCGCCCTCGGCGTTGACGAGATAGGCGCCCTCTCCGCGCGCCCCCTCGGTGATGAGAACGCCGGCGCCGTAGACGCCGGTCGGGTGGAACTGCACGAACTCCATGTCCTGGAGCGGCAAGCCGGCGCGCAGCACCATGCCGTTGCCGTCGCCGGTGCAGGTGTGGGCGGAGGTGCAGGAGAAGTAGGTGCGGCCGTAGCCGCCGGTCGCGAGAATCGTCTGGTGTGCCTGGAAGCGGTGGATCGAGCCGTCGTCGAGCTTGAGCGCGACGACGCCGCGGCAGCGCCCCTCGTCGTCCATGATGAGATCGATGGCGAAGAACTCGATGAAGAACTCCGCCGTGTGCCTGAGCGACTGGCCGTAGAGGGTGTGCAGGATGGCATGGCCGGTGCGGTCGGCGGCCGCGCAGGTCCGCTGCGCCGTGCCCTGGCCGTAGTGGGTTGTCATGCCGCCGAACGGCCGCTGGTAGATCTTGCCCTCCTCGGTGCGCGAGAACGGGACGCCCCAGTGCTCGAGCTCATAGACCGCCGTCGGCGCGTGCCGGCACAGGTACTCGATCGCGTCCTGGTCGCCGAGCCAGTCCGACCCCTTGACGGTGTCGTACATGTGCCAGCGCCAATCGTCCTCGCCCATGTTGCCGAGCGCGGCCGATATGCCGCCCTGGGCGGCGACGGTGTGCGAGCGGGTCGGAAACACCTTGGTGATGCAGGCGGTCTTGAGTCCGGCCTCGCTGCAGCCGACCACCGCCCGCAACCCCGCGCCGCCCGCCCCGACGACGACCACGTCGTAGGTGTGGTCCTCGATCGGATAGGCGCGGCCATTCACCTTCGGGGCGCCGCCATTCGCAGAACCGTCGGTGGCCATGGGCTCACACTCCGAACGAGAGCTTGAGGATCGCGAAGATCGACGCCAGCGCGATGATGAACGAGAAGAAGGTATTGCTCATGGCGAAGATCGCCTTGAGCAGTTGCTCGTTCACGTAATCCTCGATGATGATCTGCATGCCGAGCCACATGTGATAGACGATCGTCAGGATGAACAGGATCATGGTGAGCGCGACGAACGGCGAACCCAGGATCTGCACCGTGGCGGCGTGGTTGCGGCCGACCAGCATGGCGACGATGACGATGAAACCCGCCGTCAGCGGGAGGCTCGCCACCGAGGTGACGCGCTGAAGCCAGAAGTGTTCGGTTCCGGATTTGGCCGAGCCGAGCCCGCGGACTCGACCGAGCGGCGTGCGCATGCTCATCGATCGGCTCCTTCGTGTCCGCTCAGCCAAGGAAAAAATAGCCCGCGACCCACAGTACGACGGTGGTCGCGAGCGACCCGGTCAGGGTGGCGACGGCAAGCCACTCGCGCTCGCTCGCTCCCAGTCCGCGTCCGGTGTCCCAGATGAGATGGCGCACCCCGCCGAGCGCGTGGTGGATCAGGGTCCAAGTATAGCCGAACAGGAACAGGCGGCCGATCCAGGTTCCCATGAACCATTGCACGTAGCCGTAGGCATTGGGGCCCGACGCGGCGGCGATCAGCCACCAGGCCAAGAACGCCGCGCCGAAGTAGAGCACCATGCCGGTGATGCGGTGCGCACCGGACATCACCATGGTCAGGGACATGCGATAGATCTGCAAATGCGGCGACAGCGGCCGCGCGGCCGGGACCCTGCTTTCGGCCATTTCCTCCTCCAGCCCGCTCGCCGCTCGCCCGTTCCCTTAGATCGTTCCTAGCCAATGTCGGCGCGCACCGCAATGCACGCCGGGAAGCGAACGGGTGAGGCCGCGACTGTCCATATCCTTCGCTAAGCGTGAACGATATGCCCCGATTATCTCCCTTGCAATGCGTATTTTTGGTAATCTACCTTCGCAAAAGGAGAAGCCGCCATGCGGTTCGATTTCGTCGATCTCGACCTGTTCCGGCACGTGGTGGAGGCGGGCAGCATCACCCACGGCGCGGAGCGCGCGCATCTCGCCCTCGGCGCCGCCTCCACGCGCATCCGGCACATGGAGGAGGCGTTCGGCGCCGCCCTGTTGGTGCGGGGGCGCCAGGGCGTCACGCCCACCCAGGCGGGCCGCACGCTCATCCAGCACGCCCGCGCCATCCTGCGGGAAGCGGCGCGGCTACGCGAGGACCTCGGCGCCTACGCCGGCGGATTTGCCGGCCATGTGCGGATGCTGTCCAACACCAACGCGCTCACCGAGTTTCTTCCCGAGGCGCTCAGTTCGTTCCTGGCCGACCACCCGCAGGTGAGCATCGATCTCGAGGAGCGCCTGAGCGACGAGATCGTCGGCCTCATTGCCGAAGGGGTCGGCGACATCGGCATCGTCGCCGCCACCGTCGATATGAGCACGCTCGAAACCTACCCGTTCCGCAACGACCGGTTCGTGCTGGTGGTGGCGCGCGACCATCCGCTCGCCGCCCGCGGGGAGATCGGCTTCGCCGACGTGCTTGACCGCGACTTCGTCGGGCTCGACCGGGCCAGCGCCATCCAGCGCTTCCTCGCCGACAAGGCCGCGCGCGCCGGCCGGCCGCTGCGCCTGCGAGTCCAGCTGCGCAGTTTCGATGCCGTCTGCCGCCTGGTCGAGTGCAACGTCGGCATCGGCGTCGTGCCGGAGACCACCGCCCGCCGGGTCGCCAGCATGATGGCGATCGTCCCGGTGGCGCTCACCGATGCCTGGGCGCCGCGGGCGCTGACGATTTGCGTGCGCCGGCTCGACGAACTGCCGCCCTACGCGCGTGACCTCGTCGCGCATCTGCGGTCGGGGGCGTGAAGTTCCTCACCGCGGCATCAGCACCCAATAGTCGAGATCGAGCACGACGGCGGGATCGTAGCCCTCGCCCGCGTGCAGCGGAAAATCCGCGCATGGCCGGTCCTTGGCGGCGACGGTGCGCAGCCGCAGCGCGCCGACGTCGCTACGGCGCGGCAGCGCCGCCTTGTCGGTCACTTGCGACCAGGCAAACACCGTATCGCCGGCAAACAGCGGCGCCACGTGGCGCCCGCCGTTGACGGCGGCGACGTGGAACGCGTTGGCGAGCCCGTTGAACGACAGCGCGCGGGCAAGCGAAATGACGTGCCCGCCGTAGATCAGCCGGCGGCCGAACCGGTCCTTGCTGGCGGCGAACTGATTGAAGTGCACCCGCGCGGTGTTCTGATAGAGCCGCGTCGCGATCTGATGCTCGGCCTCTTCGACCGTCATCCCGTCGAGGTGGTCGATGCTCTCGCCCACCGCATAATCGCCCCAGCGATAGGGGCTGCCGGCCAACGCCAGATCGTACGCCGTCCCGTCGATCGCCGGGCAGGCGTCGCCCAGCATCGCCGGGTCGAGGGCGTCGGGAAGGTTGGGAACCTTTTCGCCGGGGGCGGGCGCGGCCTCCTCGCGCTTGCGCACCATCACCCAGCGGATGAACTCGACGACCGCGCCGCCGTCCTGGCGCAGCCCGGTCGAGCGCACGTACACGATGCCGGTCTTGCGGTTCGAATTTTCCTTCAGCCCGATCACCTCGGTGCGGGCGGACAGCGTGTCGCCCGGGTAGACCGGCGCAAGAAAGCGGCAGCCGGCGTAACCGAGGTTGGCGACGGCGTTGAGCGAAATGTCCGGCACCGTCTTGCCGAACACGAGATGGAACACGAGAAAATCGTCCGCCGGCGCGCGCGGATAACCGACGGCCTTGGCGAAGGCGTCGGAGGACTGCACGGCAAACCGCATCCCATAGAGCGCGCCGTACAGCGCCACGTCGCCAGTCGTGACCGTGCGGGGCGTCGCGTGCTCGATGACCTGGCCGAGGCGAAAGTCCTCGAAGAAGTTGCCGGGGTTGGCCTTGGGCATGGTCCGGGCTTAGGAGCATTGCGTCGCCTACGCAAGGCTGGCATGAGATCGACCCAATCGCCTGTTCAGGAAACCCGCAATGGCGAGCGCCGCCGCCGAAATTGCGCAAGCGCCTGCGCCCGACGTCATTCATCCGGTGTGGGTGCGCGTCACCCACTGGATCAACGCGGTCGCCATGGTGGCGATGATCGGCTCGGGCTGGCAGATCTACAACGCCTCGCCGCTGTTCCACTTCTTGTTTCCCAAGGCGGTCGCGCTCGGCGGCTGGCTCGCCGGCGGGCTGCTCTGGCATTTCGCCGCCATGTGGCTGCTGTTCGCCAACGGGCTTGTTTACGTCGTCCTCGGCCTTGCGACCGGACGATTTCGTCGCAAGTTGCTGCCGATCCGGCCGGCCGCGTTCGTGGCCGACCTGCGCGCGGCCCTCTCGGGCCGGCTCTCGTATGACGATGTTGCGGTCTACAACGCCGTCCAGAAGGCGCTCTACGCGGGCGTGCTTCTCGCCGGCGTCGTCACCGTCGCGTCCGGGCTTGCCGTCTGGAAGCCGGTGCAGCTCAAGGCGCTGACCGCGCTGTTCGGCGGCTATGAGACGGCGCGCCTCGTTCACTTCTTCGCGATGGCGGCCATCGTGGCGTTCGCGGCGATCCATATCGTCATGGCGTTCGTGGTACCGCGGAGCCTCAGGGCGATGATCGTCGGCCGCTGAGGGACAACCGATGCCACGGCTGATCAAGCCGTTCGATTCCGAAGTGCGGCGCGCCGTGCACGACGCCGGACGGCTGTTGCCCGATCCCACGCGCCGCTTGCTGTTGCGCGGCGCCGCGAGCTTCGGCGCGCTTTCGCTTTTGACCGGATGCGACGTGACCGACGGCCTCTCGGTCGAAAAGGCGTTGCGCGCGATATCGCGCTTCAACGACGGCGCCCAGGCGCTGTTGTTCGACCCGGACCGGTTGGCGCCGACCTATCCGGAAAGCGCGATCAACCGGCCGTTCCGGTTCAACGGCTATTACGACGAGGAGGACGCGCCCGAGATCGACCCGGCGGACTACTCGCTCGCCGTCGGCGGCCTGGTCGAAAACAGGAAGGCATGGACGCTCGACGAACTCTACGCGCTGCCGCAGGAGACCCAGATCACCCGCCTCGTCTGCGTCGAAGGCTGGAGCCTGATCGGCAAGTGGACCGGCATCCCGTTGCGCGATTTCCTGCGCCGCATCGGCGCCGACTTGAGCGCGAAGTACGTCTACTTCCGCTGCGCCGACCGTTATTTCAGCTCGATCGACATGCCGACGGCGCTGCATCCGCAGACCCAGATGACGGTCAA
>DASPVJ010000463.1:0-6594 GCA_035622435.1 Xanthobacteraceae bacterium | reverse complement strand
GGTCTCGTCGGCGACGCCGAACTCCAAGGTCTTCGGCCGGCCGCTGTCGATCACGTCGAGCGCTTCGGTGACGACTTCGCCCTCGACGCAGCCGCCGGAGACCGAGCCGAGGAAATTGCCCTTGTCGTCGATCACCAGGTTCGAGCCGACCGGCCGCGGCGCCGAGCCCCAAGTCTCGACCACGGTCGCGAGCGCAACCCCGCGCCCCTCCTTGCGCCAGTCCTCGGCTGCCTTCAGGATGTCCTCTTCGCGCGCCAGCATGGACCTATCCTCGTTGTTTCAAGGCGAATCCCCGCCATCGCCCCAAATATGGGCCTCCGGGCTACGTGCGGCAATGCTAAGCCGCCCGCAACCATCGCTTGGGATCGCCGGCCCGCGCGCCGTCCGCCGAGAGCGCCCGGCACAGCTCGGCCATGGATTCCAGATTGTGGATCGGGCGGAACTCGTCGACGTGGGGCAGCATGGCCCGCACCCCCTTGGCGCGCGGCTCGAAGGCATCGAAGCGCAGGAGCGGGTTGAGCCAGATCAGCCGCCGGCACGAGCGGTGCAGCCGGTCGATCTCGAAGGCGAGGCTTTGGTCCGGGTCGCGCTCGAGCCCGTCGGTGATCAGGAGCACGATCGCGCCCTGGGCGAGCACCCGACGGGCCCAGCGCTTGTTGAAGGCGGCAAGCGAGCTGGCGATGCGCGTTCCGCCCGACCAGTCGGCGACGCTCGCCGAGCAGGCGGCGAGCGCCTCGTCCGGGTCGCGCGCCTTGAGCGCGCGCGTCACGTTGGTCAGCCGGGTGCCGAACAGGAAGCTCGACACCCGCTTGCGCGCGTCGGTGACCGCATGGAGGAAGTGCAGGAACAGCCGGGAATATTCGCTCATCGAGCCGGAGATGTCGAGGAGCGCCACGAGCGGCGGCATGCGCGTGCGCGGCCCGAGATATTTCAGATCGATCAGCGCGCCGCCGGCCTTGAGGCTCGAGCGCAAAGTGCGGCGCAGGTCGATGACGTGGCCGCGGTTCTTGGGCGCAAGCCGCCGCGTGCGCACCTCGTCGAGCGGCAGCACCAGCCGGGCGATCGCCGCCTTGGCGGCGAGCACCTCCGCCGCGCTCATCTGCGCGAAGTCCTTCTTCTGCAGCACCTCGCGGTCGGACATGGTCAGCCGCGCGTCGATTTCGATCTCCGGCTGCTCGCGCAGCCCCTTGTCGCCGAGGCCGGAGAACAGCGCCTCCTGCACCCGTTGCGACACGCTCGTCCGGTCGGCCGCCGGCACCGGCGCCTGCGGCATCATCATCGCCATCAGCCGCTCCAGATAAGCGCGGCGGCGAAAGAAGATGCGGAAGGCCTGGTCGAACAGCATCGTGTGCTCGTGGCGCTTCACGAACACCGCGTGCAGGGTCCAGTAGAAATCCTCGCGCGTGCCGACGCCCGCCGCCTGCACGGCCGCCAGCGCGTCGAGCACCGCGCCCGGTCCGACCGGGATGCCGGCCGCGCGCAGCGCGCGGGCGAAGTAGACGATGTTCTCGGCGAGGCGACCCTCACCTCCCCCCGTGTGGGGAAGAGCCGGCCCCGGACTTGATCCGGGGTCGGCGGGCGAAGCCCGCCGGGTGGGGGGTCCATGATCGGTCATATCACTCTTCCCGCACGCGGCCCCCACCCCGCTCGCTGCGCTCGCCACCCTCCCCCTTCGGGGGAGGGATTCCCTATTCCGCCGCCCGCAGCTCGGCCCGTACCTCGTCGAGCAGCTCCTTGGCGCGCGTGCCTTCGAGGCGGGCGATGTCGTCTTGATATTTGAGCAGCACGCCGAGCGTATCGGACACGGTCGCCGGGTCGAGCGCGACCACGTCGAGTTCGGACAGCGCGCTCGCCCAGTCGAGGGTCTCGGCCACGCCCGGCGCCTTGAACAGATCCTCTTTGCGCAGCGCCTGGACGAAGTGCACGACCTCGCGCGACAGCCGGTCGGCGACGCCCGGCACCTTGGCGCGCACGATCGCCAGCTCCCGCTCGGCGCTCGGGTAGCCGACCCAGTGATAGAGGCAGCGCCGCTTGAGCGCGTCATGCACCTCGCGGGTGCGGTTCGAGGTGACGACGACGATCGGCGGGTGCGCGGCCTTGACCGTGCCCAGCTCCGGGATGGTCACCTGGAAATCGGCCAGCACCTCCAGCAGGAACGCCTCGAACGCCTCGTCGGTGCGGTCGATCTCGTCGATCAGCAGCACCGGCGCGCCGGTCACCTCGGGCTCGAGCGCCTGCAGCAGCGGCCGCCTGATCAGGAACCGTTCGGAGAACACGTCTTCGGAGAGGCGGTCGCGGTCGGTCGCGCCCTCGGCTTCCGCCAAGCGGATGGCGATCATCTGGGCGGCGTAGTTCCATTCGTAGACCGCCGCGGCAACGTCGAGACCCTCGTAGCATTGCAGCCGGATCAGCCGCCGGCCGAGCGTCGCGGCGAGCACCTTGGCGATCTCGGTCTTGCCGACGCCCGCCTCCCCTTCGAGGAACAGCGGACGGCCCATCCTGAGCGCGAGGAACAGGACGGTCGCGAGCGACCGGTCGGCGAGATAGTTGGCCGCCGCCAGAAGCTCGAGGGTGTCGTCGATCGAGGCCGGCAGCGGGCGGATGGCTTGGTTCACGGGTTCGGCTCGCAACGCAAACCCCGGCGGGCACGGCCCGCCGGGTCAAGGAACGACAACGACAATATAGGCTTGGAACGCGCGCGCCCCAACCTCTTCTCCCTCTCCCCGCAGGGGAGAGGGTCGGGGTGAGGGGGTTACAACGTCAGTTTGGTTAACTCGAGGCCCCCTCACCCGACAATCCGCAAGCGCGGATTGTCGGCCTCTCCCCGCCGGGGAGAGGTGAAAATGCGTCGCAACCGATCAGGCCGTCGCCTTGGCGACCGCGCGCTTCGCCAGCACGCCGATCAGGTGGGCGCGATATTCGGCGCTGCCGTGGATGTCGCCGGCGAGCCCGGTCGCCAGCACGGTGAGCCCGTCGAGCGACTTCGCCGCGAAGCGCTTCTTGAGCGCCGCTTCGAACGCGGGGACGCGGAACACGCCGCTCGCGCCGGCGCCGGTCACCGCCACCCGGTTCTCGCTGCCGCGCTTCGACACGAACACGCCGACCAATGCATAGCGCGAGGCCGGATTGGGGAATTTCACGTACGCGGCCTTCTTGACCAGCGGGAACATCACCTTGGTGATGATCTCGTCGGGCTCGAGCGCGGTCTCGAACAGGCCCTTGAAGAAGTCGTCCGCCTTGATGCGGCGCTTGGTGGTCACGATGGTCGCGCCAAGGCCGAGGACGGCGGCCGGGTAGTCGGCGTTGGGATCGTTGTTGGCGACCGAGCCGCCGATCGTGCCCATGTGGCGCACGTGCGGATCGCCGATCTGCTCGGCGACGTCGGCGAGCGCGGGCAGATGCTCGTGCACCACCGGCGAAGTCGCGACGTCGGCGTGGCGGGTGGTGGCGCCGATCACCAGCGAGCGGCCCTTGAGCTCGATGCCGGCGAGGCCCTCGAGGCGGCCGATGTCGATGAGGTTCGCCGGGCTCGCCAGCCGCAGCTTCATCGTCGGCAGCAAGGTCTGGCCGCCGGCGATGAGCTTGGCGTCGGCGAGCTTGGCGAGCATGTTGCCCGCCTGCCGCAGGCCGGTCGGGCGATGGTAGGTGAAACTGTACATGGGGCTTCTCCCAATCCTCTTGTCTACTCGGCCGCCTTGCGGGCGCCGTTCGATGTCTGAATCGCGCTCCACACCGCCTGCGCGGTCGCCGGCATGCCGAGAGCCTCGCTGCCGATCGCGTCGGTGATGGCGTTGATGACCGCGGCAGGCGCCGCGATCGCGCCCGCTTCGCCGCAGCCCTTGATGCCGAGCGGGTTCGACGGGCACTTGGTGACGGTCGTGTCGACGCTGAAGGTCGGGAAGTCGTAGGCGCGTGGCATGGTGTAGTCCATGAACGAGCCGGTGACGAGCTGACCCTCCTTGTCGTAGACCACGCCTTCGAGCAGCGCCTGACCGACGCCTTGCGCGATGCCGCCGTGCACCTGGCCTTCGACGATCATCGGGTTGACCACCACGCCGAAATCGTCGACTGCGGTCCAGCCGACGATGTCGGTGCGGCCGGTTTCCGGATCGACCTCGACTTCGCAAATGTGGCAGCCGGCCGGGAACGTGAAGTTGGTCGGGTCGTAGAACGCGCCCTCCTTGAGCCCCGGCTCCAATTCCTGGCCGGAGAACTTGTGGGCGATGTAGGCGTTGAGCGCCACGTCGCCCCACGCCGCCGACTTGTCGGTGCCGGCGACGGTGAACTTGCCGTCCTTGAAGACGATGTCGCCTTCCGCCGCCTCGAGCATGTGGGAGGCGACCTTCTTGGCCTTGGCCTCGATCTTGTCGAGCGCCTTGGCGATCGCCGTCATGCCGACCGCGCCGGAGCGCGAGCCGTAGGTGCCCATGCCGAACTGCACCTTGTCGGTGTCGCCGTGCACGATGCTGACGTTCTCGATCGGAATGCCGAGCCGCTCGGATACGAGTTGCGCGAAGGTGGTCTCGTGGCCCTGGCCGTGGGCGTGGCAGCCGGTGAGGATTTCGACCGAGCCGGTGGGGTTGACCCGCACCTCGGCGGATTCCCATAAGCCCACGCCGCAGCCGAGCGAGCCGACCGCCTGGCTCGGCGCGATGCCGCACGCCTCGATGTAGGTCGAGAACCCTATGCCGCGCAGCTTGCCGTGGCGCGCGGATTCGCGCTTGCGCTTGCCGAAGCCCTTGTAGTCGGCAAGCTCGGTCGCCTTCTTGAGCGAGGCGTTATAGTCGCCGGCGTCGTAAGCCATGATCACCGGCGTCTGGTGCGGGAAGGTCTTGACGAAGTTGCGCCGGCGCAGTTCCGCCGGGTCGATCCCCATCTCGCGGGCGCCGACCTCGACCAGCCGCTCGACCACGAACGTCGCCTCCGGCCGTCCGGCGCCGCGATAGGCGTCGACCGGCACGGTGTTGGTGTAGACCGCGTCGACCTCGCAATAGATCTGCGGGATGTCGTATTGGCCCGACAGCAAGGTGGCGTAGAGATAGGTCGGTACCGAAGACGAGAAGGTCGACATGTAGGCGCCGAGATTGGCGACGGTCCTGGCGCGCAGCCCGAGGATCTTGCCGTCCGCGTCGAACGCCATCTCGGCGTGAGTGACGTGGTCGCGGCCGTGCGCGTCGGAGAGGAACGCCTCGCCGCGCTCGGCGACCCATTTCACCGGCCGGCCCACGCGGCGCGACGCCCACAGCGCCACGACCTCCTCGGGATAGATGAAGATCTTGGAGCCGAAGCCGCCGCCCACGTCGGGAGCGATCACGCGCAACTTGTGCTCCGGCGCCATGCCGACGAAGGCGGCGATGACGAGGCGGGCGACGTGCGGGTTCTGGCTGGTGTTCCACAGGGTGAAACTGTCGCTGCCGGTATCGTATTCGCCGATCGCCGCGCGCGGCTCGATCGCGTTCGGCGCCAGGCGATTGTTGACGATGTCGAGTTTGGTGACGTGCTTGGCCGACTTGAACGCCGCCTCGATCGCGTTGGGGTCGCCCAGGTGCCATTGGTAGATGGTGTTGTTGGGCGCGACCTCGTGTATCTGCGGCGCGCCGGCGGCTTGCGCCTTGGCCGGATCGGCGACGGCGGGCAGCACCTCGTAGTCGACCGTCAGCTTCTCGGCCGCATCCTTGGCCTGGGCGAGCGTTTCGGCGATGACGACGGCGACCGGATCGCCCACGTGGCACGCCTTGCCGTTGGCGATCGCCGCATGCGCCGCCATCTTCATCGGCGAGCCGTCCTTGGAGTGGATCATCCAGCCGCAGATCAGGTTGCCGATCTTGTCGGCGGCAAGCTCGGCGCCGGTCAAAACGGCGAGCACGCCCGGCATGGCCGCGGCGGCGCCCGCGTCGATGCGCGTGATCTTCGCGTGGGCGTGCGGCGAGCGCACGAAGTAGGCGTAGGTCTGGCCGGGCCGGTTGATGTCGTCGGTGTAGTGGCCCTTGCCGGTGATGAAACGCTGGTCCTCCTTGCGGCGCACTGCGGCGCCGATCCCGGTCGCGCTCATGGCCTCTCCTCCCTAAGACACGTCTGGAGCATGATCCCGAAAAGTGGGTACCGGTTTTCGGATAAGATCATGCTCCAATATTAAGCGCCGCCGCCCATGGCGCGAGCGCCGGCGGCGATCGATTTGACGATGTTGTGATAACCGGTGCAGCGGCAGATGTTGCCCTCGAGTTCCTCGCGGATGGTCCGCTCCTCGAGCGCGTTGCCCTTGCGGTTGACCATGTCGACCGCGGCCATGATCATGCCGGGTGTGCAGAAGCCGCACTGCAGGCCGTGGTTCTCGCGGAACGCCTCCTGCATCGGGTGCAGCTTGCCGTCGGTCGCGAGCCCCTCGATGGTGAGCACGTTCGCGCCGTCGGTCTGCAACGCCAGGATCGTGCACGACTTGATCGCCTTGCCGTTCACATGGACGACGCAGGCGCCGCATTGGGAGGTGTCGCAGCCCACGTGCGTGCCGGTGAGCCGCAGGTTCTCGCGCAGGAACTGCACCAACAGGGTGCGGGGGTCGACGTCCGCGGTGACGGCCTTGCCGTTCACCGTCAT
>DASPVJ010000462.1:0-12099 GCA_035622435.1 Xanthobacteraceae bacterium | reverse complement strand
CGCAATGAAGAAGAGACTTGAATGGCCGTGCAGGACACCATCGCCGTCAGCCCCGCCGCCGAGGCATTCCGGCGCGCGCAGGAGGGCAAGAGCTACTGGGCGCGGGTGCGCGGCCGGCTCCTCTCCGACCCCGTCACCATGACGGTCGCGGCGCTGCTCCTGTGCATCGTCGTCACCGTGCTGGCGGCGCCGCTGATCGCAACCCACGATCCGCTGGCCGGCTCGGTGTTCGCGCGCCTGAAATCTCCCGGCTACCCCGGCCACTGGCTCGGGACCGACGAGGTCGGACGCGACCTGTGGACCCGCATCCTCTACGGCGGGCGGCTGACGCTCCTGTGCGGCGTCGTGCCGGTTGCGCTCGCGCTCGTCATCGGCGGCAGCCTCGGGCTCTTCGCCGGCTACAGCGGCGGCATCGTCAACAGCTCGATCATGCGCGGCATGGACGTGCTCTACGCCTTCCCGTCGATCCTGCTCGCCATCGCCATTTGCGGCATGCTGGGTTCCGGCGTCGGCAACACCATCCTCGCGCTCACCGTCACCTTCATTCCCCCGATCGTGCGCATTTCCGAGACGATCACGACCCAGGTGCGTTCGTTCGAGTTCGTCGAAGCGGCGCGGGCGAGCGGCGCCGAGCCGTTGTCGATCATCGGCTTCCACATTCTCAACAACGTCTTGGGGCCGATCCTGGTCTACGCCACGTCGTTGATCTCGATTTCGATCATCCTGGCCGCGGGCTTGAGCTTCCTGGGGCTCGGCGTCACCCCGCCCGCGGCCGAATGGGGGCTGATGCTCAACAACTTGCGGCAGGCGATCTGGGTCAACCCGCTGGTTGCGGCCCTGCCCGGGGCGATGATCTTCGCGACCTCGATGTGCTTCAACCTGATGAGCGACGGGCTGCGCACCGCCATGGACGTGCGGTTGTGACGGACGGATTGATTCGGCCGGCGCGCAAGACTAAGTTTCGTCGACCGTTTGCCGCGAAACGCGAACTTTGGGAGGCCCGGATGAAGAAGCTGATATTGGAAACGACCGCGCCGTTCCAGGGCCTGCCGGAACTGGTCGCCTACGACGAGGGGCTGTTCGCCGCGGAGGGGCTCGACGTCGAATGGGCCGACCGCGAGGTCGGCGTCGACAAGCGGGTCGACAGCCGCGTCACCACGCCCAAGGGCGTCACCCCGTTCGCCAGCCACGGCAAGCTGCTCGAACAGGGCAAGGCCGACATGTACAACGCCTGCGAATGGGGCAATTACTGCCGCGTTCAGGACACCGGCCGCAACAGCCGCCAGCTCGGCCGCCGCGCCATCGTCGCTTACGCGGCCATCGTCGTGCCGCCCGGCTCGCCCGTCTATACGCCGCAACAGCTCGCCAACCGCACCATCGGCGTGCCGTTCTATTTCGGCACCCATTACATCGCCCTGCACCTCTTGGAAGGCTTCGTGCCGCGCCCGCTGATCAAACTATGCCAGGCGCCGAACGGCTCGCGCTACCGCCTCGACGCCCTGATGAAGGGCGAGATCGAGGCCACCACGCTCACCGAGCCGCACGTGACGCTGGCGGAAAAGAAAGGCTGCCGCGTCGTCTGCTCCTCCCTCTTCCACGGCACCGAAGTCGCGTCCGACCGGGTCGATGCGGAAACCTACGCCGCGTTCAACCGCGCGGTGCGCGAGGCGGTGCGCCGCATCAACGCCGACAAGAAGGCGTACCTGCGCTATTTCATCGACTATTACGCCGCGACGGACAAGGAAGTCGCCGCGCTGACGGTCGACGATTTGCGCGAGAGCCGGCTCGTCGTCTGCGACCCGGCGCCGATCCCGCTCGACGAATTGCAGCGCACCTACGACTGGCTCCGGAGCTGGGACATGCTGGACGACACCGCCTCGCCGCTCGCGCTCGTCGACGCGCAGCTGCAGGACCGCGCGCATCAGGCCGCGGAGTAGGGTCGGTTCGCCTTGCGCGCGGCGGGCTGCCGCGCGCCACGCAAGGCATGGTAGAGGGTGCTGGGTCACGTGCAAACCTAATTCGGGTCATGACTTTCCCTGACGCAAGCGAAATCGGGGGATCGAAGCCGCGGCATCTTTCGCGACGGACGTTCGTCGGCTCGAGTTTGGCAGCGCTGCTTCCCGGCACTGCCGGCGCGGCGAGCACGCTCAACGCATACTCGATCTGGCCGGAGAATTACGCCCGCCCGATGATGGAGGCGTTTGAAAAGGCGTCCGGCATTCACGTCAACTTTGTCCGCTTCTCGTCCGGCGAGGCGCTCGCCCGGGTCATCGCCGAACGGAACAACCCGCAGGTCGACGTTCTGTTCGGCGGACCGGTCGAAACCTTCACCGCCGGTCGCGGCAAGGAGGTGTTCGACCCGCATAAGCCGCCGTCGTGGTCCGAGCTGCCCGCGCGCTTCAAGGATCCCGACGGCCAGTGGACCGCGATCGCGGACGACCCTCTCGTGTTCATGACCAACACGCAATTCCTCGCCCGACACGATTTGCATGCGCCGACCTCCTGGGACGATCTGCTCGACCCGGCCTACAAGGGCATGCTCCAAATGGCCGACGCGCGCACCTCCGGCACCGCCGTCACGCGCATTTTCTCGATTCTTCAGGTGCACGACCGCAACGAGGACCAGGCGTTCGCCTACATGAAGAAGCTCAGACAGAACGTGCAGGTCTACACCAAGAGCGGCGGCGGCGGCACCCTGCCGGTCGGGCTCGGCCAGGCGGGCGGCGGCATATTTTTCATCGTCGACGCGCTGTTCACCAAGCAGAAGGGTTACGACGTTCAGATCAGCTTTCCCAAGGAAGGAATCGGCTCCGCGGCCGAATGCATCGCGCTCGTCAAAGGCGCGAAAAACGCGGATGCCGGCAAGAAGCTGATCGACTGGGCGACGAGCCCGGCAATGCAGTCCCTGTTCGCGCCCAACAAGATCAATTTCATTCCCGCCCATCCCGCGGTCAAGACCGACCCGGCCCTTGCGAGCGTGCTCGCAGGCGCAAAGATCATCGAGATCGACGAGGCGTGGGCCGGCGCGAACCGTCAGCGCATCATCGAACGCTGGATCGCCGAAGTCCTCAACGCCGGCTGACGATGATCGCGGCGATCGGCGCACGCTGGCAGTGGCGCGGCGCAGACCGGCCGCTGCGCCTGGCGCTCATCGCGGGAATATGGATACTTTTGATCGTCTTCGTCCTCTACCCGCTGGCGCGCCTGTTCGGACGGGCGTTCAACGAGGAAGGCGTTTTCACGTTCGCGCCGTTCGTTGACGCGTTGAGCAACCCAAATCACCTTCGCGCCTTGCGCAACAGCCTGATACTGGCAACGCTGGTCGCGGCGGTCGGAACGTCGGCGGGCTTTCTGTTTGCTTTCACGGCGGAACGCACGAACCTCGCGGGCGGGATTCGCCGGCTGCTCGACTTTACCATCCTGCTGCCGCTGATTTCGCCCCCCTTCACCACGTCGATCGCGTTCGTGTTCTCCTTCGGCCCGCGAGGGCTCATCACCCACGACCTGCTCGGCATGCAGGACGCGCAGGTGTACGGGTGGAACAGCACCGTCGCCGCCGAGGCGTTGACCTACTTCCCGCTCGCCTTTCTCGCCTTGCGTCCGCTCATTGCGTCGATCGGCAGCGATCTGGAGGACGCCGCATTCAGCCTGGGCGGCTCGCGCTGGCACGTATTTCGAACCGTCACGTTGCCGTTGACGCTGCCCGGCCTGGCAAATGCGTTCCTGCTTCTGTTCGCCGCGTCGCTCGCCGATTTCGCAACGCCGCTGATCCTCGCCGGCAACGGCCTTCCGGTGTTGCCGACGGACGCCTACCTGCAGATCACCGGAATGTTCGACCTGAAGGGCGGCGCGGTGCTGTCGCTGCTGTTGCTGGCGCCGGCCGCCATCGTGTTTTTCGCCCAGCGCCACATCGTCGGGCGACGCAACTACGCGACGATAACCGGCAAGGCCGGCGGGCGGGCGCCGCACCGGCGGATCGCGTCGTGGCTGCGTTACGCCCTTTGGCTCGCGTGCATCGCCTTGGCCGCGTTCATCGTTTATCTCTACGCGCTCCTCGTCTATGCGTCGGCCGTCGTCGCCTTCGGCGCCGACGCGACGCCGACGTTGAGCAACTATCGCGTCATCTTCACCGAGGGCATTCCCGCTATCAAGGACACGCTGATCATCGCGTTGATCTGCATGCCGCTGGGCGGCGTCTACGGGATCGTCGTGGGTTATCTGGTCGGCCGCATGCGCTTCGCGGGCCGCCAGGCGATCGAGATCGTCAGCATGATCAATTATGCGCTGCCGGGCACGATCGTCGGCGTCGCGTATCTCATCGCCTTCAACGACGAACCGATCGTCCTCACCGGAACGGCGTCGATCATCGTTGCATGTTATGTCTTCCGCTACAGCCCGACCGGCATTCGCACGACCGTCGCGTTGCTGCAGCAGGTGGACAGAAGCATCGAAGAAGCGTCGTTCAGTCTCGGCGCGGGCGGGCTCGCGACGTTTTGGCGCGTGATCCTGCCGCTGATACTGCCGGCATTCTTCGCGGGTCTCGGCGCCGTATTCATCCGCGCCATGACCGCCATAACCGCCACGATTTTTCTCGTGTCGATCAACTGGACTTTGATTACCGTTCGCATCCTCGAAAACATGACGGAGCTGTCGCTCGGCCCCGCTGCCGCCTTTTCGGTCTTCGTGATCGTCGTCGTCCTCGCGGTGACGAGCCTGCTCGATGTCCTGCTCCGCGGCATGACGGCGCCCGAGCTGCGTCCGTCGGCGTTGGAAACGTGACCATGCCCGCGCCAACTTCAGCAGGAATCGGACTTCGCCGGGTTTCGGCCGGTTTTCGCCATCCGGACGGCAACGAAGTTTTGGCCGTCCGCGACATCGACCTCGACGTGGCGCCGGGCGAGTTGTTGACCCTGCTCGGCCCGTCCGGATGCGGCAAGACCACGACGCTCCGCATGATTGCGGGATTCCAAGCGCCGAGCGCGGGTCAAATCCTCATCGGCGATCGCGACGTCACGCACATGCCGGCCAATCGGCGCGACATCGGCTTCGTATTCCAGAGCTACGCGCTGTTTCCTCATCTCACGGTTCGCGACAACGTCGCTTACGGTCTGCGCGTCCGGCGCAAGCCCGCCGCCGAGATCGCAGCGGCGGTCGCCGCGGTGCTGACCTTGGTCGGGCTCGACGGTCTCGCCAACCGCTTTCCGAGCGAACTGTCGGGCGGGCAACAGCAACGGGTCGCGGTTGCGCGCGCGATCGTGATCCGACCGCGAGTCCTGCTGTTCGACGAACCGTTGTCGAACCTCGATGCCAAGCTGCGGACGGAGATGCGCACCGAAATACAGCGGCTGCAACGCACGCTCGGCATCACCACCGTCTATGTGACGCATGACCAGGAGGAAGCGATGGCGATCTCCGACCGGATCGCCGTGATGAACGACGGCCGCATCGTCCAGATCGGAACCGCCGAGGCGCTCTACCGCCGCCCGGCTTCGACCTTTGTCGCGGGTTTCCTCGGCCGGGCAAACATGCTTCCGGGCATCGTGCGTGGCAGCACGAGCGGTGAGCTGACGCTCAAGGTGGCGGGGGCGACCATGCGCGTCGCCTGCCAAACCGCGTACGCGCCCGGGACGAGACTATGGGTCATCGTGCGCCCGGAGAAAATTTCGCTCGCCGCGGGCGGTTCGTTGCCGGGAGAAATCGTCAGTCGGACGTACCTCGGAGAAAAGGTCGAGTACGTGGTGCGCCTGGCGGATCAATCGCTCAGCGTCGTTCGCTACGATCCGCCGGAGGAAGGGGGATTTTCGCCGGGCCAGCGGGTCGGCGTGACACTGCCGTCCACCGGCGTGCAGCTGCTGGCGGCGGGCTAGAGCATACACCGCCTCGCCGCTCGCGCTCGTCGACGCCCAGCTGCAGGACCGCGCGCATCAGGCCGCGGAGTAGTGCGCGTGGATCACGTGCCCCGGCGTACTGGCATCTCACGATCCGGCTGTTTTCAATCGATCGCGGCGAGACGAATCGAAAAGCCGGGCAGCGCAGGCGTCGCGAGCGCATCCTGCGCGCCGCGTTCCGTTATCGACGACCATCCCTCGCCGCTCGGCCCGATATGCACCCACGTCGAGCGCGTGTTGGCGTCGATTACCCAGAATTCCCTCACGCCGTGGCGCGCATAGAGCCGCGCCTTGAGCCCCTTGTCGTAGGCGAGGCTCGACGCCGCGATCTCGATGACCAGCCGGGCCTCGCCCGGGTCGAGCTGAACGAACGTCGTCGATTTTCTGAACAACGCCTTGGGAAAAACGGCGACATCCGGCTCAAGCATGATCATATCGGTCAACCGCAGCGTTGCTTCGACACCGATGGTCAAATCATCTGGAAGCGCGCGAGAAATCGCGACCGTGAGCGCCGATTTGATCCGCTCGTGAGCGATGCTCTCGGCGGCCATCATCACGATTTCCCCCTCGATCAGCTCGAACTTCTCGTCTTCGCGGATGACGCCAGCCTCGATCATGCGGCTGATGTCCTCGACGGTGAAAGCTCGTCGGGGAAATCCTTCGGCGGCAGTGGTTGCGGCAACGTTCATGTCGGCGACCATGTTGTGACGATCAAGATATAGCACCTGCCGCCATCCGGCGCGACGGGCGGCTGTCATGCTGCGCCGCTACTGCCAATCTGCCAGTTTCGCGCGGCGAGCAAACTCGGTGACGAGGGTGGCGCGCCCGAAGAGATTCGAACTCCTGACCCCCAGATTCGTAGTCTGGTGCTCTATCCAGCTGAGCTACGGGCGCGGCGGGGGGATAGCTAAAGCCTCAGGATCGCGATGGCAAGGGCTCGGCCCGGCCAGCATCGGCCGCCGCTTCCACTTCCCGGCCCTCGTCGCAACCGTCAACGCCCCTTGCCGAACGCCTGCGCGTACTCTTCCGGCTTGAATCCGACGATGAACGTGCCGCCGAGGTCGAGCACCGGGCGCCTGATCATCGACGGGTGCGCGGCCATCAGCGCGATCGCCTTCGGCGCGCTCAGGCCTTGCTGGTCCTTCGGCGGCAAGGCGCGGAACGTGCGGCCGGCGCGGTTGAGCAGCGTCTCCCAGCCGAGCGCGCGGGCCCAGCCTTCGAGCGTCCGGCGCTCGATCCCGGCGCGCTTGTAATCGTGAAAAACGTAAGCGACGCCATGCCGGTCGAGCCAGGCGCGCGCTTTCTTCATCGTGTCGCAATTCTTGATGCCGTAGACGGTGACGTCCTTCGCCATCCCGATCTCCCCGCTTTGCGGGATTCTGCACTACGCCCTTGCCCGCTCCCCGCGGCGCGCGCCGAGTTCCACCGCGCGGTCCGGGATGGTGAGGCGGAAGGTCGCCCCGATGGTGCCGTCGACGAGGCGGATGTCGCCGCCGTGGGCGCGCACCAGTTCCGCCGCGATAGCCAGGCCGAGGCCCGAGCCGCCCGAGCGGGTCGAGCCCTGGAACGCCTCGAACAGATGGGCGCGCGCCTTCGCCGGCACCCCCGGTCCGGTGTCCGACACCTCGATCACAACCACCGCGCCCTCGCGCCGGCCGGTCAGGCGGAGTTGGTCGCGCCCCGGATCGTTGGGCGCGCGGCTTTCGAGCGCCTGAACCGCGTTGCGCGCCAAGTTGAGCAGGACGCGGAACAGCTGATCCGGGTCGGCGTCGACGGCGAGCCCGCGCTCGACCGCGCCGACCCAGCGGATGCGCGACTCCGGCCCGAGCCCGAGGTTCTCGCGCACGTCGTCGGCCAGCGCCTCGAGCGCGATCATCCGCCGGTCGGGCGGCGGCTCCTGCGCCTGGCCGTACGACAAGGTCGACTGGCAGAACGCGATGGCGCGCTCGAGCGCGGCCATCAGCTTGGGCGCGAAGCGCTGCACCGTCGGATCGGTCAGGCTCGACAGCCGGTCGGAAAAGAGCTGCGCCGAGGACAGGAGGTTGCGCAGGTCGTGGTTGATCTTCGACACCGCAAGCCCGAGCGCGGCCAAATGGTTCTTCTGCTGCAGCATCGAGGCGATCTCGGCCTGGGTGGCGGCGAGCCCGCGCTCGGCGACGCCGATTTCGTCGCGCCGGGTCGAGGTCCAGGTGATCCGGTTGCCGCCCTCGGGATCGGCGCGGAACGCGATCATGGCGGCGCCGATCCGCCGCATCGGCCGGACGAACAAATAATGCAGGGCGAGGTAGACGAGCGTCGCGGTGATCGCCGAGATGATGATCGACAGCAGCAGGATGTTGACCGAGAACCGCAGCATGGCCGCGCGCAGCGGCGCCTCGTCCATCACGATCTCGACGAAGTCGCCGCCCATGGGCGCCGCGCCGACCACGCGCATGAGGTCGTCCTGCCGGCACAGCAGGGTCGCGAACGCATCGACGATCGCCCGGTACGAGGAGATGTCGCGCATGTCGAAGTCGTGGGCCACCGGCGGCAGCGGATCGGCGATGGCGAGCAGACGGCGGGTGTTGCCCATCTTCAAGGCGACCGCCTTGGCGCCGATTTCCGCGAGAAGCTCCTGCTTGAGGGTCTGCGGCACCATGTCCTGGGGGGCCGCCTCCAGCACCATCGCGGCCACATGGGCGGCCGCCAGGCGATCCCTGAGCCAGTTGAGGCGGAAATTCGCGATCGACGGCACGTAGATCAGAACTTCCGCGATCATCACGAACAGCAAGGTGAGCACGAGCAGCTTGCCCGACAGGCCGAAATAGGGCTTGCGGGCGCGCTCGAGCGCGGGGACGGCGACGGCATTCTCGTTCATCGACCTTATATCCTACCGCGCCGGAACGACGTGTTCCGCCAATAATCCGGCGCAGGATGACAATTCGAAGGCGAAGTCATTCCGCGCCCGGGGGTGCGACATTGCGCGTTCATCCGAAGCGGCGCAGCCACGCTATGATGCGCCGCACCAACGGACTCGTCAAACCGCCGGCGAAGTAGCTCATGGCGGCGCGCTTGCCGATTTCGGCCAACGTCGGATAGGGCACGATCAGGCCGGCGAACGCCCGGATGTTGAGGCGTTGCGCGACCGCCAGGGTCCATGGGGTGATCAATTCGCCCGCCTGCGCCCCGACGATGGTGGCGCCGAGAATGCGTCCGCGCTTGGTGGTGATCACCTTGATGTGACCGTGGGTCGCGCGTTCGGCCTGGGCGCGGTCGTTCTCGTGATAGGGCCAGCGCAGCACGCGGATGCGGCGGCGGCGCCGCGTCGCTTGCGCTTCGGTGATGCCGACCTGGGCAAGCTCCGGATCCGTGAACGTCACCCACGGAATGACGTTGTTGTCGACGCGCGCGCGCAGCCGAAACAGCGCGTTGCGAATGACGAGGCCGGCGTGATAGTTCGCCACGTGGGTGAATTGCAACGCGCCGGCGACGTCGCCCACCGCGTAGACCCGCTTGTTGGACGTGCGCAGCCGCTTGTTGACGACGATGCCGCGCGGCGCCGACTTGATGCGGGCGGCCGCGAGGTCGAGGCCGTCGACGTTGGGGCGGCGGCCGGTCGCCACCAGCAGGTGGCTCGCCTCGATCGCCTCCTCGCCGTCGGGCGTCGCCACCACGACGCGCGGCCGCGCGCCCGGCTCGACCCGCACGACCTCGACGCCGGCGCGGATGGCGATGCCTTCGCGCTCGAGCCGGTCGAGCACGATCGCCACGCACTCCGGATCGTCCGCGGCGAGCGGGACCGCCGCCTCCAGCACGGTGACGTTGGCGCCCAGGCGGCGAAACGCCTGGGCCATTTCCAGTCCCACCGACCCCGCGCCGATGACGACCATGTGCTCCGGGCACGCGGTCAAGTCGAAGATCGTCTCGTTGGTGAGATAGGCGACCTCCTCAAGCCCCGGGATCGGCGGCGCCGCCGGCGTCGAGCCGGTGGCGATCACGAAGCGCCGTGCCTTGACCTCGATGCCGTCGCCGACCGCGACCGTTTGTTTGTCCTTGAACCGCGCCGCCCCGGCGATCACCCGCACGCCGAGGGCGGTGAAGCGTTCCTTCGAATCGTTCGGCGCGATCGCCGCGATGACCCCGTGCACGTGGGCGTGCACCTTGGCGAAATCGATGCCCGGCCGCTGCGCGGCGACGCCGAAGGGCGCGCCGGCGCGCGTCGCCTGCGCATGCTTGGCGGCGGCGAGAAGCGCCTTCGACGGCACGCAGCCGAAGTTGAGGCAATCGCCGCCCATCTTGCCCTTCTCGATGAGCACCACCGGCACGCCGAACGCCGCCGCCGCCGCCGCGACCGACAGCCCGCCCGAACCCGCCCCGATGACGCAAATATCCGGCGTCAGCGTTTCGACCATGCGGCCCCCCTCGCGATGCCCGGCGGCCGCGCGCGGTGCGCGATCATCCCGCCATCCCGGCGCCGACGCGCGCCCGCCATTTGCGCACCGCGACCGGAATGAGCGCGACCACGCCGAGCGCGGCGAAGCCCGCCAGCAGTTGCGGCGTCGCCACCGCCGACAAGGAGAAATCGAGCCGGCAATCGGCGTGGCCCGCCGCGAGGCAGGCCCGATACGCGGCTTCCTGGGCGGCGATGACGCTGTCGAGCCCGGCGCCGACGAGGGAGTAGGCGAAGGTGCCGGGAATGATGCCGAGCGCGGTCGCGAGCACGAAGGTGCCGAGCCCCACGCCCACCAGCGCCGGGGCGAGATTGACCAGCCAGAACGGAAACACCGGCACCAGGCGCAGGAACAAGAGATAATTGAACGCGTCGGCGCAAAATCCCTGCGCCGCCTTGGCGACGAGCGGCCCGGCGCGGCGCAGGATGAATTCGGCGCAGGCGCTGCGCGCGATCAGGAACACGAGGGTGGCGCCGACGGTGGCGCCGACGATGGCGGCAAGCCCGCCGACGAACCACCCGAACAGCACGCCGCCGGCGACCGTTAAGACCGCCGCCCCGGGGATCGACAGGGCGACGACGGCGACGTAGACGCCGACGAAGGCGGCGATCGCGAGCCCGAAGCGCGCGGCGATGAAGGCGTCGATCGCGGCGCGATGGCGCACCAGGGTGTCGAGCGAGACGAACCGGTGCCAGCCCATGGCGAACACCAGCGCCATGACCAGCACCAGCGCCGCCACCGGGGCAAGCCGGCGCAGCCGCCATTGCCGGTCGCAGGCGGTCGTTCCGGTTGCGGACACTTCGTCGAGGCGCATGGTCTCTCGCGGCCTGGGCGGCAGGCGCCGTCACGAACTTCGGCCTTGGGACACCCGCGCGCAAGCCGCGTCACCGGCATTTGACGCCGCATCCCGATGCGCTCGCGCCAGCGTGAACAGAGCGGCGAAACGGCCCGCCCGCTCGCATTGACGAGAGCCGCACCCCTCCCGTATAAGCCGCGGGACTTTGCACGTCGACCACCCGATGTTGCGTGGATTTCCGACCGCGGAGCCGCAAGGCGCGGAGCGCGGACATCGGCGCCTCGACCCTTAAAACCGCGCCAGGCGGAGACCGAACCGGTGAAGCGGACCTATCAACCAAGCAAGCTGGTGCGCAAGCGCCGTCACGGCTTCCGCGCCCGCATGGCCACGAAAGGCGGCCGTCGCGTGGTGGCGGCGCGCCGCGCGCGCGGGCGCAAGCGGCTGAGTGCCTAAACGCCGGCCCTTATTCAGGAGCATGATCTTTTCCGAAAACCGGTACCCACCCCGCATCGAGTGCGGGGCAGGCTTTTTCGGGATCATGCTCTAACGCGGCTTTCCCATGGAGCGAATGAGGCAACGGGCGGACTTTCTCGCCGCCGCCGCCGGGGCAAAGGCCTCGGCCGCCGCGTTTACGTTGCAGGCGCGGGCGCGCCACGACCGGGGTCCGCCCCGGGTCGGCTTCACGGTGTCGAAAAAGGTCGGCAACGCCGTCGAGCGCAACCGGGTGCGGCGCCGCTTAAGGGAAATCGTGCGGCTGGCGGCGGCGGACCGCATGCGGCCGGGCCTCGACTACGTGCTGATCGGCCGGCGCGCCGCCCTGGCCATGCCGTTCGAAAGCATGATCGCGCAGTTGGATGGGGCGCTCGACCGCCTACATAGGGAGCGCCGGTCCCCGCCCGCGCGGCGCCCGCCATCGGCCGGCGACCAGGACGGCGAGAACGCCCGATGAGCGACCAGAAAAACACCATTCTCGCCATCGTGCTCT
>DASPVJ010000461.1:0-2384 GCA_035622435.1 Xanthobacteraceae bacterium | reverse complement strand
GTCGTCGAGGCCTTCCGGCTCGAGGAAAATCTGGTGCCCATCGCGGTCGCCGAAGCGCACGATCTTGTCCTCGATCGACGGGCAATAGCGCGGACCGCGGCTGCGGATGCGGCCGGAATACATGGCCGAGCGGTGCACGTTGTCGCGGATCAGCCGGTGGGTCGCTTCGGTCGTGCGGGTGATGGCGCAGGAGATTTGCGGGTTCTCGATGCGGGCCGTGAGCAACGAGAACGGCTCGGGCGGATCATCGCCAGGCTGCATTTCCAGGGCGTCCCAGGCGATGGTGCGGCCGTCGAGGCGCGGCGGCGTCCCGGTCTTGAGCCGGCCGAGCGCAAAGCCGAGCCGCTCGAACGTCAGCGCCAAGCCGACCGACGGCGCCTCCCCGACCCTACCGGCGGGCGTCTGCTGTTCGCCGATATGGATCAGGCCGCGCAGGAACGTGCCGGTGGTCACCACCACGGCCCCGGCCGTCAGCGCCCGACCGTCGGCCAACCGGACGCCGGCAGCGCGGCCATCTGAAACGATCAGGTCGTCCGCCTCGCCCTCGACGACCGTGAGCCCGGCGACGGCGCGCACCGCCCGCTGCATCGCCGCCGCGTAGAGCTTGCGGTCGGCCTGGGCGCGCGGCCCGCGCACCGCCGGCCCCTTGCGGCGATTGAGCACGCGAAACTGGATCCCGCCCGCATCCGCCACGCGCCCCATCAGGCCGTCGAGCGCATCGACCTCGCACACCAAATGGCCCTTGCCGAGCCCGCCGATCGCCGGATTGCACGACATGGCGCCGATGGTCGCGAACCGGTGGGTGACAAGCGCGGTCGCGGCACCCATGCGGGCGGCGGCCGCCGCCGCCTCGCAGCCGGCATGGCCGCCGCCGATGATGACGACGTCGAACCGCGATTCGTTGGCGGATGCGCGCATGGGGGCGTTCTATCGAAGCGGGCGGTGGCGGTCAAAATCGGGGCAATGTTTCACGTGAAACATCCGGGTTTACTTGCCGATGCAAAAATCGCGAAAGATCGCGTCGAGCACGTCCTCCACATCGACGCGCCCGGTCAGACGACCGAGTTCCCGGGCGGCGAGCCGCAGCTCTTCGGCCACGATGTCCTCCCGGCCCGGATCCTCTTCCAGCGCCCGATCGAGGGCCGCGACCGTCCTTCGCAGGGCGCTGCGGTGCCGTTCCCGGGTAACCAGGCTGGCTTCGGCCCCTTCGAGGGCGGTGCCCGCGTAGCGGGCCAGGGCGGCGATCAGTTCCGTCAAGCCGGCGCCGGTCAGCGCCGATACGGGGAACGTACCCGCACTGGCCGAGCAGGGCTTTGCGCTCGATGGAACCAGGTCGATCTTGTTGCGCACCTGCCAGACGGGAGCCGGCGCGACCTCCTCGCCTGCGGCACCCATCCCGACCGTCGCGTCGGTCACCCACAGCACGAGGTCTGCGGCGCCTGCCCGCTCCCGCGCCCGCCGGACCCCCTCGAGTTCCACCGGATCACGGGTATCGCGGATGCCGGCGGTATCCATGAGGGTCACGGGATAGACTTGAAGATCGAGGTGCACCTCGATCACGTCGCGGGTCGTGCCGGCGTGGGGGGTGACGATGGCGACATCGCGCCGCGCCAGCCGGTTGAGCAGGCTCGACTTGCCGGCGTTCGGCGGCCCGGCAATTGCGACCACCAAGCCGTCGCGCAGCCGCTCGCCCCGCTTGTCGTCGGCCAGCGCCGCAGCGATTTCGTCGCGCAGCGACCGGGCCGCCTCCAGCGCCGGCTCCAAAAGCCGCTGCGGCACATCGCCCTCGTCGGAAAAATCGATCCCGGCCTCCACCAGCGCCTGGGCTTCGATCAGGCGCGTGCGCCAGTTCTCGACTCGTTTCCCCAATGTTCCGGCAAGCTGCCGATAGGCTTGCCGGCGCTGCGCTTCGGTGTCGGCAAAGATGAGGTCGGCGAGGCCCTCGACCGCGGTCAGGTCGAGCCGCCCGTTCTCGAACGCGCGGCGGGTGAACTCGCCCGGCTCGGCCGGCCGCAGCCCATCGATGCGCCCGAGCGCGTCCAGCACCGCCGCGATCACCGCCCGTCCGCCGTGCACCTGAAATTCGGCAACGTCCTCGCCGGTCTCGCTTTTCGGCGCCGGGAACCACAGACAAAGGGCCTCGTCGAGGACGTCGCCGCCGGGCCGGTCGCGCAAGCGCGCCAAGAGGGCGCGCCGCGGCTCGGGCACGCGTCCCGCCAACGTCTCGAAGGCAGTGCGCGCCCGCGGGCCGGACACGCGGATTACCGCAACGGCGACCGGCGGCCGCCCCGACGACAGGGCAAAGATGGTGTCGCGGTCGCGCATCATGGTTTACGAAGGGTTAAGAAGCGAACGGCAAATCATTTCATGACCCGGACCGCCTG
>DASPVJ010000460.1:0-3318 GCA_035622435.1 Xanthobacteraceae bacterium | reverse complement strand
CAATTCGAGGAGGACATTGCGAATGGCTTGATGGGCGCGAAAGACGATATTTTCGACAAGGCCAAAGCGCCGGTAAATATCTTGACGTGTATTGAGCACGCCGACAAACATCTCGATTCTGAAGTTGACCATAAGAAAGGGGTATTTAAAGAAGTCTATGTATGGTTGTCGGAGTTCGCTCATCCGAATTTTTGTTCAAATAAAACCGCATTCACATTAGACAAGCAAAAGGGTCGCATGCTCTTACGGAAGGAAGAGGAGCTGCGCGATGATCATTTTCAAATGCTTGGCTGCCTCGATATGAGCGCGATGATGTTCGATTGGCTACTCGCAGACTTTACAAAGCGCTTACACAAAGCGCTTCCAGACGAAGCCAAAGCATAAGCGAACCCATCTCCGCCAAGATCGTCGCCGAGGTCGGCAAGAAGACCGGCGGCGTGCTGCGCGGGTGAGTTCACCTCTCCCCGCTTGCGGGGAGAGGTCGGATCGCGAAGCGATCCGGGTGAGGGGGCCTTAGAATTTCGCTGTCTCATAAAAGCCCCCTCACCCCGACCCTCTCCCCGCAAGCGGGGAGAGGGAGCAGTCACCGGCCGATCCGTCGCAGCACGGCCTCGGCGGCGCGCTCGCCGGATTCCCAGGCACCGCCGACCGTGCCCCACATGGTCTCGTGCACGGCTTCGCCGGCGAAGAACAGCCGCTCGCGAAACGGCTCCATCAACGCCCTGCGGCCGGGCTGGCCGCCGGGTGCCGCCGACGAGAACGCGCCCAGCACCCACGGCGCCTTGCCCCACTGGGTCGCGTGGGTGCGCTTGACCGCCCGCCTGGCTTGGGCGCCGAACAGTTCGGCGATCCAGTCGAGGGCGAACGCCGCCATGGCCTCCTCGCCCGCGCGGGCAAGCTCGCGGCCGAACGTGCCGCCCACGTCGACGTGGCACAGCCCGGTGCCCGACACGTTGGCGAGCAGCGCGGCGGTGCGGCTGCCGCTCGCCTTCTCGAAGATCAGGTCGTCGCTCTGCAGGCCGAGCGCGTTGCCGGGAATTTCCAGCGCGACGCGCTCGTAGCTGCCGAGCCCGAGCTTGGCGATGGCGTCGCCGTAGCGCCGCGGCAGGTCGGGATCGAACCTGATCTTGCCGGCGCCGAGCACGCCGGTCGAGGCGGTGACGATCACGGCGCGCGCGACGATGTAGCCCTTCGACGTTCGCAGCTCGACCTGGCG
This sequence comes from Xanthobacteraceae bacterium, assembly GCA_035622435.1. Taxonomy (GTDB): domain Bacteria; phylum Pseudomonadota; class Alphaproteobacteria; order Rhizobiales; family Xanthobacteraceae; genus AP-16. Next base: position 2,102 of record DASPVJ010000460.1, on the reverse strand, counting down.
GCGGTCCACGTCGATGTGCGACACCGGGCTCGACAGTTGCACCGGCAGGCCCTGGGCGAGCTTCGCCAGCAGGGCGCCGAAGCCCTGGCGGCAGAACGCGTCGACGTCGCGCGCGCTCGCCCTGGCGAAGTCCATGGCCGACACCTCTTCCAGATTCTTGGCGCAGGCGAACGGGCCGAGATAGAACTCGATGCTCGGGCGCAGGTCGCCGAGATCCTTGGGCAGCGCCTGGGCGCAGGACACGTCGGTATTGCCGCGCGCGGCGTCGCCGATCGCGCGGCTGGCGCGCACGATGGCGGCAAGGTAGTCCTCGAGTTCCCCGGTGCGCGCGTCGCGCCGGCCGATGCGCAGCTTCTCGCCGCCCGGCGCCGGATAGACGTCGAGGCCGGATCCGCGCGCGAGCTTCGCCAGCGGATTGACGTCGGGCGTGCGGATCCAGTGGGCGCCGTGGTCGAACGGCACGCCGAACGTCTGCGTCTCGGAAAAGCAGCGCCCGCCGATGCGGTCGGTCGCCTCCGCCATCACGAAGCGCTTGTTGGCCGCGGCGAGGCGGCGTCCGGCGGCGATGCCGGCGGCGCCCGCGCCGACGATGACGACGTCGAGCAGCGACGGCTCGCGCCGCGGGGCGCCGAGCGCCGGCGCGGCCACGGCGGAGGCGGAGGCGGCGAGAAACGCGCGGCGGCTGATCGGCCTGGTTCGCGGCGGCATGGTTAGCGAAGTCTTGCGCGATGCATGAACCAAAATGCAACCAGTTTCCGCTTAAATTCGGACAAGCAAGAACAACGCCGGGCGCGAACCCGGCGGTCGGGGGACGCGATGGGTCGGGTGCTCGACGGTATCGGACGCGCGGTGGCGCGCTATCTGGAAAAGCCGGTCGCCGGCTACGAGCCGTTCACGCCGAGCGATCCGCACGCGCTGCGCGCCGCGCTCAAGCCCGCCGACGTGCTCTTGGTCGAAGGCAACAACAACATCTCCGGCGTCATCAAATATCTGACCCAGTCGACCTGGTCGCACGCGGCGCTGCACGTGGGGCCGATCGCCGGGCGCACCAGCGACGACGGCGAGCCGCACGTGTTGATCGAAGCCAACATCGGCGAAGGCGTGGTGTCGGCGCCGTTGTCGAAATATCACCGCTTCCACACCCGCGTGTGCCGCCCGGCCGGATTGGCGGAAAACGACCGCGACAAGGTGTGCGCCTACGCGGTCGCGCGCCTCGGCCTCGACTACGACTACAAGAACATCACCGACCTGATGCGCTACCTGATGCCGCTGCCGATCCCGCAGCGCTGGCGCCGCCGCATGATCGCGCTCGGCTCGGGCGATCCGACGCGGCTGATCTGCTCGGCGCTGATCGCCCAGGCGTTCGAGATGGTGCGCTACCCGATCCTGCCCAAGGTGACCTTGATGGAGAGCCGCACGGCGCGGCGCGAAATCCTGGAAATCCGCCATTCCTCGCTCTACGCGCCGCGCGACTTCGACATTTCCCCCTATTTCACGGTGATCAAGCCGACGGTCGAGAACGGCTTCGACTACAAGACCTTGCATTGGGCCGACCTGCCGGCCCGCGCGGACGCGTGCGCGCCCGAGGCGACCTTGGTGCCGGCGCTCGCGCCGGCGACCGCCGACCGCCGACGCCGCGCTCGCGCGGACTGACGGCTTCTGCATTTTTCAATGGCGCCTGCGCCCGCTTGCGCGCGCGTCCGCGCGCGGGTAGTTCTCCCGGCCTTCACCGGAGACCCGCCATGCTCGACGCGGCCGTCAAGGCGCTGGAACAATTGCTGTCGCCGCCGTTCCGCGCGGTGCTGCTCAAATCCATGGGGCTCGCGCTGGTGCTGCTCATCGCGATCGGCGTCGGGCTGCACCGGCTGATCGCCTGGCTCATCGCCGGCGGCGGCGGTTGGCTCGAGACCGCGCTCGGGCCGAACGCGCACGGACCGCTCAACGCGCTCGAATGGGTGCTCTCCATCCTGGCCGGCTTCGGGCTCATTGCCGGCGCCGTGTTCCTGATGCCGGCGGTCACCTCGCTCGTCGCCGGCCTCTACGCCGACGAAATCGCCGATCGCGTGGAGCGCGCCTATTATCCGCACGCGGCGCCCGGCACC
>DASPVJ010000459.1:0-5058 GCA_035622435.1 Xanthobacteraceae bacterium | reverse complement strand
GCCGGTCGAGGGCGGCCTCATAGAGCTGCCGCTCGCTGTAGGACTGCTCGGGCTGCGACTCGGAGCGATAGAGGTCGCGCACCACCTCGGCGATCGCGACGATGTCGCCCGAGTTGATCTTCGCCTCATACTCCTGCGCGCGCCGCGACCACATGGTGCGCTTGATGCGCGCGCGGCCCTTCAAGGTCTCGAGCGCCTTGCGTACCATCGGGCCCTCGGCGAGCTTGCGCATGCCGACCGACGCGATCTTCGCGGTGGGGACGCGCAGCGTCATCTTGTCCTTGACGAAGTTGATGACGAACAGCTCGAGCTTGTAGCCGGCAACTTCCTGCTCCTCGATGGCGACGATCTGGCCGACGCCATGGGACGGATAGACAATGAACTCGTTGGTCTTGAAGCCCTGACGCTGGGTCGCGCGCGGCACGACGGGCTGGGGCGTGGCAAGTTCGACCGGGCGCGGAACCGGACGGGACGTGGTCTTCTTGTTCTTGCTGCTGGTCATGCCGCGCTGGGCTCCCTGGTTGATCGGTTTGCTGCGACGCACCGCCTTGTTCTTGGAGGCAGCCCTATTGGTTGCCGTCCGTGAACCCTGAGCCCGCCGGACCGAGCCGGCAGCCCCTTTCTTGACGGTGCCCTTCTTCACACGTTGACGCGTTCTTCCTGCCACTGCTCACGCGTGGGCCACACGCTCCCTGACACGAATCCCCCGGAAAAACCCGAAAAAATAAGCTCCCCGGCGGGAGCCTCTCGGATCCTGTTGTTACTTGACAGGTATATAACACATTTTCGGCAAGAATCAAAGCCTTAGGGTGCCACAAAACGGTCGCGTCGGCGGTATTTTAGGGTGCCATCTGCGATATCGGTTAACGTAGGTCAGTCTCCCCCGCCCGGATTGGGGGAAAAATGCTCCTCGAACTTATTGGCCACCCCCTCCCACTGCTTGGCGTCGGCGGGGGGCTCCTTCTTGACCGTGATATTGGGCCAGGTCTTGGCGTACTCCGCGTTGACGGTGAGCCACTTCTCGAGGCCCGGTTCGGTGTCGGGCTTGATCGCCTCGACCGGGCATTCCGGCTCGCACACGCCGCAGTCGATGCACTCGTCCGGATGGATGACCAGCATGTTTTCGCCCTCGTAGAAACAATCGACGGGGCAGACCTCGACGCAGTCCATGTACTTGCACTTGATACAATTATCGTTGACGACGTAGGTCATTGGTCACCGCATCCCTACTCTGCAACAAGGTGACTATCCCATGGGTGGAGGGGGCGCAAGGGAAGCGCCGTCGCGCCGTTTTCGCATTCGCGCGCAGCTTAGCCGAATGGCGGCGCGGTGCGCGCGCCGGACGCCTCCAGTTCTTCGTAGAGACACCGCGCTACCTCCGCCGAGCCGCGCCGTTCGACGAAACCGGCGACCCTGAGGACCCGCACGCGAGCGTCGAGAGCGACGGTAACCACATCCCCCGGTCGGACCGCCCGGCCGGCGCCGTCGATGCGTTGGCCGTTGATGCGGACGCGGCCAGATGTCGCAAGCCCCGCCGCAGCCGGGCGGGTACGCACGACCCGCGCGTGCCACAGCCATCTGTCGATTCGCTGCCGGTCGCCGGTCACCGCGTGCGTCCGGCAGACCTTGAAGCGCGACAGGATTCATCTTGGAGCATGATCTTTTCCGAAAACCGGTACCCACTTTTCGGGATCATGCTCTAGCGCCTCTCCTTGGCATTGGCTTCGAGCTGCTCCTTGAGCGCCGCGAGCTTGGCGAACGGCGAGTTCGGATCGGGGGCCTTGTCGCGGCGGTCGGTGGGGGCGCCGAAGGTCCTGGGATAGGCCGTGCGCTCGCGCGGCTCGCGGGGTTCGCGCGGCGGCCGATCGGGCCGCGGCTTGCGGCCGGGCCGCGGCGGCCTGGGCGCACCTTCCGCGGCCTTTGCGGGCTCCGGCGCAGCGGCGCCAGCCGCTGCGCGCGCGGCCTCGGCCCGCGGCGCTTCTCCGGCCGGTGCCGGCTGGTCCGGGCGGCGTTGGCTGCGCCGCTGGCTGCGCGGGCGGTTGCGCGCGCCTTCCGGGCGGCCGGGCCGCCATACCTCGATGAAGGCCTCCTCGGCGGCGATGGCGGGTGCCGCGGCTTCACTGGCAACCGGGACGTCTCCCGAAGAGGGCTCGGCCGGGGGGGCGTCGGGCGCAGGCTCGGCGGCGATTTCGGCCGTCGCTGACGCAGGCGCGTCGGGCGGCGCTTCGGCAGCCGCCGAGGCAACGGCCTCCGGGGCAGCTTCGGCCGCCGCGCCCGGCACGGGGTCCGCAAGAGCCGCCTCGCCCGCGGCCGCGGATTGCTCCACCGACGCCGCCGGCACCGCCTCCGGCTCGGCCGGCTTGGGGCGGCGCTCCGACCGGTAGCCCAGCGACCGCAGGATCGAGGCGAAATCCTCTCCCGACGCGCCGGTCAGCGACGTCATCGCCACGGTGACCGTGAACCCGCCGCCTTCGATCGCGCCGGGCGGCTTCAGGCCGGCCGCCCCGGGCTTCCAGGCCATCGCGGGCCGGATCAGGTCGGCAAGCCGCTCGAGGATGTCGACGCGCACGGCGCGTTCGCCGCACACGCGGTAGCCGATGATGCGGTAGAGGGCCTTGGAAACGTCCTTGTCGGCCGGGAACGACGTGCGCCCGCCGGCGGCAAGATGCGGCACCTCGTCGATCCCCTTCAGCTCCGGGTCGGCGTGCTTGAGCGCCCACAGCTGCGTCGCCAGCGCGCGCGGGGCGGGCTTGAGCAGCGCCGGCAAGTAGATGTGATAGGCGCCGAAGCGCACGCCGTACTTGCGCAAGATGGCGCGCGCGGTCTGGTCGAGCCCCTTCACGTCCTCGGCGACCCGGTGGCGCTCCAGCACGCCCAGCGCCTCGACCAATTGGAAGGCGACGCCGCGGGCGATGCCGGTCACGTCCTCGGCGGCCGCTAGCGCGAACAGCGGCCCGAGCAGCTTCTCGACATGCGTCTTCGTCCACAGGTCGAGCCGCGCCTGCACTCCTTCGCGCGGCGCTCCGGTCAGGTGCTCGTCGGCGACGATGCGCAGGCGCGGCCGCAGCACCTCGTCGCCGGCGATGAGCTTGCCGATCGCCTCGCCCATCCAGCGGACGGTGCCATCGCCGGCGAGCACGAAGTGCTCGTCGGGCGCGCCCTGCACCCGAGCGGCGCGCGCGTCGATCTCGCCGGCCAGCGCCTTCTGCGCCGCGGCGCGCAGCGCCTTGGCGTCCGGCCCCGCCGCCGCCGGATCGACCGCGAACTGGAATCCGTCGAGGCGGCCGATCGGGTGGCCTTCCACCACCACTTCGCCGGACTTGCTGATTTCGGTTTCGAGCATCGCGTTCTCTTTGAGCCGCCGCATCAAGACACTGGTGCGACGGTCGACGAACCGCTCGATGAGACGCTCGTGCAGGGCATCGGACAGCTTGTCCTCGACGGCGCGAGTGACCCCCTGCCAGTGCTCCGGGTCGGCGAGCCAGTCGGGACGGTTTGCCGCAAAGGTCCAGGTCCTGATGTGGGCGATACGGGTCGAGAGCGTATCGATGTCGCCGTCGGTGCGGTCCGCCTGGGCCACCTGGCGCGTGAACCAGTCTACCGGAATCCTACCCTCGCGGGTCAGAAATCCATAGAGGGTCACGACCAGTTCGGCGTGCGCGGCCGGCGCGATGCGGCGATAGTCCGGAACCTGGCAAACCTCCCACAGCCGCTCGATCGCGGCCGGTCCCGTCGCCATCGCCCGCACGTCGTCGTCGCGCGCGGCGTGCTCCAGCACCAAAATGTCCTCGGCGACGGGCGCACGCGTGAGCCCCTGCTCGGTCGGGACCACCGCGAGCGAAGCCTGCAGCGCGTCGAGCGATTTGAAGTCGAGCGCGGTGTTGCGCCACTGCACGACCTTGACGGTCTCGAACGCATGGCTCTCCAGCGCCTCGATCAACTCCGGCTCGAACGTCGGACAGCGCCCGGTGGTTCCGAACGTGCCGTCGCGGGTGGCGCGGCCAGCGCGGCCGGCGACTTGGCCGAACTCGGCCGGATTGAGGCGGCGGAACTGATAGCCGTCGAACTTGCGGTCGGACGCGAAGGCGACGTGGTCGACGTCGAGGTTCAGGCCCATGCCGATGGCGTCGGTGGCGACCAGATAGTCGACGTCGCCGGACTGGTAGAGCGCCACCTGGGCGTTGCGGGTGCGCGGCGACAGCGCGCCCAGCACCACCGCGGCGCCGCCGCGCTGGCGGCGGATCAGTTCGGCGACGGCGTAGACCTCATCGGCGGAGAACGCCACGATCGCCGAGCGGCGCGGCAGCCGGGTGAGCTTCTTCTCGCCCGCGTAGGCGAGCCGCGACAGGCGCGCCCGGCTGACGATGTTGGCGCCGGGCAGGAGCCGTTCGATCATCGGCCGGATGGTGCCGGCGCCGAGCACCAGCGTCTCCTCGCGCCCACGCCGGTGCAGCATGCGGTCGGTGAACACGTGGCCGCGTTCGAGATCGGCGCCGAGCTGGACTTCGTCGACCGCCAGGAACGCCACGTCGAGGTCGCGCGGCATCGCTTCGACCGTCGATACCCAGAAGCGCGGGTTCGGCGGCTTGACCTTTTCCTCGCCGGTGACGAGCGCCACCGCCTCGGTCCCGACCGCCGCCGCCACCTTGTTGTAGACCTCGCGGGCGAGCAGCCGCAGCGGCAGCCCGATGATGCCGGAGGAATGCGCGAGCATGCGCTCGATGGCGAGGTGGGTCTTGCCCGTGTTGGTCGGCCCGAGGACCGCGGTGACGCCGACGCCGCGGGCGCGAGCGCGGGCGTCGCGGTTGGCGGACGAAGCGAAGGTGACGGGCATGGCAGATATCGGATGTCGGATGTCAGATGTCAGGCATCAAGGTGCCCGACCCATGCCCAACGCCTGATATCCGTCATCTGACATCCGACATCTGACATCTGTGTCACAATGCGACGGTCGATGCGGCGCGCTTAAGTTCAGGAACGAGTCTCGAACGAATCGCGCCCGAATCGCTGACTCGGCCGGCTTCGGACTTCGTTCCCCCGATATCTGGTCGGCCCAAC